>CAZQYU010000008.1:0-33910 GCA_964597585.1 uncultured Thermoanaerobaculia bacterium
CCCGACTTCCGCGGGCCGCAGGGCCTGTACGTCACCCGCCGCTACGACGCCGAGCGGGTCTTCGACATTGCGAGCTTCCGCCGCGACCCGGCGCCTTTCTTCGAGTTCACCCGAGACTTCCTGTCGGTGGTCGATGCGCTGGAGCCGACCGCCACCCACCGCTTCCTGGCGATGCTCGAGGGCGCCGGGAGGCTCCACGCCCTGATCACCCAGAACATCGACCCGCTCCACCACCGTGCGGGATCGCGGCGGGTGATCGCTGTCCACGGCGGGTACTGGACCAGCCACTGTCTCGGCTGCGGGCGGTCGTACAGCCTCGACGAGATGCGGGAGAAGGTGGCGAGTGAGCCCGTCCCTCGATGTGCCTGCAGCGCCGTGGTCAAGCCCGACGTGGTCTTCTTCGGTGAGATGGTGCACGGGCTCGACGAGGCGCTGGCGGCGACCGCGTCGAGCGACCTGATGCTCGTTCTGGGCTCGTCACTGACCGTCTACCCCGCGGCCTGGCTGCCGCAGTCGGCGGGCGGCGATGTGGTGGTGGTCAACCGGGGCCCTGTCGGGCTCGCTCCAGGGCCGCGACGGTTCTTCGTGGACGCCGATCTCGACGAGTTCTTCGCGGAGGTCGCCCGCCACCTCGGACTCGAGGTCGGGCGCAAGACGTAGGGGCGTTTGTCGCGATCGCAGGGGACTCTCACCACCAAGACACCAAGACACCAAGGGGTTCGTGGTGGGTTCCAGCGTGTCGCGCTCCGTGGAGCCTGGGGACTCCTTGAGCCGCGAACAGCGGGTACGAGGCGCTGAGATCGCCCGAGTGGGGTCGTGCCGCGAGCTCGGCGCGCGGCCCTGGCAGAAGGAGCGGACGGGCGAAAGAGCCGCTCTTTCGTTCGTCCGCTCCTTCTGCCTGGGGCGGCTGCTGGAGGCGGCCGCCGGGACCCGTGAGATCCCTCACCCTTCTCTGCGATGGCTTGGTGTCTTCGTGTCTTGGTGGTTCAGACCTTTGGCTCTTGCGCTGTCCGGTCGGGATGAGCTCTGTGGTCTTCCTACTGCCGCTTGAGGTTGCGTTCGCGGATCAGCTCGGCGGCGATGGAGACCGCGATCTCGGCCGGCGTGTGACTGCCGATCTCGAGGCCGACCGGGGCGTGAACGCGGTCGAGCCGGGCACGGTCGATGCCGGCCGCGGCAAGGGCGGAGAGGATGGCGGCGATCTTGGCGCGGCTGCCGAGCAGCCCGAGGTAGCGCAGGTCGAGGCCGACGAGGTGCTCGAGGACCTTGCGATCGCCGTGGTGCCCGTGGGTCATGATCACCACCCACGAGTGCTCGCCCTCGGGAACGTGGCGAGCGATCTCAGCGTAGTCGACGACGCGGCGTTCGTGGGCCCATTGGTTGGCGTCCAGGGTGGGGAGGTTGGCTCGGTCGTCGAACACCGCGATGCGGTAGGGGAGGGTCGCAGCGACCCGCGACAGGGCGAGGGAGACATGGCCGCCACCGATGAGTACGAGCACGTCCCGCAACCCGAGGACGCCGTCGAACCTCCAGCCGGAAGCAGTGCGCCGAAAGCCCGTCGAAGGCTCGGCGTCATCAGCAAGGCCCAGTCCCGACGGCGACAGCGTCAGATGTGCGGTCTCGCCCACGGCGAGGCGTTCGACCACGCCGGCCAGGCTTGCGGTGTCGGCAGGGCCGAGCTTCGCGAGAGCCAGGGTCTGAGTCCCCGAGCACAGCGACTCCTCGGAGTGACGGAACTCTGTGAGATCGACCCCCGTGGGAGGATGGGCGCGGGCGCGCTCGATCATGCGGGCCTCGGCGATTCCTCCGCCCACCGTCCCGACAGCCAACGTGGGCAACACGAGCATCGCCGCGCCCGGAGTCCCCGGGACCGAGCCCTCGGCATCGACGACCACGACCAACACGGCGGGATCGCCCCGCTCGACGGCAGTGAGAGCGTGCCGGTACAGATCAAGGTCGTCCATCGAGTTCCCCCCGGTCACCGGTTGGCGGCATCCAGTCTACTGTGGCCGGTGCCGTCGCGGTGCCCGGGATCGATCCAAACCGGTTTCTCTGGGAAGGCCGTCGCACCCTCGGACTCGCCGGCGGTCGGACAACGGTTGCACCTACCGGATGGTTGGCGGCCGCCATCGGGTCGTCGGCGTGCCGTTTGCTTGGACGCGAGCACTCGCCGGGGTACCATCGAACCGTGACCCGCCACCTCGGGCTCCTTCTCGTCTGGGCCGCCACCGTGCTCGCGGCCGCCCTGCCGTGGCTTTCGCTGTGGCGAGGCGAGCTCGCGGCGGTCGCCGCCGTGCTGGCCCTTGCCGCTGGCCGCGGCGCCCCTGCGCGAACGCCAGGGTGGCCGTGGCGTCTCGCTCTCCTCGCCCTGTCCGGAACCGGGTTTCTGGCGTGGCGCGGCGGCGCCGCGGTGCTCGTCGCCTGGCTGGCCCCGACGGCGCTTGCGGGGATCGCTGCCTGGGCGCTCCCGGTCCGAGCGGAGCGCCGTCCCTCCGCTGCCGACCTGATCGCCCTTGCCGGCTGGGCGGGCCTCCAGCTCGCGTGGCCTCCGACCGGCGCTGGAATCGGGTGGATTGCCGGTGGGCTCCTGGTCGGCGCGGCTCGCCTGGCGGGATCTGAGCTTGCCGGAGGTGCCCGGATCCCGGTTCCACCCCTCGGGCCGCCGACCCGGGAGGTCCGCGGCACGTTCAGTGCTCGTGCCATGGTCGTCGGCGGCGATGACGGCCTGCCGAGATCGGTGCCGCTCGAGCTCGAGCTGCGCGCCGGTGACTCGATCGCCGTGCTCTGTGACAGTTTGATGGATGGGCAGCCCCTTGCCGAAACCCTGGCCGGACGCCGACCCTCACTGGGCGGGGAGGTTGCGATCGACGGCGAGCCGCTCGTTCCCTCCGACCGCCTCGTTGCGCTCGTCGCGCCGGGTGAGGCACTGGTGGAAGGAGGCCTCGATGCCAACCTGGCGGTCCTGGTTGGGACGCCCTTGGAGCCCGCCGCACTGGCTGCGGTCCGCGAGGCCTGCTCGCTGGACGAGGTCGCTGCCGCCCTCGGTGGGCGAATGCTGCAGGTGGACGGGCAGCCCCTGTCCGCGTTCCATGCGCTGCTGCTGCTTGCGGCGCGTGTGATTCCCTCACACTACCGTGTCCTGGTGGTCCTCGACCCGATGCCGTGGGTGAATGCGGTCCGCGGGGAGCTCTGGCGCGCGGCGTTGGTCCGCGCCTCGGTGGGTCGGACCGCACTGTGGATCACCGCCGATCGGACGCTCGCTGAGCGTGCCGACCGCGTGGTGGTCTACCGCAGCGGGTCGCTGCGTCCGGTCGCGGACGCGGTGCCCGCGGGGAGGTCGTAATGTGTCCCTTCGTCGGAGGCTCGGCACCTGGCATGGCCCGTCAGGTGGTGGAGGGCTACACGCTCGTCAACGCCGTTTCGCTCAAACGACTGACCGACCAGGAGCTGAACCTCCTGCAGTTCGAGCTCGACAGGAAGTTGCGCGAGATCCGCGCCGAGCAGCCGGACCTCACCGACATGCCGGCTCTCCAGTACCGCAACCGCCGGATGTCCCGGCTCGACGGTGCATTGCGAGTGCTTCGAAACACGCTGCAGGAACGAAACCGCCGGTGACCCTTACCTGCACTCAGGGGTGGGAGGCTCTCGCAGCCGACCCACTCGCCTGGCTTCTCGACGACCACCGTCCCAGCCTTCTGTGGCGCGTGCTGGTGGAGCTGGTCGGCCGCCCGGCCGATGCCCCGGCGGTGGTGCGGCCGCGCAGCGGTGCCAGCGCGGACGAGCCGGTGGCGACGCTCCTCGCGGAGCTTCTGCCCGACGGGTCCTGGATGACCCGTGCGCGGACCTGGACTCCCTTCTCGGGCCCGGGTTGGAGGATCCTGGCTGCAATCCGCCTGGGAGCCGACCCTTCGGATCCGCGCCTGCAGGCGGCGGCGGAGCTACTTCTGCGGTCGTTGGGTGAGGACGGCGGCGTCGTGCGACAGTCCGGCGGCGGGCCGCAGCCCTGCCTGACGGCGCAGCTGGTCGAGGCGATGACCCGGCTCGGCCTCGCCCGCGACCGGCGGGTCGAGACTCTGACGGCGTGGCTGGAGGAGCGGCCGCTCGCCGCTGCAGGCGGGTGGTGGTGTGGCCACCCGCGTCACATGGGGGCCGGAGGATGCCGGATCACCGCCGTGGCAGTCCTCGGGGCGGCGGCAGACGGCGCCGACCGGGTCCGCGAGCGGCTCCTCGCCCGTGCGGCCGGCGCGCTTGTTGCCGGGCTACCGGTGCGTGCCGCGCTTGGCGAGGCGAACCTCGACCGAACGGACGCTGCCGAGAGCCTGCACGCGTTGGCGCGCTGTGGCGCCTCCTACGATCCGCGCATGCGCTCCGCCCTGCTCAGGATCCAGGCGGCGCAGGACGCCAGGGCGCGATGGCGGGCCGATGCGGTGCCACCTCGATCGCTCCCCACCGGTGAGGCGCGTTCGAGCCGGCTCTCGGGGTGGGTTACCCTGAGGGCGGTGGCGGCGTTGCTGCGTTGGGGGGCCGAGGCGGGCTTGCCGCGCCGGTTCCCGCAGAAGCCCCGCGGCTGAGCTCGTCCATGCCTCGCCGAGCCGGTTGGCACGCAGGGTTGCGACGCAGGGCCTCCTTCCAATCCGCCTCCGCACGCGCGGTCTCGCCGAGCCTTTGGTATGCGACCGCTCGCAGGAGACGGGCAGCCTCGAGCGATGGATCGAGGCGCAGGGCCCGGTCGAGCCGTTCGACCGCGGCCCGCAAGTCGCCACCGTGTTTCGCATCGGCGAACAGCAGGGGCTTGGCAGACGAGGTCAGTGCCCTCGGATTGTCGGGATCGAGGGCGAGGGCATGGTCGATCGCAGCGCGGAGCCTGGCCTCCAAACGACGTGCCCGGAAGTCCGATCGGATCATCGTCGCGAGCAAGTCGGCCTCGATGCGGGAGCGCTCGGAGCTGTCGGGGAGGTCCTTGAGCTCCTCCAGGCCTTCCTGAGCGGCGACATCAATCCGTGCGCCGAACTGCTGACGGGCTTCCCGGGCAGACGGAGGGGTCTCCTCCCACCTCACACGGAGCAGCTCCGCGGTCAGCAGGCACGCGCGTGCGTGCAGGAAGCGCGCCGCCGGATCGCCGGTGTCGGCCGCGGTGCGGGCGGCGACACGGACGCTTTCAGCGGCTTCGAGGTCCCATGACCGAGCGGCACTCTCGAGACGGTCCCCGGGCGGCGGTCCGCCGAAGGCGAATGCTGCCGCAGCCAACAGCGTAGAAAACACTGCCGCGAGGCGTGCCAAGCTCATCATGCTCTCCTCGTGGCCTGCGTGCCATTGCCACCAAGCCCGAGGGCGAGCAGCGCGGGGACGAGCATGAGGTCTGCGGCGAGGGCGACCGCCATCGCGACCGACGCGAGTAAGCCGAAATCTCGGATCGGGAGAAAGTCGGCGGCGGTGAGCGCGAGGAAGCCGGCGATCGCGGTCGAGGTGGTCACGGCCATTGCCCAGCCGACCTCGCGGACGGCGGCCGAGGCCGCCTCCCGTGGCGGCAATGTGCCTGCCAGACGTCGGTAGGCGACGAGTTGGTGGAGGGTGTTGTCGACCGCGATCCCGAGCGCGACGCTGGCGGTCATCACGGTGGCAGCGTCGAGGTGCAGCCCGGCGACCGCCATGACCGCGAGCGCTGCAAGCACGGGCGCGAGGTTGGGCACCACCGAAACCAGCATGAGGCGCACCGAACCGAGGCCCAGGGCGACGGTACTGAACACGACCAGGACGGCCACTCCGAGGCTCGCGAGCTGGGTCCTGACGAGGTCGCGCTGTCCTTCCACCAGACGCAGGACGAGACCGGTGACCTCACCGTCGTAGCCCATCGGCAGCGCGCTGAGCGCCGCCTTCGCCCGGGCGGCGAGTCGAAGCGTCGCGGCCTCGTCCATGTCGTCGACGACCGCCGAAAGCCGGACCCGTCGTCCGCCAGCGGCCACCATGGTGGCTAGCGAGGAAGAGACCTCCGCCGGAAGGGAGGCGATGAGTCGGGCGGCCGCCGCCTGGGACTCCGGCAGCGACCAACCGTCGCCCCCGCTCGACGCTTCCCATCGGTTGGCCTCGCGCAGCAGATCGAGGGGTGAGACGACGCGGGCGACGCAAGGGGAGGCGGAGAGGGTCGCGTCGAGGCGGTCGAGCACCGGCCACACCTCCGGGTCGGTCCACGACGAGGGCAGGTCGACCACGGTCTCGACGGTGTGAAAGCCGGTCAGACGCCGCCCGACCTCACCATAGGCGCGCACCAGGCGATCGTCCTTCGGCAGGAAGCGCAGGGGGTTTGCGGCAAGGCTGATTCGCGGCAGCACGGCCACGGCGGCGCCAACGAACAGGATCGTGACCACGACCACCGGCCAGGGCTGTCGGGCGGCCAGAGCGAGGGGAGGGTCCGCAACGCGCTTCATGCCTCGCAGACGCGCTCCCGGAGGGTCGAGACGCAGGATGAGCTCGGGTCCCACCGTGAGGTTCACGGCGAGGGCGATCAGGATGCCGGCCGCTGCCGCGAGGCCGAGCTCGCGGACCGGTCCCAAGGAGGCCACCACCAGAGACCCGAACCCGAGCGCCGTGGTGAAGGCGGACAGCGTGCACGGAGCGGCGGCCTCGGCAAGGGCCCGTTGGAGTGACTCGCCTGCAGGGACCGTTGTGCGATGCCGCTGATAGCGGGCCAGAATGTGGACAATGTTCGACAGCGCGAGCACCCACAAGAGCGCCGGCAACGCGGCGCTCAGCATGGTCAGGTCGCGACCCGACCAGCCGAGCGCGCCGAGCGTGATCACGACCGCCAGCGCCGCGGACGCGACCGCGACCGCGGCGGCACGCCACGATCTGACCAGCGGCAGCAGCACCGCGAGCGAGGCGATCAAGGCGATCGGTACCGTTCGTCGAGCCTCCGCGGCGGAGAGCCGATC
This sequence comes from uncultured Thermoanaerobaculia bacterium, assembly GCA_964597585.1. GTDB lineage: Bacteria > Acidobacteriota > Thermoanaerobaculia > Thermoanaerobaculales > Sulfomarinibacteraceae > CAVSIS01. The sequence continues at coordinate 6,930 of CAZQYU010000008.1, forward strand.
CAGCTCGGTGATGAGCACGGTCGAGCCGACGGTTGCAGTGGTGAAGTGAGCGCGGTCGAGGCGTGCGACGGCGGCGCGCACCCCTGCCATGATGCTCTTTCGCGCGCTCGGGTCGGCGTTGGCGGTGACCTGGGCGAGCAAACCGGCCGTCCTCAGGTCCTTCGATACCAGGAGGTTCCTGTACAGCGGTGTCGCCGCAACCTCGGCGGCGAAGGCCTCCGGGTCCTCCGCCCCGAAGAGGTCGCGCCAGACCAGCGGAAGCCCCTGCACACGGGTGATGCCCGGCACGTTCTCGAGTGCTTCCGCCGCGTCGAGCAGCGCATCGAGCGCATCTGCGTCGAACAGCGGTCGACCCCACGCCGCAACGAGGACGAACTCGTCGCTGCCGAAGCTCGCGGTGAAGTCGCGGTACCGGATGGCATCGTCGCCGTCCTGGGAGGCCCATCGCTCGAGACGGTTGTCGACGTGCAACCTGGCAAGCCCAGGAAGCGCAGCGAGACCGGCCGTGGCCAGCAGCAGGGCCGCGAGACGGCGCCTGCCCGAGGGTCCGAGTGAGGACCTCATCCGCCCGTGCGGTGCTTTCTGTCGCGGTCCAGCTGAGCCAGCGCGCGGCGCGACCGCACCATCGCTCCGGCGAGACGGACCGGGCCGACCTCAGCGGGAGGGCCGAGCCGCCCCGCCAGCCACCGGTGCAGTGCCTCCTGGCGGCGCAGCTTTCCCGACGAGGTCCTGGGCAGGCTGCCGGGGGCCACGACGACCGTGTCGTCTGCGACCAGCCCGGTCTCCCGGACCACGGCTTGAGAGGCTCGGGTCCGGACGAGGTCCCAGTGAGCGACCGGTGTGGTCGCTCGGGCCTCGACCAGGAGCAGCAGCCGCTCGGTCGCAGCGCCCTCCCGTTGCCAGCTCGCGGCGACCGCACAGCCGGGACGCGCGCCCTCGACCGAGGCGGCGGCGCGCTCGGCCTCGTCGGGACCATGGTTGCGACCGTTCAGGATCAGAACATCCTTCTTCCTGCCGGTCAGAAAGAGCTCCCGATGGTCGAGAATCCCGAGGTCGCCGGTGTCCAGCCAGCCGTCGTCCAGCGTCGCAGCGGTGAGGTCTGGGCGGTTGAGGTAGCCGGACATCAGCGTGGGTCCCGAGACCAGCACACGTCCGACCCGTCCTTCGGGCAGGTCGCCGCCATCCTCGTCGACGATGCGCAGCGCGAAGCCCGGCAGCGGCCGGCCGACGGAGACGATCTCACGGCCGGCAGGATCAAGACGCGCCTCGCCTCGTTCCGCCAGGGCGGTGCGGTCCAGCCGAAGCGAGGTGAACGGCCGGTACGGGTCGGAGAAGGTCACTGCGAGCGCCGCTTCCGACAGGCCGTACACGGGTGTCAAAGCCTCCGGCCGCAGCCCCCAGCGTGCGAACCGGCGCTGGAAGGACCGCAGGACCTCTGGGGCGATCGGCTCGGCGCCGCACAGCGCGACCCGCCAGCTCGACAGGTCGACCCCGTCGAGCTCCTCATCGCGGATCTTGTCGAATGCGAGACCGAAGGCGAAGTTGGGCGCGGGCGAGATCGTCGCCCGTCGTCGCGAGATCGCGCGCAGCCAGATCGCGGGCCGGGTGACGAAGTGCTCGGGTGGGATGAGAGTGAGCGGTCCCGGGCGCTCGAGTGCGGGCAGGATGCACCCGATCAGACCCATGTCGTGGTAGAGAGGTAGCCAGCTGACGCCCGAGTGGTGCAGCTCGTCGGTGTCGGGCCACAGGCCGTTGAGAAGGCGCGACTGGCCGACCACTGCGCGGTGGGTGAGGGCGACCGGTTTGGGTTCGACCGTGGTGCCGGATGAGAACTGCACGAGGGCGAGGTCGTCGGGCCCCCGGTCGACCGGAGTGGCCGATCCCTGCGGCAGGTCGTGAAGGCTGCGGACGCCGAGCCGCGGTCGGGCGCCGAGTGCCGCGGGGCCGATCAGCCGCGCCACCCGGGAGTCGGCCAGGACCACCGCGGTGCCGACCGCCTTGAGCATGGCGGCGGTGCGCTCCAGGTACTCCTCGAGGCGGCCGAGCCGTACTGGCGGGTAGAGGGGGACCGGGACCGCACCCGCCAGCACGACGGAGAAGAACGCTGTGAGGAAGTCGAAGCCGGTCGGGTAGACCAGGCCGACTCGGTCGCCCGGCTCGACACCGATCGTCTGCAGTCCAGCGCATGCGGCGAGGGCGTCCTGGCGGATCGCGGTCCACGAGAGCTCGATGTCGCGCTCGCGGCGATCCGTTACCGCGAGGGGGACCTCGGGATGGCGGGCGGCGTGCTCGAGTAGCCCCGCGAGGGTCTCAGCCGGCAAGGCGGCCTCGCACGGCGTCGACGAGGTCGCGAATCGTCGCGATCGAGGCGTCGGTCTCGGGGTCCAGGCAGACCTGGAACCGGTTCTCCACCTCGACCGCCAGCGTCATCAGCTGGATCGAGTCCAGCTCGAGGTCATCGACGAGGCGTGTCTCGAGATCGATCGGCCGCTCGAGGGACAGGTGCCGGCGAGCGACCGCCACGATGCCGTCGAGGATCTCGCTGTCGGTCACCGTGCCCTCCCCGAAAGGTGTCAGGCGCACCGCGTCGCGCCTCCGAGTCATTATCGCGCCACGGGACGCCGTGCAACGCCTCCTGGCGACCACTGGTCGAGGAACCCGCGGAGGAGCTGTGCCAAGCCGACCCTACCAGCGCAGCAGCACGAGCTCGGAGCAGAATCCGGGCCCCATGGCGAGCAGCATACCCCACGTACCCGCCGACGGCCGGCGCGTCGCCATGGTGTCTCGCAGTACCATCAGGACCGTGGTCGACGATACGTTGCCAATCTCCTGAAGGCAGCGCCACGAGAGCTCGAGTGCATCGGCGGGAAGCTCGAGCGCCTCCTGCACTGCCTCGAGGACCCTCGGTCCGCCAGGGTGAGAAACCCAGGAGCCGATGTCGCCGCGACACAGGCCGTGGGCGGCGAGGAAGGCATCGACGTCGCGGCGCAGGTGCCGGCGGGCCATTTCGGGAACCTCTGCGGAGAGCACGATGTGGAATCCCCGCTCGGAGATGTCCCAGCCCATCACGCGCTCGGTGTCGGGGTAGAAGATGGACCTCGTCGCGACCACCTCGGGGCCCTCGCAGGGTCTTTCGCGGCCGACCACGACCGCCGCGGCCGCACCGTCCCCGAATAGGCCGCTCGCGATCAGGTTGGGGATCGAGAGGTCCTCGCGCTGGAGGGTCAAAGAACACAGCTCGACCGAGAGTAGGACGGCGACCCGGTCGGGCCACGCCTTGACCCAGTCGGCCGCGCGCGCGATGCCGGCGGCTCCGGCGGCGCACCCGAGGCCGAAGATCGGCACCCGGCAGACATCGTTCGGAAGACCGAGGCGGTTGACGATCCGCGCGTCGATGGACGGAGTTGCGATGCCGGTGGTGGAGACGAAGAACAACGCGCCGACGTCTGCGACGCCGAGCCCGGACGCGGCGAGAGCGTTGGAGATCGCTGCAGCCCCGACCTCCTGCGCCACACGGATCCAGGCGTCGTTGGCCTGGCCCCAGCTTTCCAGTGCGGGGTAGGCCTCGATCGGCAGCGCCAGGTGGCGGGCGCCGACGAGGACGTTGCGGTGCAGGGCCTCGAGGCGGTCGAGGTTGTAGTGGCGACGGCCCCAGTGCTCGCGGAACGCTGCGAACAGCGTCGCCTGATCGTAGGCGTGAGGCGGCAGCGCGGCGCCGACGGCTGCGATCCTCATCGCGCAGACTGCTCCTTCCACCGAGGCGAAGCGGGCACCATGGTCAGCAGATCCTTGGCTGCTCGGAGCCGGAGGGGAGGTCGACCGGCCGCCGTCCGCCGATCACGGTCTCGAGCAGGACCGACGGCCGGCGACCGCTGCGGGCGTCGACCCGCCCGATGACGGCCGCTCCGCCGCCAGGCGTGTGCTGGTCGAAGAGCGCCACGGCACGCTCGGCGTCCGTCGCCGGAATCCAGGCCAGCACCCGTCCCTCGCACGCTTGGCCGAGCGCCTCGAGGCCGAGCAGCTCGCACACCGCGCGCACCTCCGGTCGGACCGGCAGGTCGGCCTCATGGAGGAGGATGGAGTGCCCGGACCGCTCGGCGACCTCGTGGCACACGGTGAGAGTGCCGCCCCGGGTCGGGTCGTGGAGGCTGTGGACCTCGATTCCGGCCTCGAGAAGCGCCTCCACGGCGCCATTGACCGGCGCGCAGTCCGAATGCAGGCCGCTGCCGGCCATGGCGTGCCGGCAGGCCATGATCGTCGCGCCGTGGTCGCCGAGCGGACCGGAGGCGACGATCAGGTCTCCGGGCACGATGCGGTCGTCGTTGACATGGCGCCCCGGAGGGACCACACCGAGGCCGGCGGTAACGGCGAAGATGCGGTCGCCCTTGCCCCGTGGGACGACCTTGGTGTCGCCGGCGACCACCGCCACGCCGGCCTCGGCGCAGGCGCGTGCCGCACCGTCGACGCAGGCGTCGATGAGATCGCCGTCGACGCCCTCCTCGAGGATCAGCGACCAGGTGAGCCACAGCGGTCGAGCGCCGACCATGGCGAGATCGTTGACAGTGCCGCACACGCTGAGGTACCCGAGATCGCCGCCCGGGAAGATCGGCGGGTCGACGACGAAGCCGTCCGTGGTGAGCGCCGGCCGGCCCGCCGGAAGGGCGGGGAGGACGGCGGCGTCGGTGAGTGTCGCCAAGAGCGGGTTGTCGAGCGCGGCCAGGAAGGTCCCCGTCACCAGCTCTCGGGTCAGCCGTCCGCCGGCGCCGTGCGCGAGCAGCAGTCGAGGCGGGGTGCGGCTCACTGGAACGTCTCCAGGCCCTCGTGCCGATACCACGCGGCGCAGGTCCCCTCGCTCGAGACCATGCAGGCACCGACCGGGTCGTCGGGAGTGCAGCTGGAGCCGAAGATCGGGCACTCGGGTGGGTCGATGATCCCGCGCAGGACGTCGCCGCAGCGGCAGCCGACCGGCTCCTTCGGCTCGGGCATGTCGACCTCGATCCGCGCCGCGTCGCGGTGCGACCACTCGGGCCGCACGACGAGCCCCGACGCCGGAATCTCTCCGAAGCCGCGCCACGCCGTCGTCGCCGTGGTGAACATCCGTTCGACCAGCTCCTGGGCGGCCTGGTTGCCTTCGGCGCTGACGACGCGGCCGTAGAGGTTGACCACGTTGCGCTCGGAGGCACGCTGCTGGCGGATCAGCTCGAGCAGGCCGTGGAGGATGTCGATCGGCTGGAAGCCGACCACCACACCCGGTAGGCCGTGCTCGGAGGCGAGAAAGCGAAAGGCATGCCAGCCGGTGATCACCGAGACGTGGCCGGGGAGGAGAAAGCCGTCGAGGCTGAGCTCCTCGTCGCGGACGAGGACCTCCATCGCCGGTGGGATGATCTTGTTGCCGGCCAGGACCATGAAATTGTCGATACCATCCGCCTCCGCCTCGGCGAGCGCGCCGGCGATGGTCGGCGTCGTGGTCTCGAAGCCGACGGAAAGGAAGATCACCCGAAGGTCCGGTCTCTCGCGGGCGAGCGCGACGACGTCGCGAGGCGAGTACACCACGCGCACCGACGCCCCTTCCGCCTGAGCGCGCTCCAGGCTGGTGGTGCTCGACGGCACTCGCATGAGGTCGCCGAAGGTCGCGACCACTGTGCCGGGCAGCCGGGAGAGGGCGACAGCGCGATCGAGGAATCCGACCGGGGTCACGCAGACCGGGCAGCCCGGTCCTGAGACGAGTCGAACTCCCGGCGGCAGCAGACGTCGCAGCCCGGCCTTGCCGACGCTGTGGGTGTGGGTGCCGCAGACCTCCATGAAGGTCAGGTTGCGGCCTACTTCCGCGGACTCAGCGCGGATGGAGCGCAGTAGACCCTCGACGGTCCGGCGCTCCTCGCCTGCGCTGGGTGAGGTCACAGCGCCTCCATGTTGTCCGCGAACTCGCGCAGGATCTCGAGCGTCTTGGCGGCCTCGTCGGCATCGACCGATCCGATCGCGAAGCCGGCATGGATCAGGAGGTGATCGCCGACCTCTGCGTCGGGCAACAGCATCAGCGAGACTGTGCGGCGGACGCCGTCGAGCTCGACCACGCCCTCGAGCTCGGTCCGCTCGGTCAGTACCATGGGGATCGCGAGACACATCCTCGAACGCCCTTCCTGGGCACGGCCGACGCCGCGCGCATCGCGAACGGTTCTCTGCCGCCGATCATACCTCACGCGGAGCGGGCGACAGAGTTGCGGCGCGCGCGCGAGCGAGCGCGGCCGCCGCAGCCTGGCCGTAGGCGAGGCCGCCGTCGCCCGGTGGCAGTCGGCTCGGAAGCAAGGGCTCGAGGCCGCGACGCTCGAGACCCTCGGCGAGGAGCGCACGGAGGTGCCGGTTGACCAGGCAACCGCCGCCCAGGGCGACGGTGGACGAGCCACCGGGTGCCACGCGGGCGCACAGCTCGCAGGCGAGCTCGGCGAATGTCGCGTGGAACCCGGAGGCGACGCGACCGGGTTCCTCGCCGGCGATCAGACGCCGTGCTCCCGCGGCGACCAGTGCAACCGACGGAAGGACGGGACCGACCCGGTCAGTCGGGACAACCTCCGGCCATGGCGGCACTCTGCCTGCGGCAGAAGCCAGCGACTCGAGACGCGCCGCGGCCTCACCTTCCCATCTGTTGATCGTTGCCAGCCCGAGCAGGGCACCGAAGGCCTCGAACAGGCGGCCGGCCCCACTTGCCCGAGGCCACGAGGGATGCGCTGCCAGACGGCCGACCTCGCGCAGCTTCTCGAGAGGAACCGAGTGCGACAGGGGCAGGGTATCGATCTGCTCGAGGAGGCCGGCCACGGCCAGGGCCGCGACGGCGACCCGCCACGGCTCGCGCACCGCACGCTCCCCGCCGACCAGCGCGAGCGGCTCCAGGTAGCCGGCTCGGGACCACGAGAGGTCGCCGTCAAGGAGCAACCACTCGCCGCCCCATGCGGTGCCGTCGGGCCCGTATCCGGTGCCGTCGAGAGCGACCGCGAGAACCCGCTCGCCGATCTCCGGCGTCCGGCCGTGCTCCGCAAGCACCGCGAGAGCATGCGCGAGATGGTGCTGGACCTCGGCCAGTTCGGCGCCGCGCTCCTCGGCCAGCTCGCGCGCGAGCAGGCTGGAGGGGTAGTCCGGGTGGCAGTCGGCGACCACCACCCCTGCCCGCGCCTGGAGAAAGTCCTCGAGCCCCTCGATGACCTCGACCAGGAAGCGCCGTGCCGGCTCGGTGTCGAGGTCGCCGACGTGCTGGGTGAGGAAGGCCTGGTCGCCGACCGCCAGGCAGGCCGTGACCTGCAGGTGTCCGCCAACCGCGAGGATCGGGCGCTCAGTCGCCGTCGGCATCGCGATCGGCTCCGGAACCCATCCCCGGGCCCTGCGGACCATGAAAGGTCCCGACGCCGACGTGCGCACGACCGAGTCGTCGACCCTTCGGACCACGTCCCGGTCGTGGAGCAGGAAGGCGTCGGCGAGACCTCCGAGCCTGTCGAGCGCCTCTCGGTTGCCGCGGCAGATCGGCTCGTCGGAGACGTTGCCGGAGGTCATCACCAGCGGCGGGAGAGCCGGGTCTCGGAGGAGCTCGACGTGGAGCGGGGTGGTCGGGAGGAGCACGCCCACATCCTCCAGACCGGGGGCCACGCCGGCGCTGAGGGGGCTGGGGTGCCGCTGGGGCGCGAGCACGACCGGGGATCGAGCCGAGGTCATGAGGGCCTCGTCCTCGCCGGACACGTCGACCAGCCCCCGGGCGCTCTCGAGGTCGCGGACCATGACGGCGAAGGGCTTGCTCGGCCGCCGCTTGCGTTCGCGCAGAACGGTCACGGGCTCGCTGCAGTCGGCCCGGCAGGCGAGCTGGAACCCGCCGAGACCCTTGACGGCAAGGACGTGGCCGTCGCGGAGCAGGTTTCGCGCGGCCGCGATCGCCGCCGCTCCCTCGGCGAGCGTCCGTCCGTCGCTCGTGGCCAACCACAGCCGCGGACCGCAGTCGGGGCAGCACACCGGCTCGGCGTGGAATCGACGATCGCCGGGATCACCGTACTCGGCGGCACACGCCGGACACAGCGGAAAGCACGCCATCGACGTCTGGTGGCGGTCGTAGGGCAGACGGTGGACGAGCGAGAAGCGGGGTCCGCAGTTGGTACATGTGGTAAACGGGTAGTCGTGGCGTCGGTCGGAGGGTTCCTCCATCTCGCGCCGGCAGTCTGCGCACAGTGCCGCGTCCGGAGGGACCAGCGCCCCTGCGCGAGGCCCAGGCTCTGACGCCCTGACCACGAAGCCGGTCTCACCCGTGACGGGGACGGCCTCGCTGCTGAGGCCGTCGAGTCGGGCAAGGGGAGGCAGCTGATCGCGCAGCGCCCGCTCGAACCCGGCCACGACCTCGTCCGGTCCCTCGACCTCGAGCACCGCGCCGCAGGCGTCGTTGGCGACCCAGCCGGAAAGCCCGAGCGAGGTCGCCACGCGGTAGACGGTCGGCCGGAAGCCCACCCCCTGGACTGCGCCGACACAGTGCAGGCGGATCCGGGTCAACTCCCGGCCGCGCTCGTTCCCGATCGCTTGGCGTTGAGCCGTCCGAGCAGCAGCGCGCACCAGGCGTCGATGCCTTCGCCGGTCGCCGCCGAGGTGACCAGGAAACGACCGGACGGGTTGAGGGTGGCGACTTGGCGCCGGACAGACTCGAGGTCGAAGCGGACATGGGGGAGGAGGTCACTCTTCGTGATCACCGCGATCTCCGCACGGGCGAAGATCGCCGGGTACTTGACGGGTTTGTCGTCGCCCTCGGCGACCGAGAGCGCGACGATCTTGCAGTCCTCGCCGAGGTCGTAGGTGGTCGGGCAGATCAAGTTGCCGACATTCTCGATGAACAGGATGTCGGCGGGCAGCAGGCTGGCGACCTCGAGGGCGCCTGCGACCTGGCGCGCATCGAGGTGACACGCACCTCCGGTGAGCACTTGATGTGCGGGGACTCCGAGCGCACGCAGGCGGCCGGCATCGTTCTCGGTCGCGACGTCACCCTCGATCACTGCCAGCTTGAAGTCTCCCGACAGCCGGCGCACCGTCTCCTCGAGCAGGGTGGTCTTGCCGGACCCGGGCGAGGAGATCAGGTTGACCACCAGGGTACCGGCCTCGTCGAAGCGGCGCCGCAGGACGTCGGCCTGCTCATCGTTGGCGGCCAGGGCCCGTCTGCGAACCGTGACGACTTGCTTCATGGCATCTCCCTTTGTCCGCCCTCTTGACCGTGAGTTCCCGCGGGAACCTCCTCGTCGGTGATGAAGGTGACCTCGAGGACGTCGAGCTCGTCACCCCCCTCGACGGTCAGAACTGCTCCGCAGTCCGGGCACAGTCGCAGCCAGCTGCCCTCGGAACGGGTCTTGGCGGCGGCACATGCCGGGCAGTGCTGCCGCGCCGGACACCACTCCACATCGAGCACGCAGCCCTCGTCGGGGGTGTCCACCGTGACCGCCTCCCAGGCGAAGCCGATCAGCTCGGGCTCGACCGCGGACAGCTCGCCGACCGCGAGCCGGACCCGCTCCAGCCGGCCCGGACCGTGACCTCTCACCGCCTCGCGGCAGGTGCGGTAAATCTCGATGGCGACGCCCATCTCGTGCACGGGGAGGGCCCTCCGGTCCCGGAGCCTCAGTATGCCACGAGCCGGATGACTCCCGAAGCGCCCTCCGTGGTCCTCCCGATCACAGCCGAGCCGGGCAGCGAGCGGAGCAGGTGGTCGGCCGCCTCGGGGCTGCACGAGACCAGCAGACCGCCCGAGGTCTGCGGGTCGAAGGCGAGGTCGATTCGGAGCGGATCGGCGCTGTCGGGGATCGAGCAGAGGTCGACGAGGCTGCGCCGGTTCTTGGCCGTGCCCGCGGGGACGAGTCCCTGCGCGGCGGCCTCGAGGGCGCCGGGCATCACCGGCAGGGCGTTGAGGTCGATCTCGAAGGCGAGACCGCTGGCTTCTGCCATCTCGGCACCGTGGCCGACGAGCCCGAACCCGGTCACGTCGGTGACCGCGCTGGGAGAGATCGTCGCGACAGCCTCGGCCGCCGTACGATTGAGGGTCGCCATCCAGCGGACCGCCCCGGCAAGGTCCCGGGGTTGGGCGAGCTCGGCCTTGGCGGCGGTTGTGATCAGCCCGCTGCCGAGCGGCTTGGTGAGCACGAGGACGTCGCCCTGCCTCGCACCGCCGTTGCGCCAGATCCGATCGGGGTGGACCGTGCCGGTGACGGCGAGCCCATAGAGCAGCTCCTGACCTTCGACGGTGTGACCTCCAGCGAGGACCGCTCCGGCCTCCTCGAGCGCGGCGAGCCCGCCGCGCAGGATCTCCTTGAGAACGTCACGAGAGAACTGCGCGAGGGGAAAGCTGATCAGGTTCATTCCGGCGAGCGGGCGGCCGCCCATGGCATAGACGTCGGACAGTGCATTGGTGGCCGCGATGCGTCCGAAGCTGAACGGGTCGTCGACCATCGGCGGGAAGAAATCCGCGGTGTGGATCAACGCGAGATCGGGCGCGACGCGGACCACGCCGGCGTCGTCGGCGCGCTCGATGCCGACCAGAAGATCGGGCGACTCGAGCCGCGGAAGCCCGCACAGAATGGTCGTCAGATCGCTCTTGGAGAGCTTCGCGCCGCACCCACCGTAAGCCGTGTGCTGGGTCAGTGCGACCGCCTTCAGGTCGCCCGCGGCGTCGAGAGACGTCGGCAGCCAGGTGTCGATCGAACGTCGGTAGATGGCGACCGGCGCGATGCCGAGCTCGGAGCAGAGCGTAGCGAGCAAATGGCCGTCGGCGCGCCGGGCCTCGAGCACGACACCGCACTCCGAGGAGACTGCACGCGGTGCGGGGATGACGTCGACGTCAAGGCCGCGCTCACGGGCGCCTCGCTCGGCGCGCATGACCCGTTGCACGGTCTCGAAGACCACCAACAGGTCACGATCGGATGACGTGGTCATGCGCCCTCCCGGCCTGCGGGCCGGCCGGAAGCTCGGACGGCCGCTCGCGAAGACTCACATGAACCGCCTCGGGCGTCAACGGCGCGCAATACGTCAGGCGGCAAGGGAACGGATCGCCGCGACCAGCCGCTCGAGTGCGGCAGGGGAGACAAAGGGCCCGATCCCGACCCGGAGCGTGCCGCCGGGGAAGGTGCGCAGGCTTCGGTGGGCGGCCGGGGCGCAGTGAAGGCCCGCGCGCAGCATCAAACCGTGCTCGCGATCGAGGCGGGCGGCGATCTCTCCGCTGTCGCTGCCTTCGACGGTGAACGAGAAGAGCGCGACGTACTCACAGCCAGACTCGAGCACGCGGACCCGGGGTATGCCCCGAAGCTCGCCGATTACGGATCGTGTGAGGGCGGTGGTGCGGCGATGCAAGGCCGCGACACCCTCGGCCTCGAGCCATTGGCACGCGGCTGCAAGGCCCGCGATCGCAGGGATGTTGGGTGTTCCTGCCTCGAGACGGTCGGGGAGCGCGTCTGGCATTGCCTCACTGTCGGAACGCGAGCCGGTACCGCCGAGAATCAACGGTTCGACCTCGAAGCCGGGCGAGAGCAGGAGCAGGCCGAGGCCCTGCGGCGCGAGAAGTCCCTTGTGGGCCGAGCACACCCACGCGGCGGCTCCGACGGCGGAGACGTCGACCGGTAGGCTCCCGGCGGACTGGGCACCATCGACCAGGAGCGGAACTGGGGCGACGCTGGCGGCGATCTGGGCAACGGGCAGGACGGCGCCGCTGACGTTGCTCACCTGGGTGACGACGACCAGCCGGGTCGGTTCCTCGGCGACGGCTGCGGCGGCCTCGGAGCCACTCGGGACGCCGGTCGGGTCTGCACCTCGAAGGACACGGACGCGGATGCCGATGCGCTGCTCGAGGGCGCGCAGCGGACGCATGACCGCATTGTGCTCGAGGGCGCTGACCACCACCCTATCGCCCGGACGCAGCCGGGAGCGGAGAACCGTGTTGAGGAGCGCGGTGGCGCCAGCGCCGAAGACGGTACGCTCGGGGTCGCCGCCGAGCAGGTGCGCGGCGCGCTCGCGAGCGTCCTCGACGATCCGGCTCGCAGCGACGGCAAGCCGGTGTCCGCCCCGGCCTGGGTTGCCAGCGCCCGAGCGCAGGCACTCGGCAACGGCTTCAACGACCCCCGGTGCCTTGGGCATCGCAGTGGCGGCATGATCGAGATAACCGTGGAGGAGTGCGGAGCTCACGGACGGACGATACGGTCGGCCGCGGCCAGACGTGTGGCGATCTCGAGCATGTCGGTCACCCTTCCCACCCGCAGCTTCGAGGCGAGGTCGAAGAAATTGAGGCAGGTGCCGCAGGCAATGATCTCGGCCCCCGCCGCCGTAAGTTCCGCCAGGTCCTCGAGGAGGGGTGAGCCCTCACAGCACAGCCGCACACCGCTGTTGTAGAAGATCACGCTGTCGGGCACGAGCGGAAGCTGGAGCTGCGTCTTGAGGAAGGACCGCATCAGGATCGAGCCGAGCTCGTCGTCGCCGGAACCCATGGTCGACGCGCTGATCTGAACGACCACGGCGCATTGGTTAGGTCCTTCCGCCGGGAGCTCGCAGGCGAGCCCGGGGTCGCCGTCCGAGGATGGCGCGGCAGCAGATACCGGCGCTCGGACCTCGAGCGCAAAGCCGCCACCCGGAGCCGGCGATCCGGTCACCTGCGCCTGCCGCGACACGGCAAACCGCTCAACGTTGGAACGGGACAGCTCGTCGGAAACCAGGATCCTGATCTCACGTTGGCCGCTCTCGAGCAGCTTGCGCAGCTCGATCACGGGGCCGGGGCAGGCCAGCGCGCGGACGTCCAATTCCTTCATGAGGTGTGACCTCCGGGGTCCGCCTCGGTCTCGTCGTCGTTTCGCCCGATGGCGGGTACCGATTGCGGGGGCGGTGCTTGACCACGGGTCATCGCGCGAGCGTCAATGGTGCGCACGACCCGGGTGCCGGCGAGAATATCATGCAGCGCGCGGCGGTCGCGGCGAAGCAAGATCAGGAGGTGGCCGACCCCTAGTGTCGCCGAGCTGACCGAGTAAGCCGCCAGGCGCAGTAGGGCGCGGGATGCTCCCACCGGGTAGCGGCGTTGGTGGTCGACGACCCGGAGCCCGAACAGCCATTTGCCCGGGGTCGCGCCGAGCAGTCCCCAGCCCACGACGAAGTAGGCATGCCACAGGGCGATCCAGAGGCCGAGGATGCCGGCGGCGTGATTGAGCCACCGCGGCTCGGCCAGGGCCGCGACGATCCTGTCGTAGCTGGGATCCGATCCGATCAAGGGCAGGAGCGACCGGTAAAGAGGCCAACCCAGAGCGACGCTGATCCCGGCGAACACGATCATGTCGACGAGAGTCGCGGACAGCCTGCGGGCGGGACCTGCGCAGCGCGGGAGGGTGTCGCCGTCGGGGCACATTCCACTCAGCTGTCTACCTCAAGGCGGGGCGCGGCGCAAGCCGCTGCCGACGTTCGAGTCGAGTAGGAGCCTTCTCGCGCGGGTGGGGATTCAGTCCAACAAACATCTCGTGGTGCACTTCGCGGATCGGGTCGCCGATCTTGAGCGACCACCCTTCGCCCCCTGCGGGACAGATCGACTCGATGAAGGTGCTGGGGGTGGATCTGCGTGCCCGTCAGAGCGGAGTGATGCCGCCGTTCTCCTGGTGGTCGAGCCAGAGCTGCGAGAACGCCCGCATGAAGCGGAAGTGTGAGCGGTAGACCTGCTCAAGGTGGATGGTGTCGCCGCGATAGAGCATGTCCTCGATGAACCAGTGGAAGCGGCGGTCAATCTCCCGTGCCCGCTCGAGGCTCTGAGCCGAGCGCTCGAGGATCTCGTAGAGGCGGTCCGCGCCGGGGCTGCGCGCAAGTCGAGACACATCCTCCACTTCCTCCTCCATCTTCACCCTCAGCGCGGCGCTGGTGATGAAGAAACGCTCGAGCTCCCAGCCCAGACTCCCCTCGGCAACCTGCTGCTCGACCAGCCTCCGATAGGCCCCGACCTCCCACGGTTCGAGGTGGAGGTGATGCAGCTCCTTGGCGAAGGCCGCCTGCTCGGGTGCGTGGTCCCAGACCACCAGCTCGAGGGCGAACATGACCTTATGCAGAGTCTCGTTGAGCAGCGGGTCCGCAGGCAGGAGGTCGGCGAAGGACTCACCGCGAGGCTCCTCCTCGGCGAACACCAGCACCTCGGAGTGCTCCGAGCTTCGATCCGGCTCGAGACCTTCCTGCTCCGGAACGTCGAGCACGTCGTCAATCTGGTTCTCCCCACCGGAGGCCGTCGCCGTGCTCGCAGGGACCTTCGGTCCGGCGCCCGGCTCAAAGCTCTCCAGGACCCGGTTCATCGCCTGGCGGAGGTCGAGAATGTCCTCGCGCTTGACATTGTCCTCTTTGCGGCCGGAGTCGAAGCGGATGCGGAAGCGCCGGAAGGCCTCGATCTGGCGGCGAAGCTCGGCGTGTGCAAGGTCGGGGTTGCGCTCCAGGTAGCGCTCGATCTCGAAGATCCGGTTGGTGTCCTCGAGAATCCGGACCTCCTCGTCCTGGTAGAGCTCACGAAAACGGTTCTTGGCTTCGATGTTGGTCGCGATCACCTCGACCAGGATGGTGGGGTGGAGGAGGGAGGCGCCCAGTCCTTGTTTGAACGTCCGGTAGCGGTCGTAGACCTGCGACGACAAGAGCTCGCCGAAGCTCGAGATCTGCTCGAGCTCCTTGCGGAAGGCGGTGAGCGAGTTGCGCAACTCGCTTTCTTCGGCCGGTGCGAGAGGCTCGGGGCGCGTCAGCTCGGCGAGCCGTTCGAAACCGCTGATCAGCTCCTGTCGGCTGCGGGGGACGACCCGACCGTTTTCGAGCGGAAGCTCGGACAGGCGGGTGAGCAGGATGTCAAGCTTGTCGAGCTTGTCACCGTCGAGCTCGTCGCCGAGGAGGTAAAACTTGGCCAGGGCGAAAAGGATCTTCTGATCCTGTCGTTTGAGGTGGTCGAAGAAGCGACGCAGCAGTGAGGGCGAGAAATCGGCCTCAATGCGAGCGAGCTCACCGTGGATTCTCAGCAGCTCGCGCTCGATCTGGTCGAGCTCGCGAGCCGCGTGTGTTGAATTCGGGAGGGCGAGGACGGCCACGAGGTCCTGGATGCGCTTGGAGAGCCCGTGGAAATCGAAGTTGAACGGCACGGGACCCAGGTTCTGGTGCTTGAAGACCCCGCCGAGAAACTGGTAGAAGGTCCACAGCGACCGGAAGCGGTCGGAGGTGGCGGTATAGCGCCCACTGAGCTGACTCACGTCGACCTCGGCCATGTCGTGGGGCTAGGATACACCGCAAGGTTGCGGCTCGGCAACGGGCGGGAGGTTTTGCATGATCGGAAGGGTCGTCGTCCCCAGGGAACGGATCGCGGAGGTGGTCAAGCGGCTCGCGGAGGAGATCGAGGCCGAGTTGGACGGCCGATCGGCGGTCTTCGTCGGCGTGCTCAAGGGTTGTGTGTACTTCTTCACCGACCTCACCCGGGGCATCTCGGGAACCCACGAGATCGACTTCATCCAGGCCTCGAGCTATGGCAAGAGCACCGTCAGCTCGGGCTCGGTGGTGCTGGTCAAAGACATCACCATCGACGTTCGGGACCGTGACGTGTTCATCGTCGAGGACATCGTCGACACCGGGACAACGCTGGCCGACCTGATGGACCTCATCCGTGCCCGGCACCCGCGCAGCGTGCGGATCGTCGCGTTGCTGTCGAAGCCCGCACGCCGCACCGTGGACATTTCCGTGGACTTCCTCGGGCTCGAGATCGACGACGTGTTCGTCGTGGGCTACGGGCTGGATCTCGGCGAACGCTATCGCAACCTGCCCGACATCCATGAGTTCGTGCCTGACGAGGCCGGGTAGGTGAGTCAGCGGTCGATGGTGGCGACGGCCTCGCGTTGCCATGGCAACAGGAGGGGTTAGAATGTCGCGACCTTGCACGCGGTCGCGCGGTCGGCTGCCGGCTGGGCGAGCGCAGAGAGTGCGGAGGGTGGATGGCCCAGGATGATCTGAGGGTTCTGATCCGGGGCGCGGGCGAGCTCGCCTCGGGTACGGCCTATCACCTGTTCCGGCAGGGTTTCCACAGGATCGTCATGCTCGAGCGCCGGCATCCCAAGGCGGTGCGGCGACCGGTGTGCTTCTCCGAGGCCATCCACGATGGCGTGCAGACCGTGCAAGGTGTCACGGCGCTGGTTGCCAGGGCACTCGAGGACTTCGACGCGATCCACCGTCAGGACTGCATTGCGGTGACGGCTCTGCAGCTCGAGGAGGTCGTCCGAGGGTGGTCGCCGGACGTTTTCATCGAGGGCTCCATGCTCCGCCGGAACTGGGGACTGACACGTGAGATCGCACCCATTGTCATTGCCCTGGGACCCGGCTTCATTGCCGGGCAGGACTGCCATGCTGTGGTCGACACCTTCCGCGGTCCGCAGGTCGGGGCGGTTCTGGACGACACGGGCGAGCACCTGATCGACGAGCCCCCCGCGGACATCATGGGCTTCTCCAACGAACGTGTCCTGAAGGCGGTGCGTGACGGGATCTTTTTTACGCAGAAGTCGATCGGAGACGAGGTCGAGCGAGGCGAGCGGATCGGGACCGTCGTGTCCGTTTACGGCCTGGACGACTTTCGGCGCGGTGTCCCGGTCGACTCCTCGTGCTCGGTGACCGCGCGGATCGGGGGCGTGATCCGCGGGCTGCTGCGTGACGGTGTGCCGGTCAGGATCGGCGACAAGATTGGGGACGTGGATCCGCGGGGGCGAACGGACGACCTCGACCACGTCTCGGACAAGACCCGTCGAGTCGCTGAAGGCGTGCACGAGGCGCTGCTCGGTCTGCTCGCCCAGGCCCGGGCCACGCAGCGTGGAACGGCATGATTCCGGCCGCCGCGGCCCGGCTGGCCTGGCGGTTGAGGCCGCCGGTGTTGGCTCTGGGCGGCGGTGGTGCGCGGGGTTTCGCGCACATCGGGGTTCTGCTCGCGCTCGATGACTGGGGCCTGACGCCGCATGCCATCGTCGGCACGAGCATGGGCTCGGTGGTCGGCGGAATGTACCTCGCTCTGGGTTCAGCCGAGGCCGTCGCCGAGCGCTGGCGTACGGCGTGCAACAAGGGGCTGGTGCCCAGCGTCCGGCCGATGGGCCCGGCAGCTGAGGCGGCTGCCACCGAGCATCCGCTGTTGCAGGCCGCGCGGAGAATCCGGGACCGTGTGGTCATCTCGCTGGCGGTCAACCGGGCCACCATGCTCGACGGGGAGACCCTCGTGCGTGCGATCGAGTTCCTGGTACCCGACATCGACATCGGTGACCTGCCGAAGCCGTTCGTCGCCGTCGCCACGGACCTCGAGACCGGTGCCGAAGTACGCCTCGCGGAGGGGTCGTTGAGGACCGCCATGGTCGCCTCGTCGAGCATTCCCGGGTTGTTCCCTTCGGTCGAGGTCAACGGACGGCCTCTGGTTGACGGCGCCGTGGTTTCCGAGGTGCCCATTCCTGCTGGACGAGCGCTGGGACGCCGCGTCGTCGCGGTTCCTGTCGAGATGGAGCTGCCGCCGCTGAGCCAGTCAGGGATCGCGCTGGACACGATGATGCGGACCCAGATGATGACCAGTAGTCTGCTGGTACGCCAACAGCTCCACGAGGCCTCGACGGTCGTGCGTCCCAGTGTCGGCTGCGCGACCTGGTCGGAATGGCAGCGCATGGACGACCTGGTCGAGGCGGGACGCCGGGCCGTCGAGGACTGGCTCGGGACGCCCGATCGGAAGCCGGCGGGCCCGCCTGTTGCCGCACAGGGGGCGGGTGCGGAGACGCCGCCCACGGATGGCTCGGATGCTGCGATCGAAACCGAGCCCTGGTTGTCGCCCTGAGGCCCCAGTCTCCTGGCCCGGATCAGTCGGGGAAAACACGGCGGTGTCGTCGCGAAGCCGCCTGGTAGCGTGGTCGCCAGGTCCTCGAGCCCACGAGCAGATCGCTGACGCGAACCGGTTCGATGGCACGCTCCCGGAGCGTGGCGACGAGCCGGGGCAGGGCGTGCCACGGGGGTACAGCTCGGTCCGAAGCCAGGTGCATCAGCACGATGCCGCCTTCCAGTCGGGGAAAGGCGAGCAGACGCTCGATCATGTGGTCCGGGTCCTCATACAGCCGGCTGTGCTCGTCGTTGACCCAATCCCATGAGTCGAGGGAGGAACCGGACAGCGAGCTCCAGCGCACGTGAAGGTAGCCGAGCTCCGCGGCCCACCCTCGCAGCGTGGCGTTCTCCTCGCCGTATGGGGCTCGCCAAAGAGGCGCCATGCGGCGGCCGGTGGCGCGGGTGAAGGCCTCCTCCGTTCGACGCAGCTGGTCGAGCAGGAACTCGTGCGTGACCCCTGGCAGGAGCTGATGGCGCCCGTTGCTGGCATAGGTCGTGAGGTGCGGATGGGTGAACGTGTGGTTGCCGATCTCGTGCCCGTCGAGCAGGGCTTGGCGCAGCAGCTCGGGCTCGCGCTCGATGAACTCTCCGGTGAGAAACAACGTCGCCTTGAGGTGGAGCTCGCGCAGCAGGCGCAGCAGCTCGGCGGTGCCGTTCGAGGAGGCACCGCCGTCGAACGTGAGAGCGATGCGCGGACCGGCGTCCGTGACCAGGTGGAGAACAGGCGGTGCCGCGACTGCCGGGGTTGGCGGGGCCGCCGTCCGGCTCGGTCGTGCGGTCGGTGTCGGCCTTGTTGGCAGAACGGTCGTGGGGGTCGCCGAGGCAGTCGCCGGAGGCGTCCGGGTCGCAGTCGGCACGGCGGTCGCAGTTGCCGACGGCGTGGGCGTTGGTGAGGGGATGGCGGACGGCGTGGGTGAGGGCGGGACGGTCGCCGTAGGGGTCGGGCTTTCTCGCGTCGCCGCAGTCGCCGCCGGACGGACGCGTTCGACGGGCACCTCGGGCCCGGAAAGGAGCACGACAGAAAGGCGCGGAAGGGGTCCCGTGGCGGGTTCACCCACTTCGGCGGTACCGTGCTCGTCGAGCGTGACGACCGTCAGCGGCTGGCCGTCGATTTCGACCAGTACGCGACGCCCGGGGGGGCCGTCGATCCGCAGGCGCCACTGGCCGGCCTCATGGGACAGGATCGCGTGGACGGCTGCTGCCGGGGTCGTACCGGGTGTCGGGGGTGCTCCCTCGGTCGCCGGCCGAGACTCGAGCAACAGACGTCCGACCAGAAGCCCCACGCCGCAGAGCGCCACGGAGAGGCACAGGAGCACCGTGACCACCGCCCAGACGGGGTCCACTCTTTGCCGAAGAGCCGAGCGGAGGGGTGCGAGCGTGACTGAGAGCGTCCCGCGCGCCTGGCACGAGCGACTGCAGTAGACGCGGCCGAGGGCGGGCAGGCGACACCGTTCGCAGATGAAGTGTCCGCAGCTGCGACAGCGGACGGTGGTCTCGCGTGACGGATGGTGAACACAGCGGCCGTGCAGCATGAATCAGGCCGGTCGGCGGGGGCACCGAGGGGGTGCCGTGTCGGCCTCCCCCGGCACGGTCGGGACACGAAAAACGTCGAATCCGGAGGCCGAGTGGGTTTGTCGATGATGCGGGCCGTGGTTAGAATCGGTGCGCCATGAGCCCGTCTCGACCGTCGCCGAGTTCCGGCGGTGCACCGAGGACACGACGCGGCCGAAAGGAATACCGAGCATGTGGAACGTCCCGAACGCTTTGACCCTCTTACGCATCGTGATGGTTCCGCTGCTCGTGGTCGCCCTGCTGACGGAGTTTCCGGACAAGGAGTTCTGGGGGCTCGGCATTTTCCTTCTGGCGGCGTCGACCGACCTTGTGGATGGGATTATAGCCCGCCGAACCAACCGGATCACGCGGATCGGGGTGCTGCTCGACCCGATCGCCGACAAGCTCCTGATGAGTGCGGCGTTTATCTCGCTGGTCGAGCTGGGACTTGCGCCAGCCTGGATCGTGACCTGCATCGTCGGTCGTGAGTTTGCCGTCACCGCGCTGCGAATGGTAGCCCTCGAGCGGCACATCGCCATCGCCGCGAACAGTTGGGGTAAGGCGAAGACCACCGCTCAGGTGACCGCGGTCGCCATCCTGATTCTCGGCCACCAGCTCGGGCGGTGGATCGTCCTCGGCTCACTGGCGCTGTGGATTGCACTTGTGCTGACAATCACCTCGATGCTGATCTACTTCTGGCAGAACCGATCCGTATTCATCGGGGCGGGTGCATGAGCCGCGGGGTCCTGCCCCGCACACTGCCACTCGCTCTGGTGCGTTGCGGTGTGAGATTCCCGCGCACCGTGCTGGTGCTCGCGGTCCTGTCGTGGGTTGCGGCCGGGTTCTTGGCCAGCCGAGTCAAGGTCGAGACGGACATCCTGTCGCTGGTCCCCGAGCACAACCGCGTGGTGGAGGCATTCAAGACGACGGTCGAGCGATTCGGCTCGGTCGACCTCCTGCTCGCGGTAGTCCGGCTGAACACTGCCGACGACAGCGACGGAGCACTCGCCTTCGCCGACCGGTTGGCCGGGTCGCTACGACAGTGGGAGCTGGTGAACTGGGTCGAGTACCGGCTCGAGGATCCGACCGTCGCAGCCGTGCCGCTTCTCGACCGCGCCACGCTCTTCCTGAGTCCGGTCGAGCTCGACAACCTACTCGCCCGGGTCGACGCGCCCGATCTGCGCGACGAGGCCGAGCGCCTCCGTCTCCAGCTGATGGCGCCGCAGAGTCTGGTCACGAAGGAGCTGCTGCGCATCGATCCAATGGGGCTGCTGCCGCGCATCCTTAGCCGAGTACGTGTGGGAGGCATCGGAGCGCAGTTCGACTCCGACACCGGTCTCATCGTGGACCGGTCGCGGACCACCCTGCTGATGCTCGTGAAACCCAACCAACCCGCACAGGAGATCGCCTTCGACCGTGTCCTTGCGGCAGGTCTCCCCGAACGCGTTCGCCAGGCCGAGCAGGCGTGGCGGGAGGATGGGTGGGAGGGAGCTCCGCCAAAGGTCGAGTTCACAGGGGGATACATCGTTGCTCTCGATGACAGCCAGCTCATTATCAGCGACCTCGTCGTCGGCGCTGCGTCGTCTTTGATTGGGGTGATGCTCCTCTTCCTGCTCGCATTTCGTCGGCGCGCGGCACTTCTCTATGCGTTCTTCCCGCTCGCGACCGGGTTGGCCCTGACCTTTGTTTTCGTCGACCTCGCGCTCGGGCGCCTGAACTCGGCAACCTCGGCCTTCGCCGCGCTGCTCATCGGCCTCGGCATCGATTTCATCATTGTGCTCTACGGTCGCTACGTGGAGGAGCGTCTCGGCGGCGCGGATCACGAGCAGGCGGTCGAGGTTATCGGGCGCAACACCAGCGTCGGGGTGCTGCTCGGGGCGGTGACCACTGCAGCCACCTTCTACGCTTTCCTCGTGACCGACTTCCGGGGCCTCTCCGAGCTCGGTCTCCTGACCGGTACGGGAATCCTCATCCTCGTGGGGACCGTCTTCCTGGTGCTGCCGGCACTGCTGACGTTGATGAAGTCGCGGCACGGAACCGGCGGCAGGCTCTACCTCCACTCCTTCGGATCCGATCTGGCCTGCCGCGCGAGCCTCTCGCACCGCCGCCTGGCGCTGATCATCATCCTCGGGCTGACGGTGGGTTTTGCGCTCGCCGCGACCCGGCTCGAGTTCGACGACGACATCCGCAACATGCGTTCGGCAGACAATCAGGCCGTGATCCTTCAGCAGGAGGTGATCGACTCCTTCGGACTGCGCTTCTCCCCCATGACGATTCGGATCGACGGGCGTACCGAGCCCGAGGTTCTGACCACCGCGCGCGAGATGCTGCCGCGCCTCGAAGGGCTCGTTGACGGCGAGAACCTGGCGGCGGTGGACACGATCGCCGGGCTGATCCCGTCATCCGAAGCACAGCAGGCGGTCATCGAGCGTCTGGCGGCGCACTCCTTCGACCCTGCGGACTTCAGGCGACGCTTCGATGCTGCGCTGCGCTCGGTGGGCCTCAATCCGGAAGCGTTCGCCACGGGAGTCAGTCACTTGGTGGCGGCGCTCAGCGTTCGCCAGCCTCTGTCTCTGGCCGACCTTGCGGGGACGCCTCTCGCGCACGTCACGGGCCGCTACCTGGTGCACGACGCCGAAGGCGTTTCGACCGCGGTGTTCGTATATCCGCCGGCAGGACGGTGGCGCCGTTCAGCCCCCCCGCCGCTCGCCGCTCTCGTGGACGAGTTCCCATCGGCGGTCCTGACCGGACCGAACGTGGTCTCAGCAGAGCTGCGGCAGATCGTGTGGGGGGACGCCACCCGGGCCGCCCTGCTCGGTCTGGTGCTGGTTTTCCTCCTGCTGTGGGCGGATCTCGGCACCCCGATGCGCTCGCTGCTTGTACTTGCTCCCCTTGCGATCGGTTTGATCTGGATGCTCGGCGGGATGGCGCTGCTCGGGGTGCGTGTGAACTACATGAACATCTTCGTGCTGACGATGATCATCGGGATCGGCGTCGACTACGGGTTGCACCTGCTGCACCGCTGGGACGAGTCCGGCGGAGGGATGGAAGCCCAGACCGAGACGGCCAAGGCGATCGCAGTGGCTGCGCTGACCACGGTGGTCGGGTTCGGGTCGCTGTCCCTGTCCCACTATCCTGGTTTGCGTTCTGTCGGCGTTGCTGCGATCCTTGGTGCCGTATCGACTGCGATCTTGAGCATCACGCTGCTTCCGGTGCTGCTCGAGGGGTTGCGGCGGGGTCGTGGAACGCCCGAATCGGGGGAGGGTGGCGCCTGACGCGACTCGGGAGGGAGGTCGACGATGGCGACGGAGCTGAAGGCGGGCCAGCTGGCGTGGCGCTGCCCCGACGACTGGCTCGAAACCGAGAGCCTCGAACAGGTCGAGCCGGCAGCCTCGATCGTCGGGCAGAAGCGCGCCGTGGAGGCGATCGCCTTCGGTCTGGCCATGCGCGGCGTCGGCTACAATGTCTTCGTCACCGGCCTCTCCGGGACCGGCCGACTGACCACGATCAAGCGCTTTCTCGACCGGCGCGCGGACCACCGTGAACCACCGGACGACGTCTGCTTCGTGCACAACTTCCGCTCACCAGATGAGCCTCGCGCCCTGTTTCTCAGGGCCGGACTCGGCCGCCGGCTGGCATCGGCAATGGCGGCCCTGGTTCGTGAGCTCGGCAAGAACCTGCCGGCGATCTTCGAGGACAAGGAGTTCAGGCTCAGGGTCGAGCGCGCGATCGCCAACCTCCAGCAGCAGGAGCGCGCGCTGGTCGAAAAGTTCGAGAGTGAGGTCCGCGAGGCCGGTTTCTCGCTGGTGCAGATTCAAGCGGGACCGGTGGCGCGGCCCGAAATTCTGCCGGTCGTGGGGGACAAACCGGTCCCGCTCGAGCAGCTTCCGGACCTGGTCAAGCAGGAGGCGCTCAGTGAGGAGCGGGCGCAGGAGCTGCGCACCCTGCATGACCAGTTCGCGGACCGCCTCCAGGAGGTCTTCCAGGGCGTCGCCTCGATCCGGCGCGAGATCCAAAAGCGTGTCGAGGAGGTCCGGCGGGACGCGATCAAACCGACCTTTGACGTGGCTGTGGCGCGGGTCGGCAGCGAGGTCCCCGACCCGAGGGTCGAGAGCTACCTCACAGAGCTCAGGCGTGACCTGGAGGAGAACCACGATATCTTCATCTCCGGGGATGACGACGGCAGCGACCGATTGCTCAGGTGGCAGGTCAATGTCGCGGTGGACAACGCCGACACCGAGGGCGCACCGGTCGTCATCGAGACCGAGCCGACCTATTCTCGCCTGTTCGGCACCATCGAGCGGACGGTCACCCCAGCCGGCGAGGCCGTGACCAACTTCACCCACATTCGCGCGGGCTCGCTGCTGCGGGCAAACGGGGGCTACCTCGTCCTGAGTGCGGAGGACGTCCTGCTCGAGCCGCGAGTCTGGCCCGGCCTCAAGCGCGCGCTCCGTTATGGAAGAGTCCAGATCCAGTCGATGGAGTCGATGATTCTCGGTGCTGCGACGCTGAAGCCGGAGCCGGTCCCGCTCCAGGTCAAGGTCGTCCTCATCGGCGATCGCCAGATGTACGACCTCCTGTACCGCTACGACCACGATTTTCCCAAGATCTTCAAGGTTCTCGCCGACTTCGACTCGATGATGCGTCCGACTGCGGCGAATGCCCGCGACATCCTCAGCGTGCTGCGCAAGGTCAGTGCGGACGAGGGCCTCATGAACCTCGACCGCGGCGGCATGGCGGCGATGCTCGAGGAGGCGGTGCGGATGGCGCACTGGCGGCGACGCTTCTCGAGCCGCTTCTCCGACCTCTCGGACCTGCTCCGCGAAGCCTCGTTCCAGGCGACGGCCGCCGGGGCCAGCGTGGTCGGACGCGAGCACGTCACCGCCGCTCAGGCCGCCTATTGCCGCCGCCATGGCCTCTCCGAGGATCGCGCGCACGAGGTCATCACCGAGGGGGTCGTGCGGATCGAGACCGAGGGCACCGCCGTTGGCCAGGTCAACGGGCTCGCCGTGTGGGACCTGGGGCACTACCGCTTCGGCCGTCCGACCCGGATCACGGCACGGGTCGGGATGGGGCGCGAGGGCGTGATCAACGTCGAACGTCAGGCCGGTCTCTCCGGACCGACCTACGACAAGGGCGTCGGCATCCTGACTGGGTTTCTCCGCGGGATGTTCGCGAGGACCTCGCCGTTGGCGATGGGATGCTCGATCACCTTCGAGCAGAGCTACGGCGGGATCGACGGCGACTCCGCCTCCTCGACCGAGGTCTATGCCATCCTGTCCGCAATATGCGAGGCGCCGCTGCGGCAGGATGTCGCGGTGACCGGCTCAGTCGATCAGTACGGCCGTGTACAGGCGATCGGAGGAGTGAACGAGAAGATCGAGGGCTTCTTCCGCGTGTGCGCGAGCCGCGGGCTGACCGGGAGCCAGGGAGTGATGGTACCCGCGTCCAACGTCGGAGATCTCCATCTCTCACAGGAGGTTGTCGAGGCGGTGTCCGCGGAGCATTTCCACGTCTGGTCCATCGCGACGGTCGACGAGGGCATCACCCTGCTCACGGGTGTTGCCGCCGGAGAGCGGAGCGAGGACGGCGAGTGGGACGAGGGGAGCGTGTACGGTCGCTGCCAGGAGCGACTCAACGAAATGGCCAGGCTGCTGCGCAAGAGCGCCAAGGATCCGGGCGTGGCGAATGGCGAGCCTGGGTCGCCGGGCGGCGGAGCGGCGCCGGTTCAGGGGTGAGACGGCCGTCCTGGTGGACGGTTCCGGGCTCGGTGCAGGGTCGAATGTGCGACCAAGTCTCCGTTCTGCCTCGAGATCGCCTTCATTGGCCCGAAGTTTGACACCGCGACGGACACAGTGTCACAATCCTTTCCGCCGTGGTCTCCGGACCACGCGGCTCAGTTCAATTCCGGAGGTCGGGGGAACATGCCGCGACGCTTGAACACGATCATCATCGTTCCCCACAACAAGGCCAAGTTTCTCAAGCTTTCGCTCTCGACCCGGACTCTGGTTCTTTCTGCAGTTGGTGTTGCGCTCGCGCTGGCACTCTCGATCGTCGCCATCCTCTACAGCGGAGCAGCGGTTAGCCGCAGCGCCCAGGTCAAGCGCTTGGCGGCAGAGAACCGTGAGCTCGCAGACGTCAACCTCCAGCTCGAACAGACGGTCTCCGAGGTCCAGGCGCGGCTCGACGAGTTCGAGCAGCGGACGGCGCGGCTGGCGCTGGCAGCGGGCATGGAAACCGGATTGGCCGAGGGCGCCGACGCTGACGACAACCGCACCGAGAGGGCGGGTCGCGGCGGACCCTATGACCGCGTGCCGGAGTCGCCCGACCGCTTGGACCTGCAGGGCCGTTGGATCGACGGGCAGCTGGACCGGGTTGAGCAGCATCTGGACGAGCAGGCGCGTCGTTTTGGATCGACCCCGACAATTGCACCGGTGATGGGAATCATCACGGACGGTTTTGGACGCCGCAGGGACCCGTTCACAGGTCGACAGGCTTTCCACCGAGGGCTTGACCTTGCCGCGCGGCGCGGCACGCCCGTCATCGCCACCGCGGACGGCGTGGTGGTGTTCTCGGGACGGGACGGCGGTTTCGGCAGAGTGGTGAAGCTGTCTCACGGCTTCGGCTACATAACGGTTTTCGGACACCTCGAGAAGATCCTGGTCCATCCGGGAGACGAGGTTCGGCGTGGCGACACCATCGGGCTGCTCGGCTCGAGCGGCCGTTCAACTGGGCCCCACCTTCACTACGAGGTCCACGTGGACGGGAGGGCGGTCAATCCGCTCTACTACATCCTCGACGCCTTCTAGCTCGCAGCGTCTCGTGTCCGCCGCGTCACGCCGGGGCTCGCCCCGGCATTCTTCCATAGGGGACGTTGCATGAACCTGGTTGAAAAGGCCATCGCCTTCGTCTTCGGGACGAAGCACGAGCGCGACTTCAAGCGAATGCGGCCGACCGTGGCCGCAATCAACGCCCTTGAACCGGAGCTGGAGAAGCTCGCGGACGACGAGATCAAAGCTCGCTTCGCAACAATTCGCGACCGCGTCCGCAGTTCACTCACTGACCTTCCAGAGGACATGACGCCCCGCAGGAACCGCGTTCAAGAGGTCCTCGATGCCGAGCTCGTGGAGGTCTTCGCGCTGGTTCGGGAGGCCTCGCGCAGGACACTCGGGATGCGCCACTTCGACGTGCAGCTCGTCGGTGGCGTCGTGCTCCACGAGGGTCGGATCGCAGAGATGAAGACCGGCGAGGGCAAGACCCTGGTTGCGACCCTGGCGGTCTCGCTCAACGCGCTGACCGGGCGTGGCGTGCACTTGATCACGGTCAACGACTACCTGGCGCGGCGAGACGCTGACTGGATGGGCCGCCTCTACCGGTTTCTCGGTCTCACCGTCGGCTGCATCCAGAATCCGATGAACGATGTGCAGCGCCAGGAAGCCTACGGCGCGGACATCACCTACGGCACGAACAACGAGTTCGGGTTCGACTATCTCCGCGACAACATGAAGGTCCGCCCCGAGCACCAGGTGCAGCGCTCCCGTTTCTTCGCCATCGTCGACGAA
>CAZQYU010000009.1:0-33393 GCA_964597585.1 uncultured Thermoanaerobaculia bacterium
CGGCGACCGCATCGCACGCGCCGTCGGCGTCGAGCGCGGTCACGGTGGCGATCTCCCGCCCGGTCGCCGGGTTGACGGAGGCGATCGTGCGCGGACCATGCACGTCGCGGTTGGCGATGATGGAGTGGAGCTGGAAGTTCATGATCCGATTTTACACCGCAGCGCGGCACCAAACCTGCCACACCGCGGCGTGGGGAGCCCGATCTTCACCACAGAGGCCCCAGAAAGACACAGAGAAGCACTGCGCCTCACGTCTCGCGTCTCGCGCCTCTCGTCTTGCGTCTTGCGTCTCGCTTCTCGCTTCTCGCTTCTCGCTTCTCGCGCCTGGTGCTACTCGATCCCGAGCTCATCGAAGGTCGACGACTGCCCGTTGAAGCCCACCGTGACCCGCTCGTGGTCGACGACCACCGGAAGGCGGTGCTCCCAGCTCAGCGAGCGCAGCTCCTCCATGGCTTCGGGATCGTCGCAAACGTCCCTCTCGATGAACCGCACACCGCGCCGCTCGAGGTCGGCACGAAGCGCTTGGGAGTGCGGACATCCTGGCGCGGTGAAGATCCTGATCGGGAAGACCGGGCTCATGGTTCATCCTCCTCGTCCGGATCCGACCCGAGGTCGAGGTCGGAGAGATCGCTCAGCTCGGCGTGTCCGGGCGTCATGGTTGCCAGTACAGCAGCGTCCTCGCGCCAGCGTGGGTGGGCCTTGACCCGGAGGCCGAGGTACATCCTCGTCCCGAGGATCCGCTCCAGCTCCTCTCGGGCCCGCCGCCCGAGCTCCTTGATCATCCTGCCACCCTTGCCGATGACAATCCCCTTCTGGCTGTCACGCTCGACGTAGATCACGGCGTCGACCCGAAGTAGGTCACCGTCCTCAACGAAGCTCTCGGTCGCCACCCCGGCGGTGTAAGGCAGCTCGTTACGTGTCAGCTCGAGGAGCTTCTCGCGGACCACCTCAGCGACGAAGAACCGCTCGGTTTGAGTGCTCGCGATGTCGATCGGATACAGGGGCTCACCCTCCGGAAGCCGGCCGAAGAGCTCCTCACGCAGCGGTTCGAGCCCATCGCCGGCGGGGGCCGAGATCGGCACCACCGTGGCGCCGGACCGGTGCTCACCGTAGCTTCGCATGAGCGGCAGGAGAGCACTATGCGGCTGGACCAGGTCGATCTTGGTCAGGACGCCTATCACGGGTGAGGCGACGGGAGCGAGCATGTCGAACAGGTACTCCTCGCCACTCCCCCAGGTCACCGAGGCGTCGATCAGGTGGAGAACGACATCGACCTCCTCGAGCGCCGAGCGAACCTCCTGCATCATCGCGGAGTTCATCCGGTGGAGGGGCTTATGCACGCCGGGAAGGTCGAACAGGACCGCTTGGCCTCGGGGGTCGTTGACAACCCCGACGATGCGGTTACGAGTGGTCTGCGGGCGCGCCGAGACGATCGCGACCTTCTCTCCGACCAAGGCGTTGAGCAACGTGCTCTTGCCGGCATTGGGCCGGCCGACCAGGGCGGCGTACCCGGATCGCAGCGGGTTGGCTCGAGCTGGCATCGTGATGATCTCCCGAAGCTCTCGACGACCCGGCCCGAGCCGTCACACGGTGCCGCTGGCCGGCTGTGGCTGCGGCAGCTGGAGGCGGCGGGCGGTGACGCTGACGATGCGGCGGTCCTGGACCTCCTCGACGGTGAACTGGAGGCCGTGGTCGGTGTCCGCCACGACGTCGCCGGGCTCCGGCACGGTCCCGTAGAGCGAGAACACCAGCCCTCCGACGGTGTCCACATCCTCCTCGTCGATTTCGATCCCGAAGAGCTCTTCGAGGATCTCGAGAGAGGAGCGTCCCTGCAACCTGAACACGCCCTCGCCGAGCTGCTGCCATTCCGGCTCCTGCTTGGGGTCGTGCTCGTCCTGGATCTCGCCGACGATCTCCTCGAGGACGTCCTCGAGCGTCACCAGCCCGGCGGTCCCACCGTACTCGTCGACCACGATGGCCATCTGCTGATGACCGTGCTGGAAGTCCCGCAGCAGGTCGCCGAGGTGCTTGCCCTCAGGGACGACGAGGCACGGCATCACGAGCTCCGCCACGCTCGGCTGCTCGCCGGCTACCAGCGAGGACACAACGTTCTTGACGTGCACCACGCCGAGCACGTTGTCGACGGTTTCCTTGTACACCGGTATCCGAGCCTTGTGGGTGGTCGCGAAGACCTCGACGAGCTCGGAAAAGGTCGCGGTCTCCGACGCGGCGACCATGTCGGTGCGGGGCGTCATGACCTCGCGCACGGTCGTATCGAAGAAGTCAACCAGAGACTCGACGATCTGCCCTTCCTCGAGCTCGAAGATCCCTGCGGCCTGTGCGACGTCGAGGAAGGCCTGGATCTCGCGTTCGCTGGCCTCCTCCTCGTCGTCATCCGCAGCGGGAGCCGGCGATGGGGCATGGTGGACGTACGACATCAACCGGAGCATCGGCCACACCATCGGCCGAACGAGGCGGAGTAGCACGACCAGCGTCTCTTCGCCCGCACCCGCTGTGAGCAGCCTCGCGAGCACCACGACCAGGATCGGAACCGCAGCCGCAAGGGCCAGCGTCCACAGCCCGGACGGCCCGGGCAGACGCAGCAGAATCAGCCACAGAGCGCCGACGGTCAGCATCTGGAGCCAGCGCAGCACGTCGAGCAAGCGGGAGATGTGGAACCCGGCCCCACCCTCGAGCGGCAGCAGCTTCTCGTGGTCGTCGAGGATTCCCTGGAAGCGGACGTTGCCGAGCTCGGCGAGGCTGCGCAGCAGTGACTCGAGCGTGAGGAGCAGCAGGACGACGGCCAGGCTCAGCAGGATCAGGGTCACGGGATGGCCGAGCCATTCCGCGAGGTCAGCTTCCATCCACCAGCTCCTCCCGAAGCTCCAGCTCGAGGCTGTCCATGTCGCCGTCGTCCTCCTCATGATCGTACCCCAACAAATGGAGGACACCGTGCAGGGTCAGCTCTTGGAGCTCGCGCAGCTCGGAGTGACCGAGCTCTGTCGCCTGCCGCCGCGCCGCATCGAGCGAGATCACGATCTCGCCGAGCAGCCGTCCGCCTTCCGGGAGCACATCGCCGTCCGGAAACGAGAGCACGTCGGTCGGCGCATCGATCGCACGCCAGGTACGGTTGAGCTCGCGGATCCGGTCATCGTCGGTCACGACCACGTGGACCTCGGTCCGCGTCTCGCCAAGACGGGTCACCGCCGAACCGATGATGCGTCGCAGGGCCTCAGCCGCCGGTTGTGACGGCCTTCGTTCCCAGACGAACTGGACCCGAATCACGTGCGTGCCTCCGATTGAAGTCAAAGCCGGGGTAGTCCACCCGATGATGGTACATGTTGGTCAGCACCCACAGGAAAGCGTTGGCAATCTTGTCGAGCTCCGAGAAGGTCAGCTCGGTTTCGTCGAGCTGGCCGTCCTCCAGCGCATCGGTGAAGATGCGATCGATCATGTTCTGGATCTTCGCCGGCGCCGGGTTGTCGATCGTCCGGGCGGCCGCCTCGACCGCATCCGCGAGCAGCAGAACGCCGAGCTCCTTGGTGCGCGGCTTCGGACCCGGATAGCGGTAGTCGCTCTCACGCACCTCGCCCATCTCGCGGGTGGAGCGATCACGCGCACGAGAGTAGAAGAAGCGGATCAGCTTGGTGCCGTGGTGAGTCGCGATCGCCTGCCGGATCGGCAGCGGAAGCTTGTGGCGTCCGGCGATCTCGAGCCCCTCCTTGACGTGGCTCATGATCACCAGAGCCGACATCGAGGGCGAGAGATTGTCGTGCGGGTTGGCGCCGCGCTGGTTCTCGACGAAGTACTCCGGCTTCACCAGCTTGCCGAGGTCGTGGTAGTAGGAGCAGACGCGTAGCAGAAGGGCGTTCGCGCCGACCGCCTCGGCCCCCGCCTCGGCGAGGTTTCCGACTGTGAGCGAGTGCTGGTAGGTACCCGGTGCCTCGAGCGAGAGGCGTTTGAGCAGCGGCAGGTTCTGGTTCGAGAGCTCGAGCAGGCGCTGATCGGTGGTGATGCCGAACGCCTTTTCGAGGGCGGGAAGCAGGAACCCGGCGGAGCCGACCGCGAGCGGCCCCCCGAGGAGCGCGAACAGCGCCGCCAGCGACACCGAGGCCGGCTCGAGCGGTGCGCCCTGGTAGAGCAGGAGAATTGCCAGAACCACCACGTTGGTGGCCCCGACCACCGCGCCGATGCGGGTGAACAGCGACCGCTCCCGATAGTGCTGGACCGCAAGCGCTCCGACCAGCCCCGAGGCCAGGGCGAAGACCAACATGGAGAAGTCGCCGCCGAGCAGAATGGCGGCAGCGACCGATCCCCACACGGCGAACAGCACCGCCGGCTGCAGGCCCAACAGCAGCGCGACCACCACGGACCCGGTCGCCCAAGGCAGACCCCAGAGGTAGGTCTGAACGAGCGACAGAGCGTCGGACTGGCTGTTGAGGGCGACGGCGGAAACCACGTAAAGGCCCACTCGGTCGATCGCAGCACACGCGATCATCAACAGGAAGATCATCGAGAGCCGACCGGCGATCTCGGCCGACGAGCCGAAGAAGGGCAGCAGCCGCCACCACGCGATCACCATGAGGAGCACGACCAGGCCGGCACCGAGGGCGCTCGTGAAGGTCGCCAGCTCGTGGCGTTGCGCGCTCATCAGGCTCAGGGTCCGGGCGACTGCAGGCGTCACCGTGTCGCCGCGGCGGACGAGAATCTGACCGCGCCGGAAGACCTGTGACCGTTCGCTCACCTGGGCCGCCGCGAGGCGCACACGCTGCGCAGTCTCGGCACGGTTGAAGACCAGGTTCGGACTCAGGTTGGCGTCGAGAAAATCGACGATCGGCTTGATCCACCCGCGACGGATGACGTCGTACTCGAGCAGCCAGGTGCGGGCCGTCGTCTCGACTCCGCTTCGCAGGTCGAGGACGTCACCAAGCTCGCCAAGCGAAACCACATGTTCGTTGCCGGTCGCGAGGTCGCGCAGGGTCACCCCGCGCTCTCCGCGCTGCTCGAGCCCGCGACGGTCATCGACGATGCGCTGGCGATAGAGTCGCGCGACCATGTCCTGCAGCGCGCGCTCGGCAGCCTCGCCGCACTCGGCCTGGGAGAGCACCCGTACCATGATCGGCTGGACGCGCAGCACGGTGCTGGCCACGAGCGTCTCGGAATCCAGTGCGTCGTTCTCCGCAAGCTGCGACCGGCAGGCTGCGAACAGCGTTCCGATGCCGTCAGCCAGCTCGAACTGGAGCCTGGGCTCGAGGTCGTAGACTGGCAGGACCTGCGATCGTGCCTCCTCGCGTAACGCCTCGGTCGCGGTCTCGTCGGGCAGGCTGAGATCACGGGAGACGACCACGTCGAATGCGGCGACATCTCCGGGCGCCCATGTCGGCACCTGGCGACCGACCCGCGGCAGCAACAGCCATGTGCAGGCCACCACCGCCACGGCCCCCCACAGCACCGGCACGTCGAGGATCCGGTCCCACCAGCCCGCACGACGCTCGAGTCCACGCTGGATGCGGCTGGTCGATCCCGGTCGGGCATCGGCCTTACCCCGGGGCATCGCGTTCTCCTGTGCCGCGGCTCTGCCGCGCCTCCCAGTGGTCGTAGCGATCGACCACGAGCTGCACCAACCGATGGCGGACCACGTCGCGGTGGGTGAACCGGATGAAGCTGAAGCCGTCGACGCCGTCCAAGATCTCCAGTGCTTCGACGAGACCGGAGCGACGGCCGCCGGGAAGGTCGATCTGGGTCACGTCACCTGTGATCACGGTCTTCGAGTGGAAGCCCATGCGCGTGAGGAACATCTTCATCTGCTCGTGGGTGGTGTTCTGGGCCTCGTCGAGGATGATGAACGCATCGTTGAGCGTCCGCCCACGCATGAAAGCGAGGGGCGCGATCTCGATCACCTGGCGCTCGAGCAGGCGGGCGACGCGATCGTAGCCGACGATGTCGTAGAGCGCGTCATAGATCGGCCGGAGGTAGGGGTTGATCTTCTCGGCCAGGTCACCGGGAAGGAACCCGAGACGCTCGCCGGCCTCGACTGCGGGTCGCACGAGCACGATCCGGCGGACCAGCTTGTCGGTCAGTGCAGCGGCCGCAAGCGCCACCGCGAGATAGGTCTTGCCGGTCCCTGCAGGCCCGGTCGCGAAAACGTAGTCGTCGCGCTGCACCGCATGGATGAACTTTCGCTGGGTGAGGTTCCGAGGCACAACGAGTCGCTTGAGGGTGCCCGGTATCGACGCGTCGAGGAAGAAATCGGCCAGATCGATGCTGGCGTCCTCTTCGAGCACCCGCACCCCGGTGCGGAACTCCTCCCGACCGACGTCATGGCCGGCCTCGAGCAGGCCGTCGAACGACTCCAGCAGACGTGCGGCGATCGCGGTCTGCTCATTGTCTCCGTCGATCGTAACCTCGCCCCCGCGGGCGGCAACGCAGACACCGAGCCGCTCCTCCAGATACTGGAGGTGCTCGTCGCGGATCCCGAAGAGCCGCTTGACATGTGCCTCGTTGAGGCTCAGGCGGTGCACCGCTCACCGGAGGAGTGCGCCCACTTCCGGGCCTCGGCGGTACCGCCGGCCCCGGGCTCGCCCCATGTCTCAGGCAGGAAGATGTCTCGCATCATGGATTCGTTCGTGCTCCAAGGCGCTCCACGGGACGCTCCGGGGCGCACACGTCGGCCGAGCTTCAAGTGCCCGATTGTATCAGCCCTCCGAACCGCTCCCGGATCCGCTGCGAGGTGCGCGGCGGGGATGCCATTCGGAGTCGGCTACTCCGAGCCGGGCGTTGAGGAAACGCGCAAGGACGAAGAGGGTGTCGGAGAGCCGATTGAGGAAAGGCAGGATGCCGTCGGGAAGGCTGCCGCCGGTCGTGATCACCGACCGTGCCCGCCGCTCCGCCCGTCGGCACACCGCACGGGCCACCTGGGCGAGGCTCGCGGCGCGGCTCCCCCCGGGCAGCACGAAGGCGCGCAGCTCGGGAAGCTCGGCGTCCATCTCGTCGATCCATGCCTCGAGCAACGCGGAGTCCCAGCTCGACGGGTCGTACGGGTATCTTCCATCTGGGTCCGCAAGGGTTCCGCCGACAGCGAACAGGCTCGACTGGAGCTCGGCGATGCGCTCGCCGACGCCCTCCGGGAGGGGCTCGGTGCGGAGCAGGCCCAGCACCGAGGAGAGCTCGTCGACCGTACCGTAGGCCTCGACCCGCAGATCGTCCTTGGCGACACGCGCGCCGCCGAACAGCGAGGTGTCGCCACCGTCGCCCATGCGTGTGTACACCCTCACCGCGTCATCATACACGGGCAGGTCGAGCCCGCACTTCTCACCACCTCGCGCCGCGAGGGCGCCGAGGCGTGCCTGGAGGCACGTCGCAGCTGGCGCGGAGTTGCCAGAGGACCCGCGAGGGCAGGTATATCGGTGCCTGCAGCAGCGAGCTGGTGAGAAGTGCAGGCGAAGCGCCTCAGTGAACCCAGCCAGACCCTTGGTCGGCTGCGATCGTGGCTGCCGAGGCGGTCGAAGCCCGTCCGTTCGCGTTGTTGAGCTCAAGCTGGTACGACGCACGCGGCAGAAGCTCCGCGACGGCCGCCCGTAGCTCCGGGCTCGGTTCCACAGACAGCGCAGGCGGCGGCACGAGCCGGGCTCGAAACGTCCCGCGGCGGACGAGCTCAAAGCGCACCGGCAGCTGGCCGGGGTTGTCGAGCAGCAGTTCGCGGAGGTTTTCGAGCGTCTCCTCGTCGGCGTCATCGAGGTCGAGGCCGATCCGCACCGCGGTCGCGCGCCGGTTTTCGAAGGCCCCGAGCGCGCTGAGCTCCTCGGCGGACAGCTCGACGTGGTCACCCTCCCCCTTCAGGGTGGCCTCGACGACGACGGCGGTGTCGTCCGCGAGCAGGGTCCCGGAGCGCTCGAAGAGGTCCGGAAAGACAACCACGCGGACGGAGCCGGTCGCGTCCTCGAGCTGGAAGGTCGCCATCTGACGCCCCTGATTGCGGCCGTCGCGCTTGATCGACATCGTCTTGAGAGCGGTCACGAGCCCCCCCACCGTCGCGCGCTCCGCACCGGTGGCAAAGCGCTTCGGAAGCTCGGCCACGCTGCAGTCCGTGAGCCGCTCGAGCTGTGCGCCGACCCGGTCGAGCGGATGACCGCTGAGGTAGAAGCCGAGCACCTCGCGCTCCCAGCGCAGCCGATCCGCAGGCTCCGCCTCAGCCGCGCCTCGCAGCTCCCCTTCGAGGTCCTCCGAGGGCAGATCGTCGAACAGGAAGCCCTGACCAAGCTCACGCTGCTCACGCTCACGCGCCGTCAGGTCGATGAATCGGTCGAGGTTCTCCAGGAGCGCCTTGCGCGCCACCCCGAAGGCGTCGAAGCTGCCGGCCTTGCCCAGACATTCGAGCACCTTCTGGTTCACGGCGCGACCCGGTAGCGAGCGCAGGCAGTGGGTCAGCGATTCGAAGCCGCCCTCCCGCTCGCGCGCCTCGATCAGCGGCTCGACCGCCGCCATGCCGACCCCCTTGATGGCGGCCAGGCCGTAGCGGATGCCGCTGTCCTCGACCGCGAAGGCCACATGGGAAGTGTTGACATCTGGAGGGAGGACCGGCAGCCCCATCTGGCGGCACTGTCCGAGATACTGGACGAGCTTGTCGGTGTTCGACGTCTCCGACGTCAGCATCGATGCCATGAAGTGCGCCGGGAAGTGCGCCTTCAAATAAGCCGTCAGGTAGGCGACGTGCGCGTAGGCGACCGAGTGCGACTTGTTGAAGCCGTACTTGGCGAACGGCACGATCTGGTCCCACAACCGTCGCACCTTGTCCTCGGGGAAGCCCTTGGCGACCGCGCCCTTGATGAAGTTCTCGCCCTCGCGGTCGATGATCTCCTGCTTCTTCTTGCCCATCGCCTTGCGCAGGGTGTCGGCCTTGGCCATCGAGAAGCCGGCGACCCTCACCGCGATCCGCATCACCTGCTCCTGATAGACGATGATCCCGTAGGTCTCGGCGAGGATCTCCTGGACATCGGGCAGGATGTAGGTGATCGGCTTGCGCCCGTGCTTGCGCTCGGAGTAGTCGTCGATGAACTGCATCGGCCCGGGGCGGTAGAGTGCATTGAGGGCCGCCAGCTCCGGGAACGCACGCGGCTGGACCTTGCGCAGCACGTCCTTCATCCCCGAAGACTCAAACTGGAAAACGCCGTCGGTCGCCCCAGCGGAGAACAGGTCGTAGACCGCGCTGTCGTCGAGGGGCACCTCGGCAAGATCGAAGTCTGGGTCCTCGAGAGCACGGATCGAGGCCACGGCATCGGCGATCACGGTCAATGTCCGCAACCCGAGGAAGTCCATCTTGAGCAGGCCGAGCGTCTCCACGTCGTCCTTGTCGAACTGGGTTGCGACCTCACCGTGTGAGGTCCGCGTGAGCGGAACCAGGTTGACCAGCGGCTCTGGGGCGATCACGACTCCGGCGGCATGGACGCCGCAGTGGCGCGCCAGGCCCTCCAGCCGCGCCGCCGTATCCACCAGCTGCGCAACGTCGTCGTCGCCGTCTCGCAGCTCCTTGAGCTGCGCGGAGTCCTTCAGCGCTTGCTCGACGGTGATGTTGAGGTCGTCGGGGAGGAGCTTCGCGATGCGGTCGACGTCGGCGAACGACATCCCCATCACCCGGCCCACGTCGCGCACCGCCGAGCGGGCCTTGAGGATGTTGAAGGTCGCGATCTGACACACAGAGTCGCTGCCGTAGCGCTGGCGGACGTACTCGATCACCTCGTCGCGGCGCCGCTGGCAGAAGTCGATGTCAATGTCCGGCATCGAAATCCGCTCGGGGTTGAGGAAGCGCTCAAAGAGCAGGTCGTACTCGAGCGGGTCGATGCCGGTGATTCCGAGCGCCCACGATGCGACCGAGCCGGCGGCCGAGCCGCGCCCCGGCCCAACCGGGATGCCGCGCTCGCGGGCGTAGCGGATGAAGTCCCAGACCACCAGGAAGTAGCCTGGAAATCCCATGTGCTCGATGATCTCGAGCTCCTGTGCGAGACGTTGGCGGTAATCCTCCGGCGGATGCCGACGCGGTCGACCTGACGCCAGGTGCCTTTCGAGCCCTGCCGTTGCGACTTCCCCCAGGAACGAGCCGAGCGTGTGGCCTTCGCTCACCGGGTACTGCGGCAGGTGCAGTGTCGATGTGTCGAACAGCACGTGACATCGGGCTGCGATCTCCGCCGTCCGCTCGCAGGCGCCGGGGTAGTCGGCAAACAGCGCATACATCTCCTGCGGCGACTTGACGTAGAACTCCGCATTGTACGCGTACGACCGCTGCAGGTCTTCGAGCGTCCGGTTGAGACCGATGCCGAGCAGTACCCGGTGGGCGAAGGTGTCCTCGCGGCGATGGAAGTGGCAGTCGTTGGTGGCGACCAAAGCAATCCCGGTCTGCCGCGCGACCTCGACGATCCCTTCGCGGACGAAGGCCTCGTCCGCGGTTCCATGATCCTGGATCTCGAGGAAGTAGCTTTCCCGGCCGAGAATCTCCCGCATCTCCTCGGCGCTGCGACGGGCGCGCTCGGGGTCGCGTCCCAGCAGATGCGAGGCGACCTCGCCCGACAGGCACGCCGACAGCCCGATGAGCCCCTCGTGGCGTTCGGCGAGGAGCGCCTTCGAGATCCGCGGCTTGTGGTAGAAGCCCTCGAGGTAGGCATCGCTTACCAGGCTCACCAGGTTACGGTAGCCGGCGTTGTTCTCCGCCAGCAGCACGAGATGCGAGTAGGGCTTACGTCGCCCAGGCGTCGGCGAGCGGTCCCGATGGTCGCCCGGCGCCACGTAGACCTCGCACCCGATCACCGGGCGGATGCCTTCCTTCAACGCCGCACGGTGGAACTGGAACGCCCCGAAGAGATTGCCGTGGTCGGTCACGGCGACCGCGGACATTCCCATCCCGGCCACCTGTCGCGTCAGCTCGGGAATGCCGATGGAGGCGTCGAGCAGCGAGTAGTGGGTGTGAAGGTGCAGGTGGGCGAAGGGCCTGGAATCGCCGTGGCCGGTCATGGCTCCATGATAGCCGGGCGCAGCCCATGAGCGAGGACCCGGACCCGGTCAAGACCTCGGTGCGAAACGAAGCGACCACGTTTCTGGGCGGATTGGCCGCACGAGATCTCGGGTCGTTTCTCCGCCACTCGACGAGCAGGTTGGGTTCCGCAATCGTCACCGGAGCACACACGCGAATGCACCGAACGAGCCAGGCTCGCTCGCATCTCGAGCACTCGTTTGTGGTGTGGATCGGGCTTGAGATCGGCGGTGACCTGAGTCACCGACAACTCGACAAGCGCTCCAATTCGTACCCGACGTCGTTCGAAACCGAGCGCACGTCAAGCCATGGGACTATCGCTGAGATGAACCCGAAACGCGGAGACTTTCATCTTCAAACACGAACCACGAATACAAGAGAAAACGCTTGACATTACTCCCGCAGTCATGCATCTTTGTCTTCGAGGTATGAAGAAGCTGTCGTTTCTGAAAACTCGTTCTATGACTCCGAGGAACGGCTCGGAGGATGCAATTCGCGTCTATCGGAGACATGCCGCTCGCGCAATCTCAGAGGAGCGCTGGCCGGCGGCCGAGATCTTCTTCGATCGGATCTTGGAGCTCGTTCCAGGTCACACCGAAGCCTGGCTCATGAAAGGCTGGCTCCGCGAGCACTGCCACCACGACCAGGCGACCGCATTGACGTGCTACCGCAGGGTGATCACACTGTGTGGTTACGACGGGGAGCACCCTCACGTGCAACGGGCCCGTCAGTCGCTGGGACGTCTGCTGGCCACTCTCGGGTAGTGTCCTGCTTGAGGATCTGGGTGCACTCCTCGCGGGTCACCGCGGTCCTCGGTGGCGTCGCTCCTCGTTGAAAGGGCACGTAGGGCCCTTCGAGTCCCTCTCCATTGACGAGCACAGCTCGTCATCAGCAGTCCGCTGAGCTGGGGTGCAGCATGACGTAGCAGGCTCGAGATCGCGATCAGACACCCCTGCTCGGCGGCGCTGCTAGGGCTGCCCCTCGACCAGCTCGACGCCCTCCGGACGGACCTCTCCGGAGGCCTCGAGCACCGTGCCCTGGACCGCACCGGGGTACAGCCACTCGGTCTGGCCCTCGAGGGTGACCACGGCGACATCATCGGGAGCGGAAACCGTCATCGCGGAATCGTCGCCGAGCCCGATACTCTCCGGAGGCGGTCCGGCGGTCAGGTCGAGCCACAGGTAGCCCTGGAACGGTCGCCCGAGGGTACAGGCCCATCTTCCGCGGGCCATCGGCTCGAAGCGCCCGGACGGAATCCGAGTCGGGTCGCTGTAGACGGAGTGGACCACCGGGCGCGGGTGGACGACCGGCCGCGGATAGGTCCACGGATGGTCTGGCGGCTGCCCCCAGATCCACGGTTCGCTCCACCCGTGCTCGGGGTACACCGAGGGGCCCGCGCCCCAGCTCGTTCGCACCCGCCACCCGGAACCCGACACTACGCAGCTGCGCCCGTTGGGGTCTCCGGCCCGGCGACCCTCTGCGCTGGTGCGAAGGTCGAGTGCGAACAGCACCCCTCCGACCGACGTCGGGCTCCGGGCCTCGATCGCGATCACGTTGTCGCCTGCGACCAGGAGATCCGTGACGTCCACGACGTCGAGCCGGAACTCTGGACGGTTGTGGCCGGCGACGGCAGGCTGTCCGTTGATCCAGAGCACGAACTGCCGATCCCCGCAGACCTTCGCGACGGCGCTCAAGGGGAGCCTCGTGAGGGCGAGCCGACGGAAGAACAGGCCCGCGGTCGGCACCGGGTCGTGGAGATCGTCGGTCGTCCACATCCAGCGTGCGTCGCCGGTGAAGTGGTGCAGCTCGCGCCGGTAGAAGCCGTTCAGGAGGAGGACGAGCAGCAGTGCAGCAGCTGCGGCCAACGCGAGCTGGGCGTGCCAGCTCGACGCCGCTTTCCGGACCCGCGAGAGCCTGGCCGCGAGTGGAGCGTCCATGTCCGGCCCATCGCCCGGGTCAGGCCCGGCGGTCGAGCAGCAGTTTGGCCGCCCGGATGAGGGCGTCGCGCTCGCTTCCCGCCGGCAGCGCCGCGGCCGCCTTGCCGGCACGCTCGGCGAAGCCTTCGGCACGTTCCCGAACCGCCTCGAGGACACCTGAGGTGCGCACCACCTCGACCAGGTCCCGCTCGTCCTCGTCCGACATCGCTCCGCTCGTTGCGGCGCGTTCGACGATGGACCGGTGGCGGCTATCGAGGCGGGGCAGGAGCAGGATCATCGGGAGTGTGACTCGGCCCTCGCGCAGGTCGGCCATCACCGGCTTGCCCATCTCCTGCCGCGATGCGGTGTAGTCGAGGACATCGTCGACCAGCTGGAAGCAGATGCCGACGCCGCGCCCGAACTCCAGGAGGCGATCGACGAGGTGGTGGGTGGAGGCCTGGAACAGCGCCGGCAGCGCACAGGCGGCAGCGAAGAGCTCCGCTGTCTTGCGCCGGGTGATGTCCATGTAGGTGGCTTCGTCAATGTCGAGACGGCTCCGGACCCGGTCGGCGAGAATCTCGCCCTCGGTCATCTGAAGCGTGGCCCAGGTGAGTCGCCGCATCACCTCGACGTCGCCGAGCTCGAGGCACAGATCCATGGTGCGGGTGTAGAGCCAGTCGCCGACCAGGACCGCCGCCTGGTCGCCCCAGCGGCGGTTGGCGGTGGCTCGACCTCGGCGCAGGTCGGAGCCGTCGATGATGTCGTCGTGGATCAGCGTGGCGGTGTGGATCAGCTCGACCACAGCTGCGTAGCGCACATCGCGTTCCCCAATGTAGCCGAGCATCCGGCTGATGAGCAGGACCAGCGCCGGGCGGAGACGCTTGCCGCCGCTACCGAGGACCCACCCCGCGGTCTCTCGGACCATCGGCATCGCCGAGTCCATCTCGCGCTCGAGGAAGTGCTCCACCTCGACGAGGCGTCCGGCGACCGGTCGGAACAGGTCACGCGCTTCGCGCGCCTGGCGCAGCGTCGCCACCGATGCCTTCATCCGCGCAGTTTAA
The DNA here is from genome assembly GCA_964597585.1 of uncultured Thermoanaerobaculia bacterium. Lineage (GTDB taxonomy): Bacteria > Acidobacteriota > Thermoanaerobaculia > Thermoanaerobaculales > Sulfomarinibacteraceae > CAVSIS01. The sequence continues at coordinate 13,998 of CAZQYU010000009.1, forward strand.
CGGGTTTTCCCGGCCGCGTCATGGCGCGCTCCGATGACGCAGGCAGGGATGACGGCCGCGGCTCATCGAATCTCGCCGGGATCGTCGCTGCTGCAGCTCACGCCGGCCGGCGGGTCAGGCAGCCAGCGGCCTCCCGGCAAGCCTTCGGACGGGCGCCATTCGTGGAAGGTGAGTCGGTTCACCGCTCCTTGTACGTCGGTCACGACCACCTGCGAAGGCATGCCGTCGGTTCCGAGGACCAGCTCGACCTTGGCGACGCCGCCCGGGGTCCGTGGTACCAGCACCACACCACCCTCGACCTCGACCAGTGTGAACCGGTCGATCGCTCCCTGCGGATCGAGGACCGCCGCGAGCGGGATCCGGGCCCATTCGTCATCGCTGACCATGTGTTCATCGCAGGTGCCGAGCTCGAGGTCGACGAGGCGCACGGACCGTCCTTCGAGCGCCATCTCCCGCACGGGGGGCCTGCCGGTCGTGAAGCGCGCCCGGTCAGGCCATGCAACCCACACCTCACCCTCGGCGGTGTCGCCGAGCGTCATCCCGGCCGGGACGTACTCCTGTTCGTAGGTCCCGTGCCATGCCGTTTGGCTGCGCAGCGTCCGGCTCAGCCGCTCCAGCACCTGGACCGGTCCCTTGTCCGCAGCCGCGGCCACACCGGCCGAGCACAGCAGCGCCAGGATCACAACAAGGGTGTCAGCTCTCGATGTCGACCGTAGCGACCGACGAGGCCACCACGAAAATCCGTTCATTGTTGCTCTCCAGCGCGGTCGGGTAGAGGAAAAACCCGCGGTCCGCGACAGAGTAGTGCTGGACCCTCCCGCGAATCGTCTCTCCGTCGTTGAACTCGACGCGGGCGAGAGCGCTGTCGAGAGGAATGGACGACGGGCGCCCCAACTCCATCTCCGCCTGCCGCACGCGTGGGTCCTTGAGAAAGAACACCGCCTTCAGGTCCCACAGGTCTGCCAAGATGACCGACCCGTCCTGGGTCGCGAGCTCGATCGAGTCGACCTGGGGTGGCGCCTCCGTCAGCAGGGTGCCGTGAACGGCCCTCCCGTTGCAGTATCGCAGGACGACGGTCGGTTTCACTGGTGTCTCAGGCATCGCTCACCTCGCGGTGACCTCGGTGGACATGGGGTGGGACGAAAGGCAGCACTCGTGGTTCCATGCTAGCACGCCGACCGCTCAAGCATGCTCCGGCGATCAGTGACGGAAGTGGCGTTGGCGCGTGAGCACCATGGCCAGACCGAGCCGGTCGCAGGCCGCGATCACCTCGGCGTCGCGGATCGATCCACCGGGCTGGATGACAGCCCGCACACCGGCGTCCGCGAGCGCTTCGACCCCGTCGGGGAAGGGAAAGAAGGCGTCCGACGCGGCGACCGAACCGGCCAGGTCGTGTCCGAGCTCGGTGCCCTTCGCAACCGCGATCCGAGCGGCGTCGACCCGGCTCATCTGGCCGGCACCGATACCAAGGATGCGATCCTCCCGGCCCACGACGATCGCGTTGGAACCGACGTGCTTGACGACCCGCCAGGCCAGCTCGAGAGCCGTAGTCTCATCAGGAAGCGGCGCTCGCGCCGTCGCCACCTCGCGGGCCTCGCTGTCCCATCCAGCATCTACGGCCTGGATCAGGAAGCCCCCGTCGATGCTGCGCAACGTGACCTCGTCGCCAGCCTCTCCTGAAGCCTCGAGCACGCGCAGATTCTTCTTGCGTTTGAAGACCTCGATGGCCCCTTCGTCGTAGCCGGGAGCCACGACCACCTCGGCGAACTGCTCTGACACCGCCTCTGCGAAGGTCCTGTCCACGGGACGGTTGGCCGCGATCACGCCGCCAAAGGCGGATACTGGATCAGTGGCCCGGGCCTTGAGGAAGGCCGTGGCCATGACGTCGTCCAGACCGACGCCGCACGGGTTGGCGTGCTTGATCACCGCGACACCCGCCCCGGGAAGGTCCCAGACCATTCGCCAGGCTCCGCTGGCGTCACCGAGATTGTTGTAGGAGAGCTCCTTGCCCTGAAGCTGGCGGGCTCCCGCGAGCCCACGAGTGGGAACGCTCGCCACCAGCATGCCCCACTGGTGGGGGTTCTCTCCGTAGCGCAGAGGGGCAACGCTCCCCGTCAGGAGCGCCTCGGCAGCGCGAGCCTCGGGCGAGGGCCGCTCGGCGCCCATCACGGCCGGAAGATGGGCGGCGATGGCGGCGTCGTAGCCCGCGGTGTGGCGATAGGCCTTGACCGCCAGATCACGGCGGGTCGCCTCGCTCACGGCTCCCGCGGCAAGCTCGCCGAGCACCGGCTCATAGTCGTCGGGATCCACCACGACAGTGACGCGCGCGTAGTTCTTGGCCGCAGCGCGCAGCAGGCTGGGACCTCCGATATCGATCTGCTCGACGCACTCGCCGAGCGAGGCGTCGGCTCGAGCAACCGTTTGACGGAATGGGTAGAGATTGACCACAACGAGGTCGATCTCGGGTACGCCAGCCGCGGTGAGCTGGTTCCGATGATCCGCAGTAGGTGCCGCCAGGATGCCGGCGAAGACCTTCGGGTGCAATGTCTTCACTCGACCGTCGAGAATCTCCGGGAAGCCGGTGTGCTCGCTCACCTCCACCACCGGACAGCCAAGCTCGCGCAGTGCGCGGGCGGTGCCGCCGGTCGACAGCAGCGTCCAGCCGGATGTGGCCAGGACCGGGCCGAGTCGGTCCAGCCCCCGCTTGTCCGAAACCGAGATGAGTGCGAGCCTCGCCATGTTCTCCTCCCCCTTCCAGTCCTCATCGAGCCGCGACGAAGGCGATTGAGCCGGGGTCCGCGGCACCGGCGGACGGGACGCCGGCATTCTACGGCATCGGTCATGCCCAGCCGGAACCCATCGCGTCGTGCATCTCGCGTCCCGGGTCAGCCGAGTGCGGTCCGGGCGTGCTCCGCCGCCTCCTCGGCGGACGGCAGGCCGAGGCGCGCTGCCTCCGGAACCTCGCGAAGAGTGGACGAGCGCAGCGCCGTCAGCACCTCACGCTGCTCCCGCCGAGCCCGATCCGGCCAACCGAGGCGCTCAAAGCAAGCGGCGAGAAGCGAGCGGACCTGAAACAACCCCGGATCCAGGTAGAGCGCCGCCCGGTACGCCTGTATCGCGCCCTCGGCGTCCCCACCCCGATCACGGCAGAGTCCGAGCAAGGCCCGAAGCAGCGCGTCGTCCGACACCCGTGCGACCGCAGTCTCTGCGACGACCAGCGCGGCGTCGATCTGCCCATCCGCAAGGGCCGCAACGATGGTTTCCTGGGGTGCCGGCTCGGGCGTCTCGGCCTTTTCCGGCGACCGGACGCGCCTCGGCGCTCTCGGCGAAGATCCGGCGGCGGGCAGCGGCGGCCGCGGTGCCGGAACCGCACCGGTGGGGAAACGTCCTCGCCCGGCGCCCGCCTTCCGGACCCTGTAGGCGAAGCACCCGTCGAGGTCGACCGCATCGAGGTCGGTCTCGAGCCGCAGGAGCGACTCGCTCGGCCCAAGGAACATCCACCCGTCGGGGGGCATCGCCGCCGCGACCGCGCGGACCACACGCGCCTGCGACTCCTCGCTGAAGTAGATCAGCACGTTGCGCAGAAAGACGATGTCCCACGGCACACGCGGCAGCTCGAGCGGCTCCCGTACCAAGTTGACCGGCCGGAACTCGATGCGCGCCAGCAAGCGCTCGTCGAGGCGCCACCGCCCGTCACCACGGCCTTCGAAGTAGCGCTCGAGCAGCTCTGGAGGAACCCTGGCCACCGCGCGGACGCCGTAGACACCGGCCTTCGCCTCGTCGAGTGCCCGTTCATCGACGTCCGAAGCGAGGATGCGCCAGTCGCGACCGGCCAGGTGACGGGACTCGGACAGCACCACCGCAAGCGTAGCGGCCTCCTCGCCCCTTGCGCACCCGGCCGACCAGATGCGAAGCTCGACGCCCGGCGCGCGGCGGGCCACCAGGTCGGGAAGGACGACCTGCTCGAGCGCGGTGAACTGGCGGGCCGCGCGAAAGAGGTAGGACTCCTTGACCGTGAGCCGGCCGAGTAGCGTCCGCCACTCCTCGAGGGCAGCGCCGAGCTGAAGGTACCTGACGTAGCCTTCAAGGTCGCGGCATCCCACGGCTTTGGCGCGGGCACGCGCCAGCGTCGCGACCCGTGTACGGTCGCGCGGCGGGACGACGATCCCGCTCGCCTCCTCGATCAGGCCCAGCAGACGATCCATAGCAACGTCGCCTATCCAAGGTCCGGGCCCAGCCTCGAGGGTCATACCCGGTCCGCCGTGATCTGCGACAGCAGCCGACCGATGGCCTCGGGCTCGAGCTCGAGAGCCGCGGCCTCGCGTTCCAGCGCGGCGCGCGGCATTCCGAACACCGCACAGCTGCGGCGATCCTGCGCTACCGTGAGCACGCCGGCGCGACGCAACTCGATCATGCCGGCGACCCCGTCATCGCCCATACCAGTCAGGATCACGGCCGCCACCTCGCCGGACCCGAGCTTGAGGAACGACGAGAACAGGATGTTGGCGGACGGCCGATGGCCCCGAATCGGCGCGCCCAACGAGTCGAAGTGCAACCTGCCATCCTGATCGACCAAGAGGTGCGCTCCGGCTCGAGCCAGTCGCACCCGCCCCGACGCCAGCAACTCGCCGTCCTTGGCGACGCGAACATCGAGGCCGGTTTCGCGCGCCAGCCACTGGGCAAGACCGTCCTCGAATCCCGCCGCGATGTGCTGGACGACCGCGATCGCGAGGCTCGTCCCTTTCAGCTCGCCGAGCATCGCGCGCAGAGCCACCGGGCCGCCGGTGGATGCGCCCACCGCAACGTAGCGCAGGCCACGCGTCGACGGCAAACCAGGCGACGAGGGCCTCGCGGCATGGCTCTCGGCGCCCGCGGCGCCGATGTGCCGAACGACCTCGGCCAGCGACTGCCCGAGAGTCTGCCACTCTTCCGGAGTCTCCGGCTTGGCGAACACGCCCAGGGCACCTCGGGTCAGGGTCTCGAACGCCAGGCGGGCAAGCCGGCGCCTTCGCGGAGCGAGCACCAGGATCGGTGTCGGTCGGCGGAGGGTGATCGCCTCCGCCGCCGCGACCCCGCCGTCCGCGAGATCGGCATCGAGAACCACGACGTCCGGGCGCAGGCTCGCCACCGCCTCGGCGGCGTCGTTTGGATCGCCCAGGTCGCCGACGACATCGACGCCCTCACCCGCAATCAGGCGCCGCAGCAGACCGCGGACCGTCGGCGAGGAGCCGACAATGACAGCGCGTACCGCCCTCACCGCGCCCCCAGACGGGCGATGACCGCGAGCAGCTCACGGGCTTCCAGGCCCTGCTTCGCCAGGTAGGCGTCCGCGCCGGCGGCGAGGCCCGCATGGTGGTCTTCGGGGCGGTTCCGCGTCGACACAACCACCACAGGAAGTTGCGCCAGCGAGGGGGTCTTGCGCAGCGCACGCGTGAGCTCGAGCCCGTTCATGCCGGGCATCTCAATGTCGGTGACCACGCAGTCGAAGCCGCCGTCCTCGAGCGCGCGCAGCGCCTCCTCCGCGGCTCCCAGCGACGTCACCTCGAAGCCACCGTCCTCGAGCACCCGACGCAGCATCTCGCGGGTCACGCGTGAATCGTCGACCAGGAGCACGCGCACCGGACCGGACGGCTGGCGGACGCCGCCGGCCTCGGACCTCCCGGCGGCCCGATCCACGAGCTGGTGGAGCGACACCACCGGCACCGGCCTCCCGGAGGCGAGCAGCGCCATCTCCGTGAAGCAGGCCGGGGCCCCCAGACCGCGCGGAAGCACTCTGAGCACGACCTCCTCTTCTCCGACCACGGCATCGACCGCGAGCGCGAGCTCCACACCCCCGACCGAGGCTTCCACCACCACCACTTCGTCCCGACCCCGCAGCCCGGCAAGCATCTCGCTCAGCGAACGCACCGGCGAGCTTCCCTGCAACAGCGAGACATGCTCCCCCGATCCCCGTGGGACATGACGATAGGCCGTGACGCCGGCTGCTGGAAGGCCGACCTGGAACCCCGCCGCCGACACCACGAGGAGACGGTCGGCGTGACGGGTGACCGGCAGCAGAAGGGTGACCCGGGTCGCGCGACCAGGTTCGGACGCAAGCAGGACATCGCCTCCGACGCCCCGCACCGCCTCGGCGACGGCGTCGAGGCCGACCCCTCGTCCGGACACCTCCCCGGCGGTCTCGCGGGTGGTGAACCCGGGACGGAAGAGCAATCGCAGCGCGTCGTCGGGTCCAAGCGAAGAGGCTTCCTCGTCGCCGATGAGGCCCTGTGCCAGAGCCGCCTCGACGACGTGCTTCGGGTCGATACCACGACCGTCATCTTCGATCTCGAGCCGGACCCGTTCACCCGCGCCGACGCAGACGAGGCGCAACGTGGCGATGACGGGCTTGCCGGCCGCGGTCCTTTCGGCCGCTGGCTCGATGCCGTGGTCGACGGCGTTGCGGACCAGGTGCAGGACCACCTCCCCAATCGCCGCCAGGACCCGGCGGTCGAGCTGCCCGCTCTCGGTGCTGACCTCGACCGTCACCTCCTTTCCCAGAGACTGGGCGAGGTCTCGTGCATGGCGCCCGGCAGCAATCAGGAACGGCTTGAGCGGCTGCAGTTGGAGACCGACCAGGGCGTCGAGCTGCCGATCGACGAGTCGACGCAGTCGGCGCTCGCCCCCCTCGAGCTCGAAGGCCGCCTGGCGCAGCAAAGAAGCGAGCGTTGCGAGCACCTGTTCGGGCGAGTCGTCCGCCACCCCACGCTCCGCCAGCCGCGAAAGCTCGAAGAGGCGGTCCTTGACCCCTCCTGCCGCCACGGCCAGAACCCGCATCCGGGACGCCCTGTCGGCGAGCCGGTCAAGGACCGCCGAACCCACCCGCATCTGCGTCTGGCTCGGCAGCGGTAGCGGTACCGCCCCGCGCGGCGCCCCCGCGAGCTCCCGCGGCGCGCTGTCCTGGTCCGGAGCGGCGCCCTTTCGCCGCTCGGCCAGCAGACCAGCGAGACCGTCAACCGCCGCAACCAGGACGGCGACAAGCTCGGGGCCGCCAGTTTCGAGCAAGGTCTCCGCGTCGTGGCACCGGTCCGACATGTCGACCAGACCCATCATCCGGCTCGCGCCCTTGAGGGCGTGAAGCTCGCGTTTGACGATCGCCGCGGCCTCTTCGTCCGTGCCGACGCGTGGTGCGAGCTCCGCCAGACGCTCGAGCCGGTCCTCCGCCTCGTTCAGGAAGAGCGGAAGAAGATCGTCGAAGTCGCCAGCCTGCATGCCCGCCGCCGTGCCGAACTCAGATCCGCGTCCAGTTGCGGGCGTTGACGTCGAGACCGAGGACACCGATCATCGAGCCGTCCTCGTCGCGAACACCCGCCGCGATGGTAAAGCAGGGGTCGCCGGTCAGCAGTGACTCGTAGAGCGGCGTCACCGCCGTTCGGCCTGTCCGCATCACTGCCTGGAACCATGGGCGGTCGGTGTAGAGCTGCCCGACCATGACCGAGCCCGGCATCCGGTCCTCACCGATCACGTCCCGGTTGGCGACATAGGCAACCATGCCACCGCGGGTGTCGACGAGGTAGATCAGCTCAAGGTAGGGCAGCGCCCGCAGACCGTCCTCGAGACTGCCCTCGACCGCCTCGAGGTTGCCGGAGAAGTCCGCGAGTCCCTCGGCGAGGAGCAGGGCCTGGTGCTTCAGGGAGTGCACGGACTCGAGCCGGAACGACTGGCTGAGCAGCTGGATCGAGAGCGCCAGGTGGTTGAGGCGTTCGGCCGCGCCGCTGAACTGGTTGAGGCCGCTGGCCATGCGCTGAATCACCTCGCTGACCTCGCGCAAAGTCATCACCACCTGATCCGAGGCGGTGCGCTGCTCCTCGGTCGCCAGCGAGATCTCACGTGCGGTCCGTGCGGTCGTTTCGAGGGCGCGTCGAAGCTCTTCGATCGCGCTCTCGGCCGCGCGACTGCGGTCGAGCACGTCGGTGGCCGCCTTGCTCCCTTCCTCGGTCGCCACCACCATCGACCGGATCGCGCTGGAGAACTCGTCGAGCAGCACCCGGACAGAGTCGACCGACTCTCGCGAACGCTCTGCGAGGCGTCGCACCTCGGCCGCAACGACCCCGAACCGGTCGCCGTGGCTCCCCACCGCGGTCGCCTCGATAGCGGCGTTGAGGGCCAGCACGTGGGTCTCCTGTGCGATGTCGGTGATGAGGTCGAGCACGCGGTAGATTTCGCGCGACCGACTTCCGAGAGTGTCGGCGCGAGTCGCGATCGCCTCCATGCGGACGCGGACGGCCTCGACGCCGTCGACCGCACCGCCGACCGCCTCCGCTCCGTCGTTGCCTTCACTCTCGGCATGCGCCGCCAGCTCGGCCTGAGCGGACGCGTTGGCGGCGATCTGCCCTGCCGTCCGGGCCAGCTCCTCCATCGTGGCGGTGATCTCGACCACCGCCGCCGCCTGCTGCGAGGAACCCGAGGCGAGCTCGGCGGAGGTCTCCTGGACGATCTGGGCGGAGCTGGCGACCTCGACGGAGGACGATTGGATCTGCTGGATCAGGCCACCCAGGGACCGGGCCGCGACCTCGACGGCCGACGCAAGCTCGGCTGCGACATTCTCTGAATGCTGTGCCATCGCGACCAGGTCGCCCTGCCGGAGCTCAGCGAAGGACGCCCTCAACGCATCGGTCTCGTGGGAATGACGCTCGCGGTCCGCATCGATCCGCTGCTCCTCGCGAAGCTGCGGACGGAGCACCACTGCGACATACAGCGCCACGGCCAGCACGGCAAACGCCATAAACGTCTGGACCAGCCACGCCCCATCGCCCTCCAGAGTCTGTGTAGCGACGACGATCACGGCACCAATGACCGACGTCGCCACCAGTACCAGGAAGCCCACAAACGCTCGTGACCTCGCCCGTCCCGCCTCAGACACCATCACCCATCCTCCACTTCCGCCTCGTCCCCGTCATCGGGGCTCCCCGTGTCAGCTCTCTCGTCGCAGCTGGGCAAGATCGAACATCTCGATCTCCTCGCCCCCGACCCGCACCCGGCCGGAGGCCGTGGGCTGGTCGTCCGCCGACGCCGCCATGACCTCGACCGCCTCGTCTACAGCGAGGCCGAGCAGGTGCTCCCCCGCCTCGCCAGCAATTCCAACGACCACTGCGAGCCGGTTCGGCGCGACCGTTCTCTCCGCTGCGCCGACGAGCACCCCGAGGTCCATCACCGGGAGCGGTTCGCCGCCGAGCTGTGCGAGCCCAGCGAACCGAGCCTCGGCGCCCGGAAGCGGAAACACCTGCAGGGCGCGGACGATTCGGCGCAGGCTCTCCACCGGAATCGCAAGACGACGACCGCCGACCCGCACCACGAGGACGTGGTGCGGCGAAACCTCGGGACCCGATTCGGAACCCATCTTCGGCCCAGGATAGCACTTGGCTGACGCCGTCCGGGGCCTACGCGTCGGGTCAGCTCCGGGGCGCCGTAGACGTCGGTCCCTGGTTCGTGGGGTGGGCCTGCCAGTCGAGCTCAGAGCCGCGATTCGAGTGGGGGATCAGAAACACCCCCATGATGACCGCCCAGCCGAGCGCGACGGCGAGCCGGTTCGGGCGTCTCCTGAGTGCGAGCACCACCGCCGGAAGCCAGGCCATCACGGCGAGCAGCGTCTTGGTGTCGGTGAGGTCGTCGCCGAGCGGCCAACCCGTCCAGTACGCCCCGAACGCGTGGCGCTGAACGATGGGACCGAGCACGAGACCCCCGACGACCAGCAGCGCGGCGGCGACGAACACCGGTGTACGGACCGAGTGCGAGCCAGGATTCAGCGCAGCGAGCAGCGCCCGGGTCGCGATCAACATCGCCATGAACATCGCGAGAATGTGCGGAATCAGGACCGTCACCGGAACGGCCCCCTTGAAGCGCGCGACCACCGAGCGGTCGGCGGGCACCACCACCTTCGCTCCGCCGTCATCGAGCACCAGCCGGTACTCGACCTTACCCGCCGGTGGCTGGTGGGGAACCTCGGCGCTCTGTCCATCCGGCGTAACGGCCATCGACACCTCCCGCCAGGGCTCGTCGGTCGGAAAGCGGCGCCACACCAGCGCTCCGGTCACGTCTTCCGGAACGGGCAGCCGAACCGTCATGCCGCCGGCTCCACCGTGGGAACGTGGGAGCCGGTAGGCGATCTCCTGACCGGCGATGTCCAGCCGCCCCCTGAGCGGGTGCGTCGGCCCCGTCAGACGCTGGAAGACGGCGAGGGCGAGTGTCAGGAGGAAGGCGGTGAGCCACGGCGCAGCAGCGCGAAGTCTTCCCACGGGCCGGCATTATACGGGTCCGAGCCGGTCCGTCGTGGTAGCCTCGCCGACAATGGCCGCGGCGTCGTCTCACCCACCATCCGCGATCGAGTCCCTCGCCCTGCGCCTGCCCGGCGACGATCGCAGCGCCGACGAGCGCCGACGCCTCGCCCGACTCGTGGCCCTCCTCGCCGAGGTGCCGCCGCCACCGTCCGCACGCAGCCTCTTTCCCCGCTTCTCTGCCCTCCAGGACAGTCTGCGAATGTCGCTCGAGCATGGCGATGGCGACTCCATCGAGGAGGCCTTCCTCGAGCTCTATTGTCACCTCCACATGCACGAGGCGCCCTACACCCCCGAGGAGCGGCGGGTGGTCGACTCGAGCGGCGGTTACTGGGCACACGCCGGGGGCGTCAGCCCGCTGCTGCGCGCTGGACCGTGGATCTCGCCCCACTCGGTATCCGCCGACTACGGCGCCGGCAACGGGCTCCAGGGCCTTCTGTTGCAGTGGCTCGACCCTCACGCGCAAACCGTCCAGATCGAGATTTCGAGCCGGATGGTGGCAATCGGCCGCGAGCTGGCCGACTGGCTCGGCATCCCCTCCGAGCGCCTGAGCTGGTGCATCGCCGACGTGCGGGACGTACCTCCGGTCGGGCTCGACTTCATCTATCTCTACCGCCCGCTACGCCCGGTTGGTCCTGGCGACGCGTTCTACCGTTGCCTTGCCTCCGTTCTCGACGCACAGCCACGGCCCGTGGTGGTGTTCAGCGTCGCGGACTGCCTGCGCAGCTACCTCTCCGATCGCTTCGTGCTGCTCTCGAGCGACGGTCACCTCACCTGCCTGCGCGGCCCCATTCGCCGATGACGAGTCCGCTTCCGGTCGCGGATTCCGGCTGCGCAGTCCCCTGACACCGAGAGCGATTCGCAGTTCTGCTCATGAACAGGAGAAGATACAAGCATCTGAAGGCTGCAAACAGGAGCGGGGCGGTCTAGAATGCGCCATGGCTTGGCGCGGATTCCGGACCGCACATTGCGATGCTGGCGTACACTGCCTCGGTCGCCCCCTCGCGCCGGTCCTCGCCGCGTTGGCTCTGCTCGCGGGCCCGGCGACTGCCGACGACGGCGGACTCATGCTGTTCTCGACAGCGGGAACCCAGGTCCGAGCCGACGACGTCGTCGAGCTGCGCTGGACGCCACTCCCCGGCGATGTCGACGAGCTCGAGCTGCTCCTCTCACTCGACGGGACCTGGGAGCAGCCGCTGCGTCTCACCGAGCAGATCGACCCGCGCACACTGTCCTTCGCGTGGCGGGTGCCCAACCTGCCAGCCGGTGCGGCACGAATCCGGATCCGCTTCGGAGGACCGCGCGGCGAACAGCTCGCCCCGCCGTCTGCGCCGTTCACCATCATCGGCGCGCCGTCCCGGCCCACCGCGGGGCTCGCGTGGAGCCGTGCAGAGCTGTGGGTCGTCGAGCCTGGCGCCGCGAACCCCTCGCGGGCGACGCGCCGGCCGCCCAGCCTGCACGAAGCTGCCGATCGCCATGAGATCCTCGCCGCAGGACTGGCACCCGAGACGCCGGATGCCGGCGCGTGCGGCTGGACGGGTCAGGCCGGATCGCCCGCCGAGCCTACGCTCGCCTTGGGTGGCCGGCGGGGGCTCGTCGCCCGCATCCGCCAGCCTCTGACCTTTCCGATGCGGCCCTGAGCCTCCAATCGACGTCGGCTTCAGTTTCCTCATCGACGTCCTTCGCCGATCTCTTGTGGCATCGGGTCTCGCGGCATTGAGCATCCGATTGCAACGGAGCGTCGGCGGTGATGAGCGGCGCTTCTCTCGCGTAGGGCGCCGCATGGAGGTTCCGCATGCGGCTTTCGTCCCCATTCCATCTGCTCGTCGCCGTGGCGAGCGCGACCCTGCTCACCACGCTCAGCCTGTCCGCTCTCGCGGCCGAGCCGACCCCAACCCCGACCGCGACGCCGACTCCGGCGCCGCCTCACGTGGGCAGCGGCGAGCTGCTGGTGACGGCGCCCCGGCTCGAGGTCTCTCTTGCCGAAAACCCCGCCGCCACGACCGTCGTCGGCGAGGACACGCTCTCCGTCATGCCACGCGCGGTCGCGGCCGAGGAAGCCCTGGCGCTGGTCCCTGGCGTCAAAGTCGACAACCAGGCCAACGGTGAGCGCGTTCACCTCTCGATCCGTGGTCAGGGCATCCTGACCGAGCGCGGCATCCGCGGCATCAAGATCCTCCTCGACGGGCTCCCGCTCAACGATCCGACCGGCTTCGCGCCCGACCTCTTCGACGTCGACTGGGCCACCGTGAACCGCATCGAAGTACTGCGCGGGCCCGCGTCCGCGCTCTACGGTGGCGGTGCCAACGGGGGCATCATCGCAATCCAGACCCGCAACGGCGCCAACGGTCCCGTCGGCGGCGAAGGCCTCGTGACGCTTGGTTCGAACGGGTTCTGGAAAGTCCTCGGCGAGGCCAGCGGCAGCGGCGACGGTCATGATTGGCGGGTCAGCGCCTCGCGTACGGCGGGCGACGGGTACCGTGTCCACACCGCCTTCTCCGCCACAAATCTCTACGGCAAGTTCCACGTCCTCTCGAGCGACGACCTTTCGCTCACCGTGATCACCGCCGGGACCAAGTTCTTCAACGAGAACGCCGAGGGCCTCAACATCGACCAGGTCCACGAGGACCCGACACAACCCAATCCAGATGCCGAGGTCTTCAACGAGTACCAGCGCACCCAGCGCGGCACCCTCGGCCTCGTCGGTCGCGTCGCCCTGACTGCCGACCAGGAGCTCGCATTCGCGGCCTGGTACCGGCAGACCCTGTGGAAGGAATCGGTCCCCTCGTCGGTCCAGCACCGGACCTACGGCACACCGGGGGCGTACCTGCAGTACGCCCTTCACACCCCGGTCGGCGGACTCGACAACCACTTCAGCCTCGGGGCCGACCTCGACTGGCAGACCATCGACGAGACCAAGCGCCCGAACCTCGGCGGCGCGGTCGAGGGCGCCGAGGTGCTCTCTGACCAACTCATCCACCAGAAGGGCACTGCCGTCTACCTGCTCGACCGGCTCGAGCTCGGCGAGGGCTGGAGCCTGACCTTCGGCGCCCGTCACGACAGCATCGACAACGCGCTCGACGACCGGCTTGTCACCGACCCGGTCGACCTTTCCGGCAGCGCCGACTTCAGCAAGACGACCGCCAGGATCGGGGTGGCGTGGAGCGTGAGCGACGATCTCGGCCTCTACGCCAGCTGGGGTCAGGGCTTCCTGCCGCCGGCGACCGAGGAGCTGGCCAACAACCCAGCCGAGCTCGGCGGATTCAACCAGGGTCTCGTTCCGGCAACCTCGAATGGGTTCGAGGTCGGCGCACGAGGAGTTGCCGTCACCTCGCTGTGGTACGACGTGACGGTCTTCCAGCTCTCGACCGAGAACGACTTCGGACGCTACCGCACGCCGGACCGCCCGCTCGAGACCTTCTACCGCAATGCGGGCTCGAGCAGCCGCTGGGGTCTCGAGGCCGCCCTCACGTGGGTGCCCTTCGACGCCCTGGTCGCTCGCCTCTCCTACACCTACTCTGACTTCACCTATGACACGGTCGAGGTCGGCTCGGACGTCTACCACGGTACCAAGCTGCCCAACTCCCCGGACCACATGATCGGCCTCGACCTCGCATACACGTTGATGCCCAGACTGACGCTCGGTGCCACCGTCAGCACCCTGACCCGCGCCTACATCGACCCCACCAACGCAACCTGGATCGGCGGCTACACCCTGGTCGACGCACGGGTCGGCTGGGGCTTCGCACTGTCCGCCTGCACCGGTGAGCTGCTCGTGTCGGGGCGCAACCTGACCGACAAGACCTACATCGCGTTCACCGAGCCGGATCCGGACGGCAACTCCTATCAACCCGGCACCGGTCGCGAGTTCTTCGCCGGGGTCTCGCTGCACTTCTGATCTCCGACATTCCTCCGACCCGGGGCGGCCGCTCGGCCGCCCCGGCGTCATCACCGAAGCTCTGGCCGACGATAGACTGAGGGCATGGAGGACTCTGCCATGAGTCGCACCGCCACGCTCCTGCTTACTTTCGCCCTGGTCCCGGCCGCGGCCCTCGCCGCGCCCCCGGCCCCGGCCACCTTCTCGATCGTCGCCGCCGACCCGGATGCGGGCGAGGTCGGTGTCGCCGTCGCAAGCCGGTTCTTCGCGGTCGGCACGGTGGTGCCCCACGCCCGCGCCGACGCGGGGGCGGTCGCGACCCAGGCCTACGCCAACACGACCTACGGCCCGCGCGGGCTCGATCTGCTCGCCAGGGGCCTGACACCGGCCGAGGTCATCAAGGTCCTCACCCGCGGTGATCACGGCGCCCAGCGCCGCCAGGTCGGCGTGGTCGACACCTCCGGCCACTCGGCCACGTTCACCGGACCGGGGTGCAACGCCTGGGCCGGCGGAAGGTCGGGCCCAAGCTACGCGGTCCAGGGCAACATCCTCGTCGGCGAGCCGGTCGTCGCCGCGATGGAGGCGTCGTTCCAGTCGAGCGCCGGCAAGCCGCTCGCCGAACGACTCCTCGCCGCGCTCGCCGCCGGCGACGCCGCTGGAGGCGACGCCCGCGGTCACCAGTCCGCGGCGCTCATCGTGGCGCGTGCCGGGGGAGGCTACGGCGGCTTTTCCGACCGCGCCATCGACATCCGGGTCGACGACAGCCACGATCCGTTCGGCGAGCTGCACCGCCTGCTCGGGATCGCAATGGTGAACGACGACTGGAACCGCGGCTGGACCGCCTTCACGGAGAGGCGCTTCGCCGAGGCCCACCGATGGCAGGAGCGGGCTGCCGAGGGTGCCGCCGGCCAGCCCGAGATCCTACCGGAGGTGCTCTACGACCTCGCCGTGATCCGTCTCGCCGACGGCGACCGGGAGGGCGCCGAGGCTGCGCTCGCCAAGGCCGTCGCGCTCAACCCCAAGCTCGCCGATCAGGCCAAGGTCGACGACGACCTCGCCGGCCTCCGCTCAGCCGGGAAGTAGAAAGAAGACAAATCACTTAGGTACGGAGGGTTGAACCACAAAGACTCAAAGCTCTCGCAAGGACCCTCTTTGTGTCTTTGCGCCTTGGTGGTGAAGGTCTGCAGCCCCCCGTGGGACCTCCGACCAGGAGTGCGCCTGCGTTCGCCTCAGCGGCCGACGACCCTACTTCTCGCGTCTTTCGTCTCGCTTCTCGCGTCTCTGCTCAGATCCTGCGAGCGAGGGCTCGCCCGAGCATGCGCAGGCGGTCGCGGCCCGGGAGGCGCCAGAAGTTGGTCTTGACCACACCCCTGGTGAAGTAGGTCGCATGCGAGTAGTCGATGGCGACCTCGACCACCACGGGCTGGCCGCCGCGGGTGAGGCCCAGGGCGGCTTCGAGCACGCCGTCGATGTCGGCGTCGACCGCGATCGAGAGGTAGCGGGCGCCGACCAGGCGCGCGTAGTCCTCCACCTGGTAGACAGGCAGCACGGTGCAGGTCTTGCGGTTGAGCGGGATCCGTTGAAACTGCGCGATCTGACCGAGCTCACGGTCGCGCAGCACCACCACCAACGGGGCGATGCGACGCGACGAGGCGGTTATCAGCTCGAGACCGGTCATCAGGAGCGCTCCGTCACCCGCCACAGCGATCACGTCCGTGGTCGGCGCCGCCAACGCGGCACCGATCGCGGCGGGCACCGCGTAGCCCATGCACGAAAAATCGATCGGCCCGAGGAAACGGCCGGGCCCGTCGAGGCGCAGGTGCTCCATGGCGAGAAAGGTGCCGTTGCCACTGTCGGTGGTGAACACGCTGCCGGGCCGTGTCTGGCGCGCGAGGCTGTCGAACAGGCACGACGGGGTCACCCGATCGCGGCTCCTCCGTTTCGCCCACTCTCGGCGTACGTGGTCGTGGCCCGCGGCGATCTCCTCGGCGAGCTCGTCAAACGGGCGGCGACCGCCGATGAGGCTCAGCAGGCCGTCTACGAAACGCCCGGCATCGGCCTGGATCGCCAAAGCTGCCTTATAGTTGCGATCGAAGACCAAGGGATCGACATCGACGTGGATCAGGTTGGAAGGCGGCTCGACGCCGTAGCTCCCGGTGGCGACCTCGGCGAAACGGCAGCCCACCGCGAGCAGGCAGTCCGAGCGCTCCATGATGCGGCGGGCGAAGGGCGGCGCCTGCGGCCCGAAGCCGTTCCACAGCCACAGCGGGTGGTTCTCCGGGAAGACACCCTTGCCGTGAATGGTGGTCGTGACCGGCGCCCCGAGGCGCTCCGCGAGCTCGATCAGCTCCGGTCCCGCCCCCGCGGCCCCGACACCGAGGTAGAGGGCGGGGTGCTCGGCTTCACCGAGCCGGCGTGCGGCCGACTCGAGGAGCTCCTGCGAAGGTTCGAGGGGCTGGTCCGGATCGGCAGACCAGTGGGGTTCCTCGTCGAGCTCCTGGACCAGCAGCATCAACTCGGCGGGAATCTCGACCGCGACCGGGCCGCGTGGGCTGCGCCGGGCGAGCTGGAACGCCCGTCGTATGGTGGGGTAGATGTCTCCCACCCGAGCCGCCCTCCATGCCGCCTTGGTCACCGGCTCGAGCACGGCGAGCTGGTCGATGGCGTGGAGCTGGAAGGACGCCCCGGTATCGGATCGGATGCCGGTCGCGAGGACCACCAGCGGGACCTGGTCCATCCACGCCTCGGCGATGCCGGAGAGCGCGTGGGTGACCCCGGCGCCGGGGACGACCGCGAGCACGGCGACCTCCCCGGTCGAACGTGCGAGGCCGTCCGCGAGGAAGGCGGCGGCATGCTCGCTGGTCACCAGCACCGGCTCGATCGATGAACGCTCGAGCGCGTCGTAGAGCTCGGTGTTGTGGGTCCCCGGAATTCCGAAGGTCCAGCGGACGCCCTCTGCCAGCAGCGCCCGGACGACCAGCTCCGAGCCGCGTGTCTTGATCATGCGAGGAGCTCCCCGGCGCGGTCCCGGATCCGCTCGGCAACGCGGTCCGCCAGCGCCATGATCGTGACGTAGGGATTGATCTCGGAACAGTGCGGGAACAGCGAGGCGTCGGCGACGTAGAGCCACGGCGTGCCGTGCACCTGGCCCCACCCGTCGGTGACCGAGTCCGCTACCCCGGAGCCCATTCGGCACCCGCCCATCACGTGGGCGCTGGTGACGGACATTCGTCCCGGCACCACCCGCTCACGGGGGATCAGCTCGTCGACGCGGTCGGCCTGGGAGCGGTCGATGAAGAACCGTACCCCGGCCGGTGCATGGACCCGCCGGGCGCCGGCAGCGAAGAAGATCCGCGCCGACGCCCTCATCGATGCGTGCAGCGAGTCGATCACCGGCTCGGTCAGGGTGTAGTCGACGACGGGTTCTCCGTCACCGCCGAGCGTGAGCCGGTTGGACGGAAGCGCCGGGTCGATGGCGAGGACGAGGATCATCTGCAGACGAGGAAACGCGCGCATGAGCTCGGAGTGCTCGGCGCCGAAGCCGATCAGGTTCTTCGCGGTCGTGAACGGGAAGTACATGCAGGTCTCGAGCAGAAACCGCTCGGACTCCAGGAACTCGTCGCAGTAATAGCTCTTGGGGTGACCGTAGAAGTTGGTGATCTCGTGCTCGTGCTCGCCGACCAGGATCAGGGCCGGGTGTAGCGTGAGATAGCGGCCGAGGGCCGGCAATCGGTCGCCGAACCCCGAGCGCAGCAGCAGCGCCGGGCCCTGCACGGCCCCGCTCGAAACGACGACCAGCTTGGCGCGGATCCGGTATCTTCCCGGCTCCCAGCTTGACGGCTCTCCCCACGCCGGGTTCATGACGCTTGCGGTGACCTCGCGCTCGCCGATGCGCTCAACTCGGCAGTTGGTCACCACCTCGACACCCGCTCGCTCCGCCGCGGGAAGCTGCACGCGATGGGTCCCCTGCTTGGCGAGGCTCGGGCAGCCCAGGTTGCACAGGCTCGAGCCGCGGCAACCCTTGACGTTGATCGGGAACTGCTCGACCCGGATGCCGAGATGGCGGCAACCGTCCAGGAACAGGCGGTTGTTGTCGTTGATCTCGTCCTCATCCAGGAGGTGAACGTTGTTCTCCTCGAGGTACTTCTGCGAACGCGTCACGACGTCGCGCCAGTCGAGACCAGGCACACCCCATTTCGCGATGACCCGCTCGGGCACCGTGAGCGAGGTCCCCGTGTAGACCACGGTCGAGCCGCCGTACGCACGGCCCATGGCGAGGGTCATCGCGCGGTCCTGGGTCAGCATGCCACCGGAGTCGAAGTAGAGCTTCTCGGCCATGTCGACCTCGCGTCCGGTGTACTCCTCGGGCCGCAGCTTCGCGCCCCACTCGACCACCGTGACCCGCTTCCCCGCCGCGACGAGCGGCGCGAGCTCCTTGGCCACCGCGCCACCACCGGCGCCCGAGCCGATCACCAGGACGTCGGTTTCACGCTCCGGCACCGAGCCTCCCGCGCGCGTCGAAAAGGGGGGCGTAGCCGATCTCGGTCCACACCTCGCACTGTCCGTAGTAGCCCATGAAGAGAAGCGTCTTCAGCCCCCAGAAGCCCTGTCGGAAGAGCCCGATTGGGCCGTCCTGGAGCCACCGGAGCCAGGCGTCGCGCCGCCTGTCGTCCAGCCCGTCGAAGGTCCTGCCCCAGCGCAGCGCCGGCCCGATACGGATGAGGTTGAGGAAGGTCCCGATCTGACGCCGGACGCCGGGAGGTCGTTCGGCAAGCGCCGAGTCGATGATCGCCTCGAAGCGGGCCCAGCCGTCGTCATCCATCGCGGACGTCTCCGGAACGACGCGCTGCGCGACAGCCCGTAGTACCGCGATCCTCGCCTCTGACAGGTGCTGCACCACTTCATTCTACGGCGACCGAAGGAATACCACAGAGACACAGAGGCACAGAGCCGCCCTCCCACCCAGAAGAGACACCAAGCCACCACTTGGGGGTTGGCCCTCACCTGCCTGCATCCCGCAGCTCTGCGCGCAGCAGCCCGTAGACCAGACCGCCCAAGCGGTCAGCGTGATGGAGGACCGCTGCGGGAACCTCGACCCCGCGAGCTCTCATCAGGACGAGATCGCTCTGCACCTCCTGGTTTTCTGCGTAAGCAGCCTCGAGATGCTGATGCCGGTTGCCCATTGTCCGGCCGCTCGCTTCGGACAGCC
>CAZQYU010000010.1:0-7391 GCA_964597585.1 uncultured Thermoanaerobaculia bacterium
GGCACCTATCTGACTGTCACTTCCAGGCACCCAGAGCTGCGGGACGCAATGATCCAGGCGAGCTCGCGCGCTCGATTCCCAGGCACCTCCCGCCACGAGCTGGATCGGCTCTGACCCGATCCTGGCGCGGCCGGCGCCGCTCCTACCGCGGCCGCCGCGCGTACCAGATCAGGCACCACGCCCCCACGAAGCAGACCGGCAGCACCACGCCAAGCAGCTGGGCCGCGCGCAGGAACGCGTGGTCGATGACCTGCTCGCGGGACGACTGCATGGCCCGGGTCACGAGCTGGTCCAGCTCCTGAACCGTCGCCACCCTCTCCTGGTGGAGGGCGTCGAGCAGCGCCTCGCGCTCGGCGCGCAGAGCGTCGAGCAGGATCTGCCGCTCCTGCCCCACTGTGCCGGTGATGGCCTGGCGCTCGAGCTGCGCCCACTGCAGAGTGTCCAGCCGCTCTGACCGGATCCAGTCGAGGATCAGCGCCCGTTCCGAGCGCACCGCGGCCAGGATCAGCTCGCGCTGGGCGTCGAGATCGACCGGCAGGTCCGCGATGGCGAGCGGTATGGGCCCCAATGACTGCAGAGCCCGCTCGGGATAGCCCCGGGCGAGCGACTCCTCGAGCAGGAGCTCGCCCTGCCAGCGAGCCTGCTTGGCGATGTACTCGCCGTAGAGGTCGAAGCGCATCGCCATGTCGAGCGCGGTCTCCTCGAGGCGGCCCGCCATGGCGCGCAAGCCGGTGGCCTCCGCGGTCATGAGCTCGGCGTACAGCGCATGAGTCGTCTCGCGGGCGGTGAAAGTGGAGGTGATCGGGTGCTCGTCCGCCCACGACTCCACCATCGCCCAGAACCGCTCCTGGTGCTCGGGAGTCAGACCGATCTGCACCCACAGCTGGTCGATTCGCGCTCGCATGGAGTCGATCGCCGCGAGCACCGTGTCCGTGGCCGACGACGGGGCCTCCTTTCGGGTTTGCTCGGCGATGAACGTCCGGGTCTGCACGAGCAGGGCCGCGGTCTCGATGAGCGCCGCCCCCGGGTCGGGCTCGAACAGCGCGGCCTGGATCGCCGGGATGCCGTTGACCTTGAGGCGCAGGCCCACGAGCCGCTCCTCCTCGGTGGTCGCCTGCTCCAGCACGGTGTCCGCAGCGCTCTCGATGATGGCGCTGAACGGCCTGGCGAGCACGCGCACCTGCTGCCGGAGGCGCAACGTGCTGACCTCGAGGCCGGCCCGCTCCTTCAGAACCGCGCTCTCGCGCGATGCCGAGGCGCAGCTGACGATCATGAGGATGGACAGGCTCAGCAACGTTGCTGGGCCGGTCACAGCCCGGCGATTGCGGCCGGGAAGGTGCCAGCCCGAACCACCTGCCTCGACGGGTTTGCAGTCGCATCGGCGAGCCCACGCAAGCATCGACCTGCCCCCCTTCGTTTGGTTGCGACTATTCATCGAGTGGACCCGAGGCTGGGGCCGGTAGCGTCTCGGGCGTGGCTCCGTCGGCACCCCTCGGAGGCGCTGCCGCCGGCGCGGCGAACCACTTCTGTCTCGGCACCACCTTGGGCTCCTCGGGGTCGGCGACGTAGGCCGGGGTCATGATGGCGACCCCGTACTCGTTGAAGGCGTCGAGGATCTGCCGGTGAAGCTCGGTGTACAGCCCGGCCATGGACTGGGGTTGGTCGCAGTAGACGTTGAGCTCGTAGCTCACGGCGAAGTCGCCGAGGCTGGTCTGGAGGACGAAGGGTGCGGGCTTGCGCAGGAGCCCTGGAGTTCGCCCGGCTGCCAGCAGCAGCATGGACTCCACCTGCCGCCATGGGGTCTCGTAGCCGATGCCGACCGTGGTGTGCAGGATCAGCCCGCGCGACCGCGCCAGAGTGCTGTAGTTGACGACGTCGCTGCCGAGGATGACCGAGTTGGGGACCACCACCTGCTCGTTCTTGGGGGTCCTGATGTCGGTGGCCTGGGGCCGGATGCTGACGACATCACCGGTGACGGCGCCGATCCGCACCCGGTCGCCGGCCCGGAACGCCCGCCTGTAGATGAGCATGTAGCCGGCCAGGGTGTTGCCGATCATCGTTGACGACCCGATCGAGAGGGCGACGCCGGCGAGGATCGACAACCCCTTGAACGCATCGGTGCGTGATCCGGGGATGTAGGGGTAGGCCACCACCACGCCAAAGGCGATCACCGCGAGGCGGACGAGCTTGTAGGTGGGCATGGCCCAGTCGGGCTCGAAGCCTGTGAGGGTCACCGCGCCGCGGCCAACGGCCTCGAAGAACAGCCGGATGAGCCTGGTCGCCCAGCGCAGCAGCAGGCACAGGAGGATCAGGAAAATGAGGTCGGGGATCTGGTTCACCACGGCCCGACCCATGGTCTCCAACGGTCCCACGACCCAGCCCCTGACCTGGACGTAGAATGGCCGCGTCCACGGAAACAGGCTCAGGACGACCTCAACGTAGAAGAACAGTGCAACCAGGACGACGACCAGGCGCAGTCCGCGGAGTGCCGAGCGCGCCAGCTCCCCCACGCGCTCGGAGCTGCCTGCCTGGACCGACTCGGCACCGAGCGAGCGCAGCCTCTCCTGGACGCGGGCAGCGATCCAGCGGTCGAGCCGACGCCGCAGCCACAGGGCGAAGGCGAGCCCGAGGGCCAGGACCACCGTCGCACCGATCGCGCGGACGCTGGCAGCCACCAGGGCCTCGGGCTCTCGCTCGGTCCGGTAGTGCTCGATCGCCTCGCGGATGCGAGCCAGCGCCACCAGGGCCAGCTCATGCCGGGTCACGCCCTCGAGGCGGGCGTCGGCGTCTACCAGCGAGATGAGGACTCTGTCGTCGGCCATGATTCTGGCGATGCTGCCATCCTCCACCAGGCTCAGGTTCGCCGGGTCGAAGTCGGCGCTCGCGGCGAGCCCGCGGACAAGCTTGGCGACCCGCGCGGTCCGCTCCGCGGCGGGATACGCCGAGGTGCCGCGCAGCTCAAAGAGCACTCGCCCGTCGAGGGTCACCGGGGCGGTGGAGACCGCGGTAGGAGGGCCCGACTCATCCCGGCCCGCCGCGGACGAGCGCTCCTGAGCGCCTGCTGGCAGACCGGTGAGGAAGAGCAGAACGACGAGCGCGCGCAGCACATCAGTCGTGGTCATGGTCACACCTCGCGTGACGGAGCTCCTCAGCGAGTGCCGCGGCACAGGCCCTCCGTGGCCGGGCGCGGGTCGACCTTGTGTTCATCCTCCAGCCTTCCCCTCCCGCAAAGGGTCACCATCCCCTGGGCCGCACCGCCAAACGGCGATCGTGTCAGCGTTGCTCCCTGACATGGATCAGCCGACCGGGCTCGGTCGTGAAGCTGTCGACCACGACGGCCCCGTCGGAACCGACGCGGAGAGCAGCCGCCGGGTAGAAGAGCCCCTCCCCGCGCCCCATGCCGTCCAGCTCGAGGACCGCGACGCCGAAGGGGTAGTCCAGCGAGTCGCTGCCCTGGTTGATCTCCTCGATCTGAAGGCGGCGAACGGTGACCACCACCACCGTGCGGCCCCTGCTGGTCGTCCGCGAGGCGACCAGATTGAGGCGATGCTGCACCGCACCGAGCTGCAAAGCACCGTCTGCGCGGGCGTCGAGGGCCGTGAGCAGAGCGGTCTGGCCGCCACGCTCGAGAGCTTCTCGGAGCTGGAGCAGTTGCTCGTGGGATGCCTCGCGCCGGATGACGACGGTGACGGGCATGCGCACCATACCGCCGGCGCGTGCCGACCTGAACTCGGCGGTGGCCTGATACTCCCCTGCCTGACAGATGGTCGCCAGAGAGCCGAGGGCGAGTAACAAGCCCCAGACCCTCCGAAAAGCTGCACGCGGGTGGCCCTTCGGCTGGAGTCCCATGTTGTCCATCCCTCTCACACCAGTCCGGTTCTCTCATGTCCTTCCGCCAGGACACCGCGACTCGAGAACCGAGCTCTCGTCAGGCGACCCTGGCCAGACGTCGGAGGCCGGCACGACCTCGTCGCCGAGACATCGCCCGCCCTGGCCGCTGGACGGGGACGAGCTCGGGATACGCCGGCTCCGACGACACCAGGTCCTTGAGGCCGTGGGCGCCGATCAGGGCGGTCCCTCCTCGTGACCACCCGCGGGTGATGCCACTGAGTCGTCATCGCGTCTCTCCAGCAGCCCCACTCCATCTGAGGAGCTGAAAACAATACCGATCGCGCCTAAAACATGAAGCTCGCAAAGACGCCGACAGTGTTGAAACGGAACCTCAGGCCGAGCTTTTCGTCGTCCTTATCGCTGTTGTACTCGATATCGGTGCCGCCGACACCGGCACCGATGCCGAAGCGGTCGGTCACTGCGTACTCGATGCCGAAGGCGGACTCGATCACGCGGCCGTGACGGGAGCTGATCGACAGATCGAGGATATTGGTGCGGAAATGCAGCGCCAGGCGCGGCTTCAACCCGTAGTCGAGGAAGAAACCGACCACGGGCACCGGCGCGATCACGTCCGCCGATTCGACCACTTCCTCGATCGACTCTTGTCCGTCATCGGACTGGAGCCGCCCTTCGCCCCTGAGGGAGACACTGATGTCGAAGGTGCTCAGTCCCGCCAGGAAGCCGGCCTGGAGCCGGTCTGCATCCGAGAAGTTGTAGCGCCACGACAGCTTGAAGACCCTGACGCCGAAGTCTGACGTGACGACGCCGTCGGCGCGGAACACATAGTCGCCCCACTCGACGTCCTCGTCGATGACGCGAGTCGCGGAGCGGTCCATGTCGGTGATGGCGAGCTCGAGTGAGTGCCGCCGGTTAACTCGGTACAAGGCCGAGACGTTGAAGGTGCCTATGTGCTCTTCCAAGCCGAGCGTGTCCTCAAGCTCGATGACCGTGCCTGCGGTCCCTCGCGGCGACCACGCCGCCCGCGTGTCGAAGAAGACCAGGCTGCCGCCGAGCGTGAGCTTCCACTTCGAGCTCATGGACGGGGGCGAGAAGTCCGGCCGCTTCGGCGGGTCGGGATCCACCGCCGCCGCGTCCATGGAAACCAGACAGGCCGCCATGACCAGCACGATGCCCCTGGCGAGCTTGCGACTGCTGCGAAAGTAGGGTTCGTGGATCCGCATGCGATCTCCCTTCCGTCGAAAGATGGTCCCGTGGTCTGCTGGTGCAGAAAATGCTCAACCCCCGCTTGGCACATCGACCAGCTCGGCGGTCTCGGCCGCGAGCAGCTGCTCCTTCGAATCCCGACGATTGCCGCTCGCTGCCCACTCATCGCTTGCCGGTTGATCGTCCTCGAGAAGTGTGGCGCCGCCGCGTCTCTCCCGGTAGGGTGTTACCAGTGCGAAATGTAACCTACATCCCAAGCTGCTCACCCTTAAGGACATCCAGCTCGTGGAGGCCGGCCGTCGTGGCTCGCTTCGAGGAGCTGGTTGAACCTGGCTGCCTGCGCTCGAGCTCGAACAGCTCCCCCCCGGCCGAGTGGTCGATGAGAGCCGGTAGCGGCCGGAGACGGCGGTCAGAAACGCGTCGCCGAGGTTGCTGCCGGCCTCGGTCAAAATGCCCCCTCGTCGGTCGACGCTCAGCGATACGTTCAGCTCGAGGGTGGCGGGGTTCATGGTCTCCTGCGCGACCTCCACTCGCGTCCACGCCACGACGGGGACGTCGGCGCGCACACCGCGAGATGGCTACCAGGCATGGCCGATCTGGATGTACCAGGTGCCTTCCTCGGGCCCTCGAGCGACGTCGGCCCCGACCCACAGGCCGAGATCGGAGGCGAAGAGGTAGCGCACGCCGACGCCGCCGGCGACGAGCGGATCCTGACTCTCGAACTGCGCGAGATCGCCGTCACTGGCGCCGCCGCCGACGAAGCCGACGACGGCCCAGCGCGACAGAAAGTTCCACCGCAGCTCACCTTCGAGGGCGACGACGCGCTCGTCCTGGTATCGCATCGCCGGGACACCCCGCAGCTTGATCCACGGGTATCCCCAGAACGGCGGGTCGCCGCTCGCCGCCGCGCCCTCGAAGCGCAGGCCGAGGATCAGGTCCGAGGTCAGCGGGTGGAACGACAGTGCCTTGAAGGCCGTCTTCCAGTAGTCGAAGTCGCCGCCGAACGACGTGTCGTGGCGCCACACCTCCAGGCGCACGAACCGGCCCCGGCTCGGCGTGAACGTGCTGTCACGGGTGTCGAAGAGGCCCTGCACGGCGAGGCCTACGTCGGTGGTATCGCCCAGCCCGACCCGAATCGGCTCGTCCTCCCCGAGGTCCAGCTTGAGGCTGGCTTCCGACCAGTTGGCCTTGACCTTCCCGCCGAGGAACACCCGGCTCGATCCGACCTGAGCACTCATGCCCTGCAGCAGGAACGTCCCTCGCGAGGTGAAGCCCACGGGCCGGTCGCCGAGGTAGACGGTCGCGTTGACATTCGCCGACATGAGCGCCCCCAGGTACCGCACCCGGTCGGAACGCCACGATGCCGAATGCGCCACGCCCGCCACCCAGGTGTCCTTGTCGGTGTAACCACCGAAGACGGCCGTGACACTCGGCGGCTCGCGCTGCCCGTCGGAGATCTCGACGCCGGCATCCGGCACGTGGACCTCCGCCAGGGCCGCCTGGTTCTTCTGGCGCGGGTGGAAGATCATGAGCGACGCCCCGAGCCCCCTCCCGATGGCCGGCTCGGTGATGAAGAACGGCACCGGCAGTAGGCGGAGCCTTGACGTACCGTCGTGCGCGGCCTCCGGACTCTCGCCGGCGACCATCGCCGGCACGAGAAGCAGCATCGCCGTCACTGCGGCCAGCACAAGGCACACAAGCGGCACGCGGCGGCGGGGCGTCGTCAGGAGCCACACCCCGCCGCAAGGGCGCGGTCTCGCAGTCCGGGTCGGGGGCCTGGTCATGGCCATCTCAGAACCTGTACCCGACGGTCGTGGTGACCTGATCGCGGGCTCCGAAGCCCGCCAGGAGGGCCGCGTTCCAACGCCTCCCGAGGTCCTTGTACAGACCCACCAGGAAGGTCGTCTTCGCCACCGACAGGTCGATGTCGAACTCGAGCGGGTCGCCCCCGCCGCCGAGCGGGATCTCGCCCCGGATCCGCTGGTCCCAGTCCTGGTACTGGGCGCCGGTCTGCAGCCGCAGCCCGATGTCGCCGAAGTCGTAGCCGACCAGGAACGTCGCCACCAGGATGTCGACCTCCGAGCGGGTCTCGTTGACCACGGTGGTCGCCCACTGTACCGCCAGGGCGCCGAACAGGCTCTCGTACTGGAAGCCGGTGCTCAGCCCGAGGCCCAGCATCGTGCTGGTGGTGGTGACGGGCAGAGTCTCGTACTCGCGCAGCTCGACGCCGGTCTGCAACCGCACGAGGGTCCGGAACGCGGGCGTGAGGCGCAGCGTGACGTCCGATTCGGTCTCCACCGTGCCCGCCACGACGTCGAGGTTCAGGAACGGCAGCA
>CAZQYU010000010.1:7491-33212 GCA_964597585.1 uncultured Thermoanaerobaculia bacterium
GGTACGGCACCCGCATCCGGTCGTAGGCGAAGGCGACGACGGTCCGCCCGTCCGACTCGGACACCACCCGGAGCGACTCCGGGTCGAGCATCCGCTGCTGGCCGCGGACCGTGAACGCGGTCCCGATCATCCGCTCGAGGTCATGCTTCCAGTCCCGGTCGGTCCGCCGCGAGGGTGCCGCCGCGTCGCGCACGATCCGGATGTCGAGCCCGTACGAGGTGAACGGATCAGACTCCAGCAGCACCCGCTCGCTGGTCTGCGCCGGCTGACCCGCGACCGTTTCGGTCAGCTCCAGCACCATGGTGAACGCCGGTCCCTGGGAGGGCAGGCTCACCACCGCGTCCAGCACCTCCGGGCTGATACCCCGCTGCGCGAGGGGGTTGGTGTTGAAGAGCCGGTCCGGCGACAGGCGGTCGTCCGCCGCCTGGGCGAGTCCTACCACCAGGAGCGTGGCCACCACGCCCGCCAGACCCGCACGCCGTCGGCGTGCGCCCTGCGTGCCAACGGTCGTGCCGTCGCCCATCTCCGCCCTCCAGCCCCGGTTGCCGCTACAGCCCGATCTTGAGGCCGAGGATGAAGCCCGAAAGGGTTTTCTCCACGTCCAGAACGTCCGCCTTGCCGTACTCGAGCTCGCGATACCGGTACCCGGCCAGGACGGCGCTCTGGCGCTTGGCGCCGAAGCGCCAGCCCAGCAGGCCCTGGACGGTCCACACCAGGTCGGTGCCGCCCGCGCTCAGGTCGCCCCGCAGAGATACCATCCACCGAGGTGACAGCAGGGCGTTGTAGCGAGCCCCGACCAGCAGATCCAGGTAGCTCTCGTTGAGCCGCCGCTGGTACGGGTCGGGGAGGGCTCCGATCTCCAGGCGGTAGACCTCGTCCACGTCCAGGTAACGCACGCCCAGCAGCAGCTCGAGGCCGTCGGGGCCTCCGGCACCGCGCCAGATCAGCCCGCCCTCGACGAGCATCTCCTCGATCTCCACCTCGAGCCGACCGAAGCCCAGCTCGCCGTCGGCCGAGTCGGCGAGCTCCACATAGGTGATGTCGCCGAACACCCCCCAGCGCTCGCCGACCCCTTCCAGGTGAAGCTGGAGGCTGGTGTCGAGCTTGTCCACCAGGTCGTCGAACTCGGTGTTGTCGCCCCCCACCTCGTTGCCGTCCAGGAGCAGGGTCTCGCTGACATCGGTGGCCCACATGTAGGGCGTGATCGACCACTCGGTCGCGTCAGCGCCGCCCGCGGCAGCCGTCAGGATGACCGCGACGACTCCGATCATGGCCAGGGATTCTGCTGGTCTTCGCATCATCGATCTCCTCCATCCGAGGTCACGGCTTCGGAAGCACGAAGTTGGCCTGCACGCGGAAGCGCCAGCCGTCGGCGGCGCCGTCGGGCGAGGTCAGCCAGCGGCCGATGCCGCCGGACAGGCTGACCGGGAGCTTGCCCATCATGACCAGCTTGGCGACGGCAACGTTGACCGGCACCGCCCACTCCTTGATCTCCCAGTTGTAGGTGGTCTCGGACTGGAACGAGACGGTCCAGGCGCTGGGGAAGGTGTAGGACGCGAAGGGCTGCACGAGGGTCGAGTTGATGTCGTCGCGACGGTCCTTGCCGGCGAAGGACCAGAGGTGGTTGGCAAGCACCCCAAGGGTCCAGCGCCCGCGCATGGTGAGCGCGATGGCGGTGGGCCCGGCGCCCCACTTCTCGGCGCCGAGCAGCTCGTCGGTGGCGGTCGGGAAATATAGAACCGGCCCCACCCCCCAGATCACCCCATTGGTCGGCTTCTTCGGCGAGAAGAACGCACTCAGGTTGATGTCGCCGAGCCCGAACTGGGAGCCGGCGCCGGGGAAGAGGTCGCGCTGCGAGACCACCGGCACGATGGTGCGGGTGATCAGGTTCCAGTCGTCATTCAGATTGAAGGGGTAGACCGGCTGGATGTTGGTCTGCAGCTTCCAGCCGTCCTCGGCGGGACCGATGTTCTGGTCGTAGTTCATCTGGATCGGAATGGTCAGCAGGTCGGCCACCGGGTTGGTCAGGTCCTGGGCCAGGTCGGACGCGTCCTCGGCACGGGCCGAAGGGCACAGGACCGTTGCGGCGACCGCGAATGCAATGACAGCGGACAGAGACGCTTTCATCGATCTTTTCCCATCTCCCTCAGAGGCAGGTGGCGGCTCGCCGGAGCCGATTCGCTGCTCTGGTCGCACTGCCGTGAGGCAGCGAACCGGCCGGCGAGCGCCAGGTCGGGGTCATCGACCCTCAGTCGCCGTCCGGCGGGCCGACGAAATCAGGCTGTGCCACCGGCAGGTACTTGAAATAGAGCTTGTTCAACGTCCCTTCGAACTCGAAGGGCGCCTTGTCGAAGTAGTCGTTGGCGACCGGCGAGCTGGTGTCCATGCCCACGTCGAAGGTCTCGGATGCGGTGAAGACGGCAGGAACCGTGCGCCGGACCGTGCCGGTGGCCGTCTGCTCGCCGTTGATCCAGAATGTCAGCTGTGCGGGCGCTGCTCTCTGTAGAGGCGTCCGCATCTCGAGAGCGATGGTCACGTCGCCTGCGGGCAGACGCCCGACCTCGATCTTGTCGCGCTTGAGCAGGAGCGCGCTGTACTCGTAGTAGAGCACGCCGTCGAGGGCATAGAGGCTGACGCCGCCGGCATAACCGCCCATGGCGAAGATCACGCCGTTGACGCCTGACGGCACCGTCGCCTCGATCTCGGCTCGGAGGTTGCCGTTGCGCACGTTGGGCGCCTGGCTTTCGGGGATCCGGGTCATGCCCGCAAAGAGGGTCCACTCGGTGTTGGCGCTGCGCTTCATCTCCTGCGGGTGGAGCCCGGTATAGAGGGCGCCGCCGATGGGCAGGACCTTGTTGTCCTCGGCTTCCTGCATGAAAAGGGCCTTCAGCTCCGCCAGCTTCTCGGGGTGCTCCGCGGCCACGTCATGCATCAGCGAGTAGTCGCTGCGGGTGTCGTACAGCTGCCACTCATCCTGCATGGGGTCCCAGGTGGTCAGATCCGGAAGCTGCGCCACCCACGGTGTGCGCGGCCCGAAGGTGCTGGCCATCCAGCCCTCGTGGTAGATCCCGCGGCTGCCCAGGCACTCGAAGTACTGGGTGTGCTTCTGCTCCAGAGCGTCGGGGGAGTCGAAGGTGTAGGCGAAGCTGACTCCGTCGATGGGATCCTGCACGTGGCCGTCCACGACCTCGGGCGGCTCGATGCCCAGGATGTCGTAGATGGTGGGCGCCACATCGTTGACGTGGGTGAACTGCGGCCGCGGGGTCGCATCGGGCTTGATGCGCTTCGGCCAGGAGACGACCATGGGCGTGCGCGTGCCGCCCCAGTCGGCGGCGATCAGCTTGGTGTAGCGGAAGGGGCTGTCGCCGGCCCAGGCCCAGCCACAGTGGTACATGTTGTCCATCTTCGGCCCGCCGATGGCTTCGAGCCCGCCCAGCTCCTGGGCCACGGCGATGTGCTCGGCAATCGTGGTCGGGATGCCGTTCTGCGAGTTCAGCTCCGCCACGCTGCCGTCGAGGCCCTCGGCCGAGGCGCCGTTGTCCGAGAAGATGTAGAAGACCAGGGTGTTGTCGCGGATGCCGCGGGCCTCGAGCTCGTCGATGAGCTTCCCGACCTGGGCGTCAGTGTGCTCGAGGAATCCGGCGTACACCTCCATCAGGCGTGCCTGGAAGGCCTTCTCGTCGTCGGGGACGTCTTCCCAGGCGGGTATGCCCTCCGGGCGCGGCGCCCGCACGGTGTCGGCGGGGATCCAGCCCATCGCCTTCTGGCGCTCGAAGACCCGCTTCTGGTAGGCGTCCCAGCCGTCGTCGAACTTGCCCTTGTACTTGTCGGCCCATTTCGTGGCGACGTGATGGGGTCCGTGCACCGCGCCCGGGGTCCACCACATCAGGAACGGACGATCCGAGTTCATGGCGAGGTGGCGCCGCATCCAGGTGATGGCCTTGTCCGCCATGGCCTCGGTGAGGTGGAAGTCCTCGTAGTTGTCCACGTGCGGCATGGAGATCGGCGTGGTGTTCTCCCACAGGGTGGGCTCCCACTGGGAGGTCTCGCCGGCGATGAAGCCGTAGAAGTAGTCGAAGCCCCGCCCCGTGGGTGTGCGGTCGTAGGGGCCGTTGGCGATCTGCTCCACCGGTGTGTTGTGGTCCTTGCCGAAGGCCGCCGTGGCGTAGCCGTAGTAGCGCAGGACCTCGGCGATGGTCGCCGACGACTTCGGGATGAGGCCCGAGTAGCCGTCCCAGTCGTTGGCGAACTCGGCGATGATGCCGGCGCCGACGCGGTGGTGGTTACGGCCGGTCATCAGCGAGGCGCGGGTCGGCGAGCTCATGGCCGTGGTGTGGAAGGCGTTGTAGGCGATGCCCTGCTCGGCCAGCCGTGACAGGGTCGGGGTGTGGATCTCGCCGCCGAAGGTGTCGGGCTGCCCGAAGCCCGCGTCGTCGAACATCACGATCAGGATGTTCGGGGCGTCCGCCGGCAGGCGGCGCGGTTCCTCTCGCCACTTGTGGACCGACTCCTGCATCGTCGGTCCGACCTCGCCGCCCATGGGCGGCTCGGGAAACGGCAGCACGTCCTGGGCGAACGCGTTCGTCATGCCGCCTCCGGCGAGCGCTGCGCACAACGACGTCGTTGAGCGGGTGATCAGTCGGCGTTTTCTCGTTCTCATGTCAGGCCTCCTCCTCGTGAGTCCAATCTGCGGAAGTTGAAGATCATCGCGTCATCCCCGATGCCGGTCGCCTGAGGGCGGCGACGATGCGATCCACCTCGGGCAGGGCGTGGGCGTAGAACGCCTTCAGGCCGCTGCAGAGGTAGTTGAGTCCAGGCTCGCCCTCGGCCGAGCGGAGGAGCCTGTTCTTCGGGCACTCCCCCCGGCAGTCCGCGAGATAGGCGCAGCCGCGGCACGAGCGCGGCAGCGCCTCGCTCTTGGCGTAGCCGAACCTGACCTGGCTCCTGTACAGGACGATGTCCCGCAGCCGGTTCTCGTGGATGCTGCCGATCTCGTGCTCCGGGTAGACGAGGTGGTCGCACGCGTAGACCCTGCCGTCGTGCTCGACGGCCACGGCCTTGCCGCAGGCCTCGCCGTACACGCACATCTGCGGACCGCACCCCAGGTGCTGGGAGACCAGCGTCTCGAACTGGTTCACCAGGACCCTTCCCAGGTCCCGCTCGCGCCACTCGTCGAAGATCGTGCACAGGAAATCGCCCCAGTCCTCCGGGTCGACCGACCAGTCGGTGACGATGGACTCCGGGTGGCCGGGTCTGGCCCGAGGGTCGTCGGCCCCGGGAAGGTGGGACCCGCCCTCCAACGGAGGCGCGGCCTGCTCGAACCCCCTGGGCTCGACCACGGGTGTGAGCTGGATGTGGGTGGAGCCGAGCTCGTCTCTGAGGAAGCGGTAGACCTCCAGCGGATGGGCCGCGTTCAAACGGTTGACACACGTGAGCGTGGTGAACGGGACCCCGAACCGTTTCAGGAGCCTGGCCGCACGCATCACCTTGGCGTGGGTCGGCGCTCCGTTCCTGGCGGTGCGGTAGGCATCGTGCAGGTGCTCGGGGCCGTCGATGCTCAGGCCGACCAGGAAGCTGTTCTCCTTGAGGAAGCGGCACCACGCCTCGTCCAGCAGGGTGCCGTTGGTCTGCAGGTCGTTGAGGATGGTCTGACCCGGCCGGGCGTACTTCTGCTGCAGGGCCATCGCCTTGCGGAAGAAATCCAATCCGCAGAGGGTCGGCTCGCCGCCCTGCCAGGTGAACACGACCTCATCCGCCGTCACGTCCCGGATGTAGCTGCGGATGAGGTTCTCCAGGGTCTCGTCGGACATGCGCTTGCAGCCCGGGCCGTTGGCGAGAGTCGCCTTGCTCAGGTAGAAGCAGTAGGTGCAGCTCAGGTTGCAGGCCGATCCGGCCGGCTTGATCATGACGTGAAATTCGACCGGCGCCTTGTCGGCCATCAAGCGCGGTGCATCGTACCTGTCCGCAGGACGCGGTGGGCCGCCGGAATCGAGAACACAGGGTCTTCTCATCCCTGCACCTCTTTGTCTGACGTTCTCCTGAGCTTCTCCTTCATGGTCCTTGTCCTATCTGAGCAGCACCTGGTAGCTCACCAGGAGCTGGTTGGCATCACTTCCGAGCTCGGTGCGCAAGGCCGTGAGGTACGCGATCTTGATGGCGTGGCGGCCCGCAAAGGGCACCGCGAGGGTGGCGCCGATGCGGGAGTTGTCCTGGGTGGCGTCCTGCTCCTCGCCGCCGATGGTCTGCCGTCCTCCGGTGAAGTAGTTGAGGTCCAGCGAGGCCCAGAAGCCGGGGTTGAACCGCCGTACGAGATGGAGCTGCAGCTCGTGGATCGGCTCTTGCTCGCGGGGGCCGGCGAGATACTCATCGTCGTCGCCGAGAAGCCACGTCCCGGCGTGGAGCTCGAGCAGCCACTTCGGCTTCAGCGGGATGATCGTGCCGAGCTCCAGCCGGGTCGCCCACCGGTTCCCGCCGACGTTGACCAGGCGGTCCGAGTCGTAGCGCCCGGTGGGGGCGACGACCTTGATACTCGCTCCGAGGATCGGGTGGGGGTCCACGCGCAGCGCCTGGAAGTCCGCCGGCGTCATGGTCGGCGCACCCAGGAGGTTGACGGACAGCGTGACGCCGAGATCGCCGACACCGGAGAGGTCGCGCCGCGCGGGCGTGTCGCCGACGAGCCCCCTCGCGGTGCCCCGGGAGTACGGCAGCTCGACGACGACGTTGGCGCTGCGCCCCCCCAGCCTGAAGGTCTGGAGATAGCCGAGGACTCCCGTGTGGATCTTCGAGTCGGCCCCGAAGATCGGCGTCGAGGGGTCGAGAAGCAGGCCGCCGTCGGCGTACGAGTAGCCGACCACCGCGATCCTGGTGCCCTGGGGCGCCGGCCAGTAGGCGCGCGGCGTCAGCTCCTGCGAGGCCGCGTTGCCGGCGCAGCCGGCCCAGAGTGCGAGGCCCGTCACCAGGCTCAGCACCGTGTGGCACGTCGACCGTGGCTTCACGGGGCGCCCTGCGGTCATGTGGGCCCGCCCTGGTGCTGCGGTTCCGCACCGGTCTCCATGGCGCCCAGCCAGGACTCGACCTCTTCCGCCAGCTCTGCCAGCAGCTCAAGGTACTCCCGGTTCCGCGACGAGGGATCGACGCCAATCAACCGGCGCCACCGCTCGAGAGCCAGAGCGCAGTTGCAATAGTCGTGGCAGAGATCCCGAAACGACTCGTTCTCCCGGTAGGCTCGATCGATCAGCGAGTCATGACCGGGGAAGCTCCTCTTGATGAGTGATCGCGAGCACTTGCTTGAATCCACGAGCTTGACACCCTTGCTGCTCGTCGCGTCGTTTCCGAAGCAGAGATCAGCCGCCGCTGAAAGTGTGGTTCGACGCGGGTGTCGCGGGTAGGGTATTACCAGTGCGAAAGGTAGCCTACAGCCGACGCTCCCGGACCCCGATCGCGACGCGACATGGGTCGTGTCGCACCCGCCCTCCCGACGCACTGCGAGGGCGAAGCCGAGACTCGTGCCGATGGGACTGCGGCCGGTCACAGGCCTCGCCGTGGGTGCACCGGCCGTGCCCTTCCTCGCCCGTGCCATGCAGCCCCGAGCCGACATCGGTGGCCGTCGGCTCGCCCCATCCACACGCACCATTCCTCCTCGGCTTCACCTCCTGCGCATCGCACCAGCGCTCGGACGTGTGCGCGCCACGCCCGAGGAGCGGAACTGCTTCGAACGGACCTTGCCGCGGGAGCGGGCGCCGTAGTCGCGGTCGAGCGATCCCGTGCTCGGGCGGGTCGAGGGCTGCCCGCCGGCAGCGGGGCGGGTCGCCGGCCGCGTGCCGGGCCCGGGGCCGGTCGCAGGCAGCTGCTGCCCGCCGGGGCCGGTGCCCGGACGCCAGCTCCCCCCCTGGCGCTGCTCCCACCCG
The DNA here is from genome assembly GCA_964597585.1 of uncultured Thermoanaerobaculia bacterium. Classification (GTDB taxonomy): domain Bacteria; phylum Acidobacteriota; class Thermoanaerobaculia; order Thermoanaerobaculales; family Sulfomarinibacteraceae; genus CAVSIS01. Next base: position 15,399 of record CAZQYU010000010.1, read on the forward strand.
CCCTTCGGGTCACGGCGGTAGACGTCACCACTGCGATCGGTGAAGACGTCGTTGGGCCGGTTGTCGGCGGGCGCCGGCCGGGTGACCTCGCGCGTCGCCGGTCGCGCCGCGTTGCGGGCGGCGTTGCCCTGCCGGGCGTACAGGTTGTTGGACACGGGCAAAGCTGCTGCGCCGGTCTCGGTGGCGGGCAGCTGGACGGGCGATCCGGGCCGCGGCTGCGGACCGACTCCGCCGGCGGGAGGACGCGTGCTTCCGGCCGGTGGCCTTCCCGCTGGCAGGTGGGTCGGCGGCGGATAGTAACCGGGGGGCCGATAGCCCGGGTAGGGTGGCCGGTGGCCCGGGTGCGGTGGCCGGTACCCGGGGTAGTGCGGAGGGTAGTACGGCCGCCACCCCCAGGGCCCCCACCAGCTGTGGTAAGCGTAGTGCGGTCCCCAGCCCCCCGTGCCGAAGGTGATCCTGAACGGGCCGCCGCTCCAGCTGACGCCGAATCCCCAGCCGGACCACGGGTCGTAGGTGGCGTGAAATCCCCAGGTCGAGGGGCGCGGGTAGTAGCGGGTGCCATACCAGCCGGAGTAGCGCCAGCCGGTGCCGTAGACCACGCAGCCGCCGGAGACGTAGCTGCCGAGGTATCCGGGGGTGTAGCCGACGTACACCACCTCGGGGGTGACGTCGTACACCTTGACGTAGGTCACGTTGTGGTTCGGGTTCGAGGGCGGGATGCCGTAGATCGCTTCCGGCACCTTGGTGCACACCTGCCACGGGCCGGTGGGTGAGCCCGACTGGTACCACACCGCCTGCTCGCAGCAGTAGTAGGTCGAGCCGAGCTTGAGCACCGACTGCGGCGAGTTGACCGCGTACTCGACGCCGGCCGCACCGTCGACGCGGTCGAACTGCGGGCTGCCGTCGTACTGCACGGTGAGCGAGCTGTCGTCACGGCGGATCGCCGCCGTCTGGGGGATGGTGTTGTCGAGCACCGCTTCCTTCGCCTCGTCCGTTCCGGGAACGTGGGCGCGGACGTGCGCGACGTCAGAGTCCGCGGGGATCTCGGCGAACACCTCGGGCAGGTCCTGGGGCGGCACGAACCTCCACGGGCCCTCCAGCGACGGCGGGCTCGAGTACCAGCGCCCGGCGAGGAGCAGGTAGTGGGTGCGCGACGTGGTGTCCACCAGGATGTCGCGATCGGCGTTGCTGATGTGCAGCAGGTCGAGATCGCCCACCGGCGCCAGCTCGGGCTCGCCGTCGATCACGATCAGCTCGGTGGGCTCCGTGGCCGTCACGACCACCGGTGGCGCCGCGGCGGCTTCGGCGTCGCCGTCGCCCTCCTCCTCATCCTGCTCGGGCGCCAGCACGCGCACCACCTCGGGCACCTCGGCACGTGGCGCGTAGGGCCCCAGCGCGGAGGCGGCGCCGTACCACAGGTCGCCGCCGCCGTGCAGGTAGTAGTCGCCGTTGGTGGGGTCGTGGACCACAGTGAATGGCGTATTGAGCGCGCGCTCGATCTCCTGCGTGCGCGCTTGCTCGGGCTCGGTCACGGTGCGGAAGCGGGGCGTTCCGTCGAACAGCACCAGCACCGACCGCGTCCTCGCCACGATGATGAGCGGCGGGTCGTTGTTGAGCCCGGGGTCGTGCGGATGCTCGTGCTCGGCCAGCTCCAGCAGGGGCAGCAGCAGGTCCAGAGAGTCCTCGAGCTCCCAGGCGGGCATCTCCCGCTCGATGATCCGCGCCAGCCTGTCGCGCTGCTCCGCGGTCGCTTCCGGGAACCGCACCCGCGGCACGCGGATGTCGCGGTAGGTCACGGTGCGCGAGTCGCGGTCGATGTCGACCCGGGCGGTGATCCACACCGCACCGAAGTAGACCTCCTCGCTGTCCGCCGGCGACACCGACACCGCCGCGCGCGCCTCGACGTCGTTCTCGCTCAGCCTCTCGATCTGGGGCTGGTACATGACAATGGCGCTGCCGGCGTGGTCTACGGTTCGCGGCCAGTCCTCCGGCGCGGCCACGGCCACTGACCCGAACGCCACCAGCCACCCTGCACACATTACCTCTGCTCGCATGCTGCTCTCCGTTCCGTCCGGCGCACCAGCCGCTCGCGGCGGCGGTGCGAAGCCGCCGCGACCACGACTCCGACAAGGCTCGGGTCCGGCTCGGCGGCGGTGTCGGCACTCGCTACCGCGCGCGTACGTTCATCAGGCGCACCGGGACCACGCCCAGGCTCTCGATCTCGACCGTGTCGCCCTCGAGCAGGGTGACCTTGCCGGCCGCGATCATGGTGCCCGTACCCCGCCCCCCGGCATCCAGCGTCATGTCGACGAAGCCGAACTCGTAGCGACGCGACCGCGCCGAGCTCATGGCCTCGCAAAACCCGATGGGCCGATCGGTGAGGGCGAAGACGCGGCGGCCGTCGGGCTCGACGCACAGCCGAGACCGACTACCAGCGACAACACCAGCAAGACCATGACACCCGGAAGCTGAGCTCGCATTCGTCACTCCCTCCGCACGGCCGGCGGGCCGCTGAACGCACCGTCGATTCCCGGCGCGAAGGCCGCCAAGGCGCCGCGATCACAGATCGTTCCAGCGCTTCCCTGTATCCGATGGCGAGTTTGGAGCCGCGGCGGGGTCGTGGGTAGGGGACTACCAGAGCGACATGTAGCCTACACTTCGCCGGGGGAGTGTTATCATGGCCGCCGCAGCAGATCATGGAGCCAATTGACAGACCGGTAACCACAGCGGTGGACGGGAGCAGCGGGCTCGATCACGACGGGATTCGACAGCAGCTCGCCCGCATCCTTTCCAGCCCGGAGTTTCATGCCACCGACAGGGTGCGGGACTTTCTGCGCTTTGTCGTGGAGGAGAAGCTCGCCGGCAGGTCCCATCGTCTCAAGGGGTACACCATCGCGGTCCAGGTGTTCGGACGGAGTGAGGACTTCGACGCCACCAACGACCCCATCGTCCGCATCCAGGCCGGACGGTTGCGCCGGGCCCTCGAGCGCTACTACCTCGTGGCCGGGGTCGGGGATCCGATTCTGATCGATGTTCCCAAGGGGCGGTACATCCCCCGGTTCGCGGCCAGGCCGGCGGCGCCGGCCTCCCCGGCGCCCATACCGGGCCAGCCCGCCTCCACGCAAGCGCTGCCGGCCGCGCCCGCACCCGACGACCTGCCCGTCACCACTGGACCCTCGGTCGCCGTGCTGCCGTTCGAGAACCTGAGCGGCGACCCCGCGCAGCTCGCCCTCACCGTCGGGTTGACCGAGGAGCTGGTCACCGAGCTGACCCGGTTCCAGGACATCGCCGTCGTCCCCTGCCACCTGGCACAGCAACCAGCAGGGACGCCCCAGGATCCAGTCGAGCTGGCGCGGGCCGTGGGCGCGCGCTTCCTGCTCAGGGGTGCGGCACGACGCGACGCCGAGACGGTCAAGGTGTCCGCTCAGCTGATCGACACCGGGGAGGGACGGCAGATCTGGGCCGACGCGTCGACGCACCCGCCGGATGCGAGCGAGCTCATCGCAACCCAGGAGGAGATCGCACAGCGCGTGGTCAGCTCCATCGCCAGCGAGTACGGCATCATCGCCCGCCGTCTGTCCGCCGAGTCGCGCAAGCGCCGCCCGGCCGAGCTCGCCACCTACGAGGCGATGCTGCGGTACTACAGCCACCAGATCGCGCCGACTTTGGAGTCGGCCGCAGAGTGTTTCTCCGCGCTCAGCGGCGCCACCGAGAGGGAGCCGGAGTACGCTCCGGCGTGGTCGGCGCTGGCGACCCTGTACTGCCAGATGTACGCCTTCGACGCGCCGGGCTTCGACAACGCCCTGGGCACCGCGCTCGAGCATGCGCACAGAGGCGTGTCGCTCGACCCGGGCTTGCAGCTCGCGCGGCTCATCCTGGCCTACGCGAGCCATCTCGCCGACGAGCCCAGGAGCTTTGAACAAGAGGCGGAAGCCGCCCTCGCCCTGAACCCCAACTCCCCCTACACCGTGGGCACGATCGGATACATCCACGCCCTGCGCGGCGAGATCGAGCGCGGGCTGCCGCTGGTGCAGCGGGCGATGGTCATGAACCCCTGTCATCCCGCCTGGTTCCATGCCGCATTCGTGATCGACCACTGGCTGCGAGCCGAATGGGACATTGCGCTTGCCGAGAGCCGCAGGCACCGCCCGTTCATCAGCTTCTGGGACGATGTGGCGATGGCCGCCATGCTCGGCAAGCTCGGACGGAGCGACGAGGCGGGACCGCACGTGGACCGCGTGATGGGACTGAAGCCCGACTTCCCGCGCCGCGCCCGCAAGCTGATCCGCCGAGCGCTGAAGATCGACCCGGTCGTGGACGAGCTGATGGACGGGCTGCGTCGGGCGGGTATGCCGGTGGAGCCCACCGACCGCTCGCCGATCACCAGCTGAACGTGAGCCTGGCGATCACCGCTTCAGAACGACCATCCCAGGGAGGTCCGGAATCGCAGATCGCTCGACCGGGCGCCCTCGGGCGGCTTTGAGTCGTAGCTCTCCTCGAGGGTCAGGGCGACCGTGAAGTCGCGCACCAGCTTGCGGCGGAGCGACGAGGTGAACTCGATGCGGTAGCGTCCGGACACCGTCAGGCTCGGCAGCACCGACAGATTTGTCGTGAGGGAGGTCTGCCGGCCCTCGAACACGAACAGCTGGTATGAGCCCGTGAACGCCGCCTCGCTCGACCACCCCCCCAGCTCGTCGCCGGCGTAGTTCTCCCGGACTCCCGACAGGCCCGCCGCCAGAAACAGCTGCGACCTGGGAGTCATGACCAGGTAGCGTCCCAGCCCCCCCACCAGCGACGATCGCAGGCGGAGGTCGAGCTCCTCGTTTCGTGCGAGGAGCAGCTCGGAGAACCAGAACCAGCGTCCGCGCATGAACCTCTGGTACGCGGTAGTAAGTGAGGCGCGCGACGTCCTGGGCACGTCGTCCCGGTCGCTGGCCGAGCCAGCCAGAGCGCTCTGAAGCTGGAACGACTCGGCCCGATACGTGGTCCCGGCGTCCACGGTGAGGTCCTTCTGGCTGTTGGCGGTGGCGAAGCCTGCGCCGAGGTTCACGAACCCGCTCCACCGATCCCGCCACCGATCCTCGATCTGAGCGATGCGGGCGATCTGATCGTGGCCGAGGACGACGGTGACGCCGCCGGCAGACACCTCGAGGGCGTTGCCCTCGGCCGACGGCCCCAGGCTGCCGTAGAGGCGCCTGCCGTCGATGTCGGTCACCTCGAACAGCTGCGTCGTCGAGATCGCCTGGACGCCGATCCACTCGATCGCGACGGTGCCCATGTGCTCGGTCTTCACGGTCAAGACGCCGAGCGTGAGCTCCCTGATCTCGCCGGTGATCCTGTCACCGCCCCTGAGGGTGACCACATCGATCTTTTCCCGTGCCGCGGCACCCTGCGCGGGCAGCAACACCATCGCCGCCGTGACAATGGCCACGAGCATGAGCACCGGGCCAGGAGCCGGGTGACTCGCGCCGGGTCGGAGACCTGAGCTCGTCGTGTCCAAACCTCCGGAATGGTACTGGGCGGAGCGACCCCCCGCAAGATTGCCACGCGCCCGCTCGCCAGCAGGTCGGCCGACGGTTGAGCCAGGCCTGTCAGCTCGACGGCCGGCCGGTCTGCTCCCTGCCGCTGGCCTTGGCGTCGCGGAACCTGCGCGGTGAGGACCCGGTCCAGCGGCGGAAGGTACGGTAGAAGGTGCTCGTCTCGGAGTAGCCGAGCAGGAACGCGATCTCGTAGATGGCGAGCGAGCGGTCCGCCAGCAGGTCGGCCGCCATCGCCTCCCGGACCCGGTCCTGGATCGTGCTGAATGACGTGCCCGCCTCTCGCAGCTGGCGCTGCGACGAGCGCCGGCTGACCGCGAGCGACCGCGCGACGGCGTCGATGGACACCCCCCGGCCGTCATCTCCGCCCAGACGGCGCGCTCCACCCGGTCGACGACGCCGCCAGCCGGCGCCAGGCCGGCCAGCACCCCTGCGGCGTGGCTGTCGAGGTACTGGCCGAGCTGCTGGTCCGCCGCAACCACGGGCAACGCCAACTGGGAGCCGGCGAACACCAGCCGGGCCATCGCACGGTCGTAGTCGACCGAGGCGCGGAAGGTGCTGGCGTGGGCGCTGCTCCGGGCGCGAGGAGCGGCATGGGGGCGCTCTCGCACCGCTGCAGCACGAAGAGCGGGATCCTCACCAGGGTCGTCTGGTGACCGTGCATCCGATGATTGTATAGCGACCGGACAGCGATCGAGCGGATGAACGGGTCGAGCCAGCGCGACCGCGCCCGGGGCGGGCGTCCGTCAGGGTCATCGGAAGATCCCGTGAGGAAAGAGAAGACTCCGGGGCGACGCGCCCCGGGGTGTCGAGGAGAGGGAAGGTGAGATCGGTTCCGCCGGGGCGGATCAGCCGGGCGTCAGAGCTCGCCGTGCTCGCGGCCCCAAGGGAACCGCGCACGACCAGCTGGGCATCGGCCGGGCCGGCGATCGCGATCAGCAGCAGAAACCTCGTGAATAGTGCGGGCTTAGCGCGCTGTCATGTAGGCTACATTCAGCTCTGGTAAGACACTTCACAGCATCGACTCCATGCCGCATGTTCTCTGTCGATGATCGGATGCAACAGGAGTCTGCTCGCGGTCCAGGTGGCCCACCGCCGAGAGGGCCAGGAGTCTGATCGGGGCCCTGGTGACCCACCACCGAGAGAGGGACTGAGCCGCGCGCACGACCGCGAGCGCATGCCGAAGTCCTCCAGGCTCCGGGTCGGAGGGCCCCAACGACAGCCATCCCAGGCTCTTCGTTTCGGCGTGGAGGAGCCCGGCGGAGGCCGAGGCCTCACATGGAGCGCGTCGACTCGTCGCCGAAGCGGTACGCGCCGCGACAGCAGCTGGCAGCCGAGCACCGGCCTCGGTGCTGAGCGATCCCAGAGTGACCGTGCCCGACACCATCGGGCGCACGACCCAATAGGAGGCTGAAATGTCCAAGACCTTGTCCCGTTCCCTCGCCGTCGTTGCCATGGTCGTCGTGGGCTGTGCGGCCCCTGCGCTCGCGCAGGTCAGCGAGACCGACCAGCTCCAGCAGCTGCGAGCGAATGTCCTCGCGGACCGTCAGGCCGTCGTCGCGGGCAACCTGGGGCTGACCGACGCCGAGGGCGAGTCGTTCTGGCCCGTGTACCGGGAGTACCGTTCCGAGATGGCCAAGGTGGGGGACCGGCTGCAGAAGCTGATCCAGGACTACGCGATGATCTACGACAGTGCGACCGAGGCGCAGGCCAAGAATATGGTGGACGAGCTGATGGCAATCCAGCAGCAGCAGCTGAAGGTCAAGCGGAAGTACCTGCCCCGGTTCCGCAAGGTTCTCACGGAGATCAAGGTGGCGCGCCTGCTGCAGATCGAGAACAAGGTGGACGCGATCATCGCCGTCGGGTTGGCCGCTGACATCCCCCTGGTGACGGCGGAGGAGTAGTTGCTCCTCCCCCTCAAGGAGACGAGAGCGATGTCCTCCAGGGTCTGCGCGCTGAGCGCACTCGCTGCGCTGGGCTGGTGTGGAACGCTGGCCGCAGCCACCTCCCCTCCTGCCGACGGCCGACCGGTGCGAGTCGAGGTGGTAGCCTACGTCCTCGACATCAGCCGCATCGACAGCGCCGAGCAGAGCTTCACCGCCGACGTCTACGTGGAGGCGGCGTGGAGCGACCCCCGTCTGGCGCACGAAGGGCCGGGCCCGGTTTCCTACGGGATCACTGACATCTGGCAGCCGAACCTGCAGTTCACCAACGGGCGGCAGCTGTCCACGTCCATGCCGGATCGGCTCGAGGTTCTCCCCGGCGGCGAGGTGCGCTACCGGCAGCGATTCTGGGGCGAGTTCTCGCAGCCCATGGACCTGCGGGCCTACCCGTGGGACTCCCAGGGGCTCACGTTGCGGCTGGTCACCTCCGGCCTCACACCCGATCAGGTCGAGATCGTGCCCACGTCGCGCATCGACAGCACCATCTCGACCGACCTTTCGGCAACCGACTTCGACATCACGGGCTCGGATGTGGCGGCGGAGACCTGGCGGCCGGCAGGGGCCCAACGTGAGTTCGCCTCCTTGCGCAGCACCTTCGTCGCGGAACGCCGAAGCGGCTACTTCATCGTCAAAGTGATCATCCCCCTCACTCTGATCGTGATGATGTCGTGGCTGGTGTTCTGGCTCGACCCGGCGCAGGGAGGCCCTCAGATCAGCGTCGCCACGACAACGATGCTGACTCTGATCGCCTTCCGTTTCGCGGTCAACGCCAGCCTGCCGAAGATCTCCTACCTGACCCGGCTCGACGCCTTCATCCTCGCCTCCACGGTGCTCGTCTTCCTGAGCCTCATCGAGGTCACGGCCACCACCCGCCTTGGGCGTGTCAAGCGGTTGGACGCCGCGCTCCGCCTCGACAGGTGGTCGCGGGTGGCCTTCCCCGCCGTGTTCGCAGCCGCTGCGTTCCTCACCTTGGGACCGTGAGCTCGTCGCATGGCAGCCCCGTCGATCCACCGCTGCAGACCTTTGGACAGCACGCGTGGACGAGCTCTCCGTGGACGGATCGCCCAGCCTGCCACTGCGCGGGGAATGCCGCAGACGACACCTGAAAGCACCACCAGCGAACCTGCCGGTGGAGCGTTCCACTGGCACGAGCACGAGCGGACTCAACGACACGGAGGGCACAATGACCTTGAAGTCACATTCGACCATCGCACTCGTCGCGGGCCTGGCGCTGCTTGCAGCCGCCTCACTTCCGACCGCGGCCGCCGAGAAGGAGGACTGGAGATTCCTCAAGAGCGAGGCCAAGCGGGCCAAGATCAACGAGACCGCCGACGAAGCCCTGTCCGTGGTCCTCGCCAGCGACGCCAAGGCCGAGGAGCTGTTCCAGAGCGCGTACGGCTGGGCCGTCTTCGACAACATCAAGATCGCCCTCGGGTTCTCGGGCGGCGGCGGCAACGGCGTCGCCGTCAACAAGCAGACCGGTGAGCGCACCTACATGAAGATGGGCACCGCAGGCGTCGGTGTCGGGTTCGGCGGCCAGAGCTACCAGGTCGTGTTCTTCTTCCAGGACAGCACAACCTTCGAGCAGTTCGTCGAGAAGGGATGGAAGGCCGGCGCGTCGGCACAGGCCGCCGCGGGCACCGAGGGCGCCAACGCTGCCGCCGGCTTCGTCAACGGCATCGCCGTCTGGCAGATGACCGACAAGGGCCTCATGGCGTCGGCCGATATCGCCGGAACCAAATACTGGAAGAACAAGAAGCTCAACTGATCACAGGCAGGCTGCACGGCCCGGGTTGGCGCCCGGGGCGGTGCGGCGTAGGGGCAACTGCCCGAACCTTTGGGAATGAACAAGGAGAAAGGCCATGATCTCGAGACTGGGTTTGACGATTCTGGTGACCCTTCTTCTCTCTCTGCCGGCCGCGGCGCAGGCGGACGACCTCAGCGGGGCTGATCGGTTCCTCTGCACCGCGGTGCAGGTGACGCACTGCACGGAAACCGGCGAGTGCACGACCGACTTGCCCTGGAACCTCAATGTGCCGCAGTTCATCGAGGTCGATCTCGGCGCCAAGACCCTGGCGACCACGAAGGCGAGCGGAGAGAACCGGTCGACGCCGATCGCACAGATGTACCGGGAGGAGGGCCTCATCGTTCTGCAGGGACTGGAGAACGGCCGTGCCTTCAGCTTCATGATCTCAGAGCAGACAGGCGCCGCGACCGTGGCCGTGGCGCGTCAGGGTCTGGCCGTGAGCGTGTTCGGCGCGTGCACGCCCCTGGCCGGAGAGTAGAGCGCAACTGTATACGGTCAACGACATGCCTCTCGAGCAAAGGAGAAGACCCATGAAGAGAGCGACTCACGCCTTCGTGATCGGTCTGGCAGTGGTGGTGGTTGCCGGCTCGGCCAGCATCGCGGCTGCCCAGACCACGACCCAGCCCACCGGCCAGAAGACCCTGGCCGCCACGCTGAACGTGTACGTGTTCCCTGCCGAGGGACAGAATCCCGAGCAGCAGTCCATGGACGAGGCAGCCTGCTACAACTGGGCTGTGCAGAACACCGGATCGGATCCCTTCGACCTCCAGAAGCAGGCGCAGCAGCAGGCCCAGCAAACAGAGCAGGCCAAGCAGCAGGCCAAGAGAGCGGGGTCTGGCGCCGGCGCCCAGGGCGCGGTCCGGGGCGCGGCAGCGGGAGCGCTCATCGGCGCCATCGCAGGCGACACCGGCAAGGGCGCCGCCTGGGGTGCGGGGCTCGGCGCGGTCTCCGGTGCCTCGCAAGGAGCAGCTGCAAGGCAGCACGCCCAGACACAAGCGGCCCGCCAGGGTCAGAGCGCCCAGCAGGCGATCGCTCAGCAGCAAGAGAACTTCATCAAGGCGTTCACGGTATGCCTCGAGGCCAAGGACTACATGGTCAAGTTCTGACGCCATCGGCGCGAGTCGGCGTCGCCACATCCCTGTCTCGAGACCCGCGCAGTTGGCCAGACGTGATGAGCACTTCGAGACGAGAGCGTGGCAGCCCTGTGGGCGAGTTCACCTGGCGTCTGCACGACGCGGACACCGACGTCAATCGCGCCCGGCGCCCCGGGAAGACCCGGGCTCTGTCTCGGGGGTTGCTGATGAGCTCAGAAGCATGGAGGCCAACAGATGAGAGTCCCTGAACACGGGTTACGGAAGACCGGGACGCCTGTCGTGTGGCTGGCTGTCGCGGCGCTCGCGGTCGCCATTGGGCTGGCGGTGCCCCCGCTTCAGGCTGGAGACGACGAGGAGACGACCTTCGACGGCCTCGTTCTCATGAAGTCAACCAGGACCACCCAGGTCTACCGCAAGCCGGACGTGGACTTCGCTGGGTACGCGAGGCTGATGATCCTGCCCTGCGAGGTGGCGTTCCGCAAGGACTGGGCGAGGGACTACAACCGCTCCCGCGGCGGGTCTGTCAGCTCCAAGAGGGTCACCGGGAAGGACATGACCAGGATCAAGGAAGGCATCGCAGATCTGTTCGAAGAGGTGTTCGCCAAGGAGCTCGGGGAGAAGGGCGGCTATCCCATCGTCACCGAACCGGCCGCGGACACCCTGGTGCTCAAACCCGCGATCATCAACCTGAAGGTGACCGCCCCGGACCTCGACCCGTTGGCGCGGACCCAGGTCCGCAGCGCCGGCGAAGGAACCCTCTTCCTCGAGATGATCGACTCGGTCAGCGGTGAGATTCTGGCTCGGGCAGTGGACAGACGAGCCGATCCGGAGAGGCACTACTGGCAGTGGGCCACCAAGCTCTCCAACCGCGCCGCTGCCGAGCGCATCATGAGGCAGTGGGCGTCCCAGCTACGGGAGGCCTTCGACGCCGCCCACGACGGCGAGGTGGCTCGGAAGGACGATTCTGGCGACCGGCACTAGCTGGCGAAAACGGCTGACTGCATCGGCGGACAGCGATCAGACAAGGTTGTTCCTTGACCTGAATCAGGGACCGGGCTCGGAGGTACCGTGCCATGGACGACACACGGGGATTGCGCATTCACTTCATCGACGGGACCACCACGACCTTCGAGTTTCCGCTTCAAGGCAGCAACTCGGTGGCGCGAGAGATGCTCGCCGAGGAGCTCCTCGCCAAGCGGATGATCGTGGTCGAGGCGGGTGGCGAGCTTCACTTCATCCCTCTCGACAACGTCAGGTCGTTCTGCCTCTTCCCGGCACCGGAGACTCCTGGGAAGTCCGTCATCCGAGGTGCCGCTGTCGTCAGATAACCGTGCTGGTCGGTCGGAGGTTTGAGGGACTGGAGCCGCGATGGGAGCTCGCTCGCTCTTCCTATTGGCCCTGGCTCTCTTCTGTTGGGCCTTGCCCCTCGCTGTCACCACGGCGAGGGCTCAGGAGCTCGAGCCGCTGCAGGAGATTCTGGATCACGCGGAAGGCGTGTCGGGCGCCGAGGCGCGGTCGCTGACCCTGTACCGGATACCCTTCGGCTACACCATCCGCGATGTGGAGACGCAGGGTTGGGGGCTGCGCCTGACCCTGCCCATGTCGCTGGGCGCCCATGATCTCAGAGCCTCGAGCGACTTCGGCGACCTCATCGAGCGGGTGCAGACAGTGGGCGTGATGCCAGGTGTGGAGCTTCAGCTGAGGGCGGGTGACCACTGGAGGCTGAAACCGTTCGGCGAGGTGGGTGTGACCGCCTCGACCTGGGACGGCGACACCGAGCTCCTGTACGCGCTCGGCCTTGCGGCGCGCGGCAGCTACCAGCCCGGACCGATCCAGGTGACCCTGGGTGGCGAGGCTCGCTACGCTAGCCCCCGTTCGCGAAGCTCCGGCATCGATGACTACAGCATGCTGAGCCTGGGCGTCGATGCTCAGGCTCCACTCGGGGTCCACCTCGGGTCGCGCGCGGTTTTCGGTGGCCTGTATGCGATTGGGCGAGCCTTTCCCGGTCTCGATTTCCCGACCTCGCCCGAACTCGACGTCGGCCAGGTGTGGGAGGTGGGCCTCAGCTTCTCCACCGAGCCCGTTCTCAGGATGAGCAAGGTCAAGCTGCCCTGGCTCGCCGTCGGCTATCGTTTCGGCGACGTGTTCACGGGGATCAGGGTCAGCTTCACTTTTCCCTTCTGAGTCGCCTCCTGCGCCGGCCCGGGCGGCGTTCACCGGAGCCGCACGATTGCATCAGCTTCTCGGCGACCCCCTCTTGCGGACGCCGGCCGGGTTGGAACGATGACCGGCACACTCCGCGACACCCGTGCATTCCAGCAGTTCCCGGTGGCGCGCGCGTGGACTCGCAACGGCCCGGAGCCGACACGCTCCTTGTCACCACCGCCGACGCGCGGCGGCTCTCGATCCTCATGACGCCTCTGTGAAGCGGATCTCGAGCGAAGGAGCTGGGTCTACGCCTGACCGGCAATGACATGCTCGCGCCACGGGTTGAGGTACTTCCGGAGATCGAGGCTGTAGTCGCGGTACGAGAGGTCGCTGCCGACGTGCTCGAGTAGAGGGTGGCACTGGGGTGGATGAAGCTGCTGGTCAGCGGGTTGTGCCGGTAGTCCCGGCTGTCGTTGATGAGGGTGGCGCCGAGCCCGAGGGAAACCCCACCGTCGCGGCCGGTGACCTCCTGGCGGTCGAGGAAGCTTCCCTCCTCCTTGACCATGTCGTAGTAGTCGGCGAGGTTCAGCACGCCGCCCACGAAGAGGTTCGGCCCCACCCTGTGCAGCAGCTGGTTGGCGGTGGAGCAGTGCTTGGAGGTGATCTCCTCGCGGTCTGCCATCGACACCGAGTTGCCGATGCCGAAGATGTGCTCGGGGAACTCCGCGACCTCGAACTCCCCGCGGTAGATGTAGGTGTCCTCACCGAACAACAGCGTGGCGCCGCCACCGAGGAAGGACTCGCCGCCCGTCGAGGCGGTGACGACCCCCTCGACCTTGGACGGCGGGGACACCTCGTCCCCCGAGCTCAGGCGGAACAGGTTGTACTCGGCGAGGCCGTAGATGGTGCCGGTCTGTGAAGAGTAGTAGACCAGGGGAACCGGGATGATCTTGAACAGTCTCTCGGCCTTTTCATTGAACTCGTCGAAGCGCGATCTCGGCTCCGGGCTCTGCTATGACGCGTCGGCCGCGACCTCGTCGTTCGGCGCTGTCTGCGCCGCGAGCGGCACCGCGACCCAGAGGCTGATCAGAGTCGACAGGCCGCCGAGCACGAGGGGCGCGATCGTGAGCCGCAACCGCCGAGGGTGGGTTCTCTGGTGGATCAGTCCCGCCAGGTGTTCATCCCGCATCCGGACTACTGGGGCGGGAAGGCACGGAACATCTTGGTGATTGCCGCATCGAGCTTGTTCCAGTTGTTCTCCGGCTTGTCGCTCACCGTGTCGGTGGCCATGCCGCGCCACTCCAGCTCCTTGCGCTCAGCGTCCACCAGATCGACGATCAAGGTGCCCATGGGAATGTCGGTGACGTTGACGTGCGACCCACCCCAGCCGCGCCAGCGGTAGCCGTAGCCGAAGTGGGTCACGTCGACCCGTCGCTCGATGCCGCCTTGGCCGTGGATCGCGACCAGGAAGTCGCCGCCGCTCGCGACCTCCTGGAAACCCTTGCCGTCGAGCTCGCGGCGGACGGCGTCCTCGACCCGCTGCAGCATCAGCGGGTTGGGCGGCCGTCGCTCCGGCTGCACAATGCGATAGGTCTCGTATTCGGTGAATCTCACCGTGTGATCCCAGTCGGTGCTCACGCGGGTGGACGAGCACGCGGTCAACACGGCAATCGCGATCCCCGCTGTCACGGTCAGGCTGATTCTCATGGCCGCCTCCCCTGGAGACGCGCGGACGGACCGCACAACGGCAAAGCCCTGTCGATGATGGTGGTGAGCCGACGATTCATGGTGCGAGCCTCCTTCTCATCCGTTGTCGATCCGGCCCTGGAGCGGGCGAGTCTGACCAGGGTCGTCGCGCCCGTCGAGCACATCCAAGTGGAGGCAGCGGCGAAGCGACGACCGTTCACATGCACCGGCTCAAAGCGGTGGCACCTCCCACTCGATGAAGTCGAGCTGGTCGATGGCAACCCGATCCTCGCTCAGGAACAGAACGATCCGCAGGCCGTCGGTGAAGTAGGGATCGCCGGTGAGGTTGCCGCGCGGCGATTCGATGGGCGCGGCGCCGACGCCGCTGACGAAGCCGAACGCTGCCACCCCCTGGGCGTAGATCAGCTCCTGGAGCAGGCAGCTCCGGGTCTCGTCCACGTCAGGGTCGATCTTGTGGGTGGAGATCGTCGGCGACTTGGTGGTGAACCGCACGCCGATGTCGCGGCTGATCTGACCAAGCCACACCAGCTCACCGTTGCAGGTGACCGGCGCCAGCCACAGTCTGAGGTGGTTGCGCTCGTCCACGGTGGCCCGTGCCTTCTGCAGGGCGATGTCCTGCGGGCGGCCCCACAGGTACAGCGGGCTGATCGGCGAGTACAGGTAGCGGCGACGGAAGACCGACGACAGCATGGTCTTCCACACCGAGGACGCGCTCATGGTCTCGGTGACGTGCCACCCCGCGCGGACGAACGCCGGCCACACGGCCTCTTCCGAGCCCACCACGACGAGGTTGAGCGGGTCTCCCAGTCTGCTCTCCTTCTGGTCGGTGACGGTCGCCGGCTGCTGCTCGAGCCAGCGCCGAAGTCCTTCCGGATCCAAGTCGTCGAAGCTGGAGTAGAGTCTCTCGAAGTCGACCTGCTGGTAGTCGGTGTCGAGCGCCGGGACCTCCACGAGGAAGTCGTAGCTGAGCACGTCCTGATGGTCTCCCACCAGCTCGATGAGCACGTGCCGGGCGCCGAGGGTCTGATTGACGAAGGCGTAGCCGGAGACGGCCTGTCCCGCCGGAACCCGGAACGGCATCGCCCGCTCGTGGAGAGCCCTCTCCATGTCCCGGCGGGCCTCCCTGGTGTAGCGCCTGCGGCCCAACCACGCGACCTCGAGCGCGGAGTAGTAGTCCTGGTCGAGAGCATGGGGCATGAACCAGTAGTCGTGCCCGCTGCCGTTCGCCACCTCCACCCAGACCGCCTGGACGCCCTTCTTTCCGGTCTTGAACCCGAACAGCTGGCGCGCCTCCTCGGGCGTCGGCACGGCCACCCTGACCGTGACCTCATCCCGGGTTTCGGAAACCGCCCGATCGATGAAACCCACGTCGGCTGCCGTGGCGGGCCGGTACGTTCCGCGAGTCGCGCAGCCGCACGAGGCGATCACGGCCACGCCGAGCACCGCGGTCCATGCGTGTCGCGTTGCTGCTCTCACGGGCTCCCTCCAGCGGCTCCTGCGAGCGCCTCGATCGGCGCACGGTGTGGCCAGGCGGCCTCCACGGCGATCCGACCGTGCCGAAGCACCTCAACCCACGGGTCCCTCCCGCGCCACTCTCCGGACCCGGCGACATTCGCCGGCCTGATCAGCCCGGCGCAGGCGAAGCCCGGCCTCTCTGTCGAGCAATGTGATGCAGTCGGAGGTCTGTGGGTAGGGTGCTACCAGTGCGGGGTGTAGCCTACATTCTGGCACGTCGGCCGGGGTCGCCTCTGCCGCTGGGGTGGCGACGGCCGTCGGCGCGTCGCCGGTGTCCCGGCGACCCCGAGAGGGCTCCAGGGCGACCCGCCGGGCGAGGCGGCGCTCGGCGCCCAGTCGATCCCGGATGTCGTCCTCGAGCTCGTACGCCCGCAGGTGCCGGTCGTGCGCGCGGTCGATGAGCTGGATCGTGAGACGGGCTCTGCCGCTGTCGGAGAAGTCCAGAGTGCCCTCGATGAAGGCGTCTGTTCCGAGCTCCCGTGGAATCCGGTCGGCGGAGATTCCCCGCTCCAGCAGAGCGTTCACGGAGGTTCGCGACGGGACCTCGTAGTCTCTGGAGGTTGCGAGCTGCGTCGTCAGGTTGTCGGTGAGCGCCGCCGCGAACTCGGTGTGGGCCGGGGTGCGCGAGACCGACTTCAGCGGCAGCACCGCGATCGAGCTCGGCCAGAGGGCCTTCTCGCCGTGGCCGAGCTCCGCCCGGAGGACGACGAGCGATGCGACAGCGAGCACGACGAGGATCCCCGCCACGATCGCGCGCCGGCGCCACCGCCGCCGTACCGGAGCCGCGCCGCCGGGAGCCGTGAGGGCTGCGACCGGGGCAACCAATCCGTAGCCCCGCCGAGGAACCGTGCGGATGTAGCGGGGCTTCCGAGCGTCGCCGCCGAGCGCTTGCCGCAGCTCCCAGATCGCGTTGGTGAGGACCTCTTCGGTGATGAACGTCTCCGGCCAGACGGCGTCGAGGATCTCCTGGCGCAGGTGCACCTCGCGAGGGCGTGTTGCGAGAAACGCGAGAACCTCTCAGATGTCAAGCCAAGCCGGGTGCGCGGCGTGGCGCGAGCCACACGGGCGACGGCTTTCTGTCGCGTGGGTGCATGAGTTTGTCGCCCGTGTGCAGGTGCACCGCCGCTGCGGGACCTACCTTGTTGGTTGACGAGAACCCAACCAGGGTCGAAGAGGCCCGGATCGGAGATGGCACATGAAACGAAAGTGGAATGGCGACAGGTGGTGGCGTGGAATCGGTTTTGGCCTGCTCGCGGCGACGGTGGTGTTGACGGCAGCAACGGCATCGGCGCAAGTCAACCAGACGATGCACTACGACGGGTGGATACTGGCCGCGGCTCACTCGCCCGGGCTCGAGAGCTCGATCTGGCGGACCGACCTGTGGATCGTCGTCGACGACTCGGGCAGCGGTCCGGTGAACCTCCAGTTCTGTCGCAGCAACACCGACAACACGGGCGCGGACTCGTACCCGGTCGAGGTCATCGACGGGAAGCGCGTCATCTTCATCGAGGACGTCGTCGACCACTTCCTCGGCGTCGGGAGTGACGCGTGGGTGGGTGCGATCCACTACTCGTCGAGCTCGCCCGTGCAGGTCTGGGCCCGCGTCTACTCGGTCAACGCTGCCGGCACCGCGTCGTTCGGGCAGCTCGTCGAGGGCATCCCGACGGAGGACATGTCGCCCGACCAGCCCTCCGATTCGGATTCCGCGGTCCACCAGTGGCTGTATGCGGTCCGGCACACCGCGAACGGGCGATTCCGGGTCAACATCGGCGTCGTCAACCCGACCGCGGTGACCGGCGAGTTCCAGATCCGGGTCTACGACGCGACCGGTAACGACCCGCCGGGGGGCCCGGCCTCCCAGGACGTGACGGTCCCGCCGTTCTCGATGGTTCAGCTCACCGATCCGTTCGCCGGTATGTCCGGCGGCGAGTGGAACGCCGTGATGATCCGAGTCATCAACTATGCGCCGGGCTCGGGCAACTTCGCCTACGCCTCGGTGGTCGACAACGCGACCAACGACGCCTTCTTCGTGCGCGGCGTCAAGCGGATGTTCCCCAGCGAGT
>CAZQYU010000011.1:0-32241 GCA_964597585.1 uncultured Thermoanaerobaculia bacterium
GGGACGGACCACCCTCGGCTTCCCTATTTGGCCTTGCTCCGCATGGGGTTTACCGTGCCTCCTCCGTTGCCGGAGAAGCGGTGCGCTCTTACCGCACCCTTTCACCCTTACCCCCGGTCGGTTCCGGGGGTGGTCTGCTCTCTGTGGCACTTTCCCTCGCGTTGCCGCGGCCGGGCGTTACCCGGCATGCCGTCCGTCAGGAGTCCGGACTTTCCTCCCCGGACCCGAAGGCCCGCAGCGGACGCCCGCCTCCTCCGACCCCAAAGATCCACTCTAGCTCATCCTCAGGCCGTCACGCGTCGTCGTCCGGCTCAATGCCGAGGCGGTGCATACGCCGCCTGAGCGAGGATCTGCTCACGCCGAGACGTTCCGCCGCCTCGCCTCTGTGGCCTGCGGATGACGTCAACATCTCGCGAATCGCCCGGCGTTCGGTTTCGGCGAGCAGGTCATTCAGGCTCCGACCGGGTCCCACCAGACCGCTCTCCCCTCCGCCAACCGACGCATGGTCGTTGGCATGAGGGAACCTCGGCAGATCGAGGAGGATATCGAGCGACGTCATCAGCGCGTGGAGGCCGGAGACCGCCGGGATCTGCTTGCCGCAACGAACGACGAGGACATGGCCCCGGCTGAGGGTCCCGATGACCCACGTCTGCTCGTCCTCGACCAGCTGGTGGACGGCTGATCCGGATCCGCGCCCCCTCTCCACCATGCGCCGCAGCGCAGCGCTGTCGGAAACCAGTCCGCCCAGGTCACCCGAGCTCGCGACCAGAGCGACACCGCCCCCCCCGTCCCCGTAGAGGACCATCGCCCCGCCGGCCCCCAGAGTTCGCACTGCCCATCCGATCGGCCCGGTCAGCGAATGGGTGCCGAGGCTGCGATGGATCTCGCCGAGGAGATCCACCAGATCACTCACACGCAGTGTGCCGAGATGCTCGGCGGTCGGATCAGCCGTTGCCTGGCCGATACTCTCATCATCCACCGGCGAGACCGGACCGCTCGGGCTGAGTTCGGAGTACTCCTCGAGGACGACCAGGGAAGCCGATGACAGGCGGACCGTCTCTCCGAAGCGAAAGTCCGCAGAATCTGTCGCGCGGCCTCCGACAAAGGTGCCGTTCTTGCTCTTGAGGTCCGTCACGTGACAGAAACCGTCGAAAACTTTCAATACCGCGTGCCGCCGCGAGACGTCCTTGAGCGGCAAGACGATGTCGTTTCCCGCCTGGGAGCCGACATGATAGGTGCCGTTACTTGCGACAGGGAAGCTCATCTCCCCAAGGTCTGGATGTGAAACCAAAAGGGTGTACCGTCCCATCACGTTGTCCCTCGCCGCTTGTCGATCACGCTTCGCTCCGTCCTCACGCCACGTTGCTCACCCGTGTCACCATGTAGCCAGACAGCGAACCCGGCACGAATCTCACGTGCAGGCGGCTGTCCTCCCGCCTCACCTCGACCACGGCCGCATCGCCGTTGACGGTTCGAAAGCTGCGGCTCGCCTTGCGCAGGACCAACGATCGTAAACGGTGAGAGACCTCTTCCAGCGTGCCAAGGTCTCCGAGCAGCAGGACCAGGCGGAGCGGCTCCATGAGGCGGGCGCTGAGCTCGAGGATGGCGGCGTCAAACGCCTCCACCATTTCATCCGTACTGAGGCCGCGGTCAGCGAGCATCCCGAGCGGCTCGACAGAAACCGTTCTCAGTCCGCGACGGACCGCGTCTGCGAGCACCGCACTGAGGCTGCGCCGCACGTCCCCGGGCCTGCAGGTCGGGTTGAGCTCGAGGTCATGCACGACCGCCTGATAGGTCCAGTAGGACCGCTCCGGAGATGGACGCAACAGCAGGTATCGGCCCTGCGGCAACGGTCGGTGGGCTGAAACTGCCCGGTAGGCGGCGTCGAGGTCATACTCCTCGTCGAGGTCGAGGATTGTCGGCGCTGCCAAGACCAGGTTGCGATCCTCTTGAACGACCACCGCTTCGGGATGCAGCCGACGTCCGAGTGAATCAACTAGGTCGAGGTCGAGGCGCAGCGCGGACTGGTGAGTCACCGCAACAGTGTAGCGAAGCTGTCTGCCGGGGGATACCGTTGTGACGTGTGTCGCAGTCCGGCGAGACTTCCAGCCTCAGCCGCCGTTGGCACGGCGCACCATGTCCGCGCTGATGCGCAGCAGGTGCCCGCCTTCCGCCACTGGCTCGAGACCCTCGTGGTGCCAGGGGTCGAACTCCAGCCGATTGATGATCTTGCCAAAGACCGTTCGCAGCGAGCGAGCACCGGTCCGGAGGTTCTTCTCGGCCTGCTCCGCGATCAAGGAAGCAGCCAGGTCCTCGATCTCGAGGCGGATCTGCAGCACCTCGAAGTAGCGTCGCGAGCGCACGAACGGCGAGTCGACCGCGTTGAGGAGGATATCCTTGAGCACGTCCACACCGAGTTCGCGCAGCAGCACGACGTTGTCGAAGCGGGCGATGAACTGCGGCACCATCCCGAACTCGAAAAGGTCCTCCGGCTTGAGGAAGTCCGCGAGCGAGAAACGGGTCTCGATCCGCACCTGGCCGTCCGCGGTCTGGATCGCCTGCGACTTGAGCCTCTCGCCCGAGCCCGGCTTCACAACCCGCAGATAGACCTGGTCGTACAGTCCTTCAAAGGCGCCACCGCAAATGAACATCATGTGGCGGGTGTTCATGTCCAGCGTGACGGCCTTCTCTTCACCGTCGACGAAGGCGTGGGTCCGATGGGCTACCACCTCACCCTCCATCAGGGTGAGCAGGCCCTGCTGGAGGACGACACCGAGCGGGTTCGGCTTGCCCGCGACGATGGCGGACATCTTGTCGATTTCGTCAATGCAGATCGTCGCGCGCTCCATGGCCCCACGAAGCGCCTCCGGGGTGGGGCTGTCACCGACCAGCGCGCGGGCACGCTGCTCGACCGCGGTCAGCAGGCGATCGGGCCGGAACTCCAACCGCTCCGGATCGACCAGCAGATTGGCGTTGATGATCGTCATCGCCCGGAACGGCCGGTACTCCTCCACCTCGTGATAGAGGCGCTGGATGTTGTTCATGATCGTGGTCTTGCCAGTACCGGAGTTCCCGATGAGCAGGATGTTCCCGGCCACCTTGCCGGTAGCATGCTTGAAGACCGCAACGGCGACGAAGCGCAGTGCGGCATCCTGTCCGAGCACGCCGCGCTTGAGCTCGCCAAAAATTTCGGTCGGGGTGATCTCCTCGAGAGGTCGCATTCTCGTCTCCAGTTCCAGATCATCATTTGCCGGCGCCGCCGCGCCCACCTCGTTCTCGGCGCTCAGCGCACGACCCACACGCCACCATCGGGTACCAGCTCGACCCCGTCGAGGATCACCCGTCGACCACAGCCGCCGGAGCGGAAGTCGGCGACCAGATCCACGTGCTGGGCAGAACGGTTGAGGGCGCCCAGGGCTTCCAGCTCCCCCACCTTCTGCCGACCGGCGTCGCTCCCCGGATCGGCGACGAAGCCCTCGTCATAGCTGGCGCCGATCGCGACGTGGAGGGTCCCGCCGACCTTCTCCACGAACAGGGGATGTTTGAGGACTCGGTCGAGACCGGGGTTCATACCCAGGGCGACCTCGCCCAGGCGGTGGGACCCCTGATCCGTCTCGACGATGGCGGCGAGTCGGTCGGCGCCAGTCTCCGCCGAGTACTCCACGATGTTGCCGCCGACGAAGCGCAGGTAGATGCCCCCGATGTCGTCGCCGCCGTAGTTGACCGGTAGGTCGAGGAAGAGCTCACCTTCGACTGAGCGCGCGTCCGGGCTGGTGAAGATCTCTCCGTCGGGGAAGTTGCGCAACCCGTACGAGAGCACGGGTCGGCTCAGTGAGAGGTCCATCACGAGGTGCAGCTCACGATGCTCCCGAGGATGCATCGTGACAACCTCGATCTCGCTGCCGCGCTCGAACAGCGGCGCGAGTCGCTCTTCCGCCACCCGGAGGACGCGCGGGTCTGTCGTCGAGGCGCGGACGATGAACTCGGTCAGCTCAGCGGCCTCGAGGCCCTCGAGCGCGGCAAACGCAGGCGTCGGGAAGAGCGTGATCACCCATCGCTTGGACAGCCGCAGATCGGCGAACGGCCGGTCAGCGGCAGCGAGAGCCTGCAGGCGCTCGGAGGCAAGGCCCATGTATGCCGAAGGACTCTCGGCGCCGAGCACCTCGACGTACTTGGTCATGCTCTCGTAGCGGGCGCGGTGCCATCGGGGAACGTTCTCGAGCTGTACCGGAGTGCCGAGACGACCCATGGCGGCCGACCATACCCGCCCCCGCTCGTTGTTCGGTGGGATCAGGTACACATCCGGCACGGCCCCGGCCTCGATCACCCGGCGCTCGAGAACCTCCATCAAGGGCCAGCAGATGTGCTCTCCCTTGATCATCACCCGATCCGAGGGATCGATGCCACCGAGGGAGTGATCGAGCAGGATGCCCGCCCAGGTTTCGAGTTGCTCGTGGCGAATGGTCACTGGTTCCACTCCGACTTCCCGCCGCCACACGGCGGCGCACATTGTAGTACGGAGGATGAAGGCGGCCCGTCGGAGCCGGGGACCCCTACCCGTGAACTCCCCGCGGAATCTGCGGCGATCTCCCGAAAGCTCCGGGTGCCTGCCTTCCGATGCCCCAACCTCCGAGCCGCGCTCCGTGGTGCGTCGAGAAGGTCAATCATCCGTACGGTTGATCCACCGGCGGACGAATACAGCCGAAGCTCACGCGGGAGACACTCTGGTCAGTTGCCAGAGTGCCCGAATCCACCGCCCAGAACCACCCCACGACCCTTGGCAGCGGTCGAGGACGCGGCCCCCGAGGAACCGACGTTGGTGATCACCGTCTGCCCGTTGCCGGGATCGCGCAACATTCGGACGGGACGCGACAGCCTGGTTCCCGGCAGAATGTAGGGACGTCCCGTGTACAGGGTCAGGATCCGACGTACGTAGTCACGGGTCTCTGCAAATGGCGGGATGCCTCGATGCGTCGCGACCGCGCCTTCGCCGGCGTTGTACGCCGCAAGAGCGAGCGGAAGGCTCCCGGCGTAATGGTCGACGAGTCGCGCAAACTCGCGAACCCCGCCGCGCACGTTCTGCTCCGGATCGAATGGATCGTCAACGTCGAGTCGCGCTGCGGTTGCCGGCATGAGCTGCATGAGACCCAGAGCACCCTTGCGGCTGACCGCCACCGGGTTGTAGTCCGACTCGACCCGAACCAGGGCATCGATCAATGCCGGATCGAGACCATGCTCACGACTGATATCGGCGACCAGCCGCTGGAGAAAACCACGATCGAAGCGGAGGCCAGCCCCGCTCGACCCTCCCGACGCTTCTCCGGCCCAGATGACCGGCGCAGCGGCCACAAGCAGGGCACTCGCAACAAGGAAGACCATTCTCCGCATCGCCCTGAATTGTATCTCATTCCGAAACCCGCTGTGCAGCAGTGCTTGCAGTCGGAGCCTGCGGGTCGATACAGTGGGCCCATGACGACGGCACGACGCGACGCGCTCGTCCGCTTGATGACCGAAGCGGGCATGCCCGACGCCGCCATTCGGACCTTCCTGCTCCACTACCAGCGCCTGGAAGGCGGCGAGCGCGGTTTGCTCCACGGACACTCCATCCGCCCCCTGGAGGATCTTCCGAACGCCGGGACCCTCGCCGGTCATCGGGGCTCCGGTCGCCGCGCCCTGGACCGCACCGTGGTGCTCAAGCTCAACGGCGGCCTCGGCACCAGCATGGGCCTCGAGCGCGCCAAGTCACTGCTGTCGGTGCGGGAAGGTCTCTCCTTCCTCGACCTCATATGCCGCCAGGTGCTCGCCTTCCGCCACTCACTCGGCGCCCGCATCCCGCTGATTCTGATGAACAGCTTCCGCACCGAGGCCGACAGTCGCGAGGTGCTGTCACGGTATCCCGAGCTGGCCCACGACGAGATTCCCCACAGCTTTCTCCAGCATCAGATCCCCAAGGTGCTGGCCGAGACACTGGAAGCGGCGAGCTCTCTGAGCGAAGGCGAGCAGGCCTGGTGCCCGCCCGGGCACGGCGACCTCTACACTGCGCTCACCACCACCGGCCTCCTCGAGCGGCTGATCGCGGCGGGGTTTGAGTATGCCTTCGTCTCCAACGCCGACAACCTGGGGGCGCTGCCCGATCCTGATCTGCTCGGCTTCATGGTCGACCAGCGGATCGACCTGCTGGTCGAGGCGGCGGAGCGGACTCCCGCGGATCGCAAGGGTGGCCACCTCTGTCGGCTCGCCGACGGCCGTCTCGCACTGCGCGAGTTCGCACAGTGTCCGCCCGACGAGGCCGAGGAATTTCAGGACGTCGAGCGTTTCCGGTACTTCAATACCAACAACCTGTGGCTGCACCTGCCGAGTCTGCAGCGGCTGCTCCGCGAGCACCGGGACGTGTTGCCCCTGCCGACCATCGTCAACCACAAGTACCTCGATCCTCGCGACCCCTCGAGCCCGAAGGTCGTCCAGCTCGAGACCGCGATGGGCGCTGCGGTCGCGGTGTTCCCACACGCTGCGGCGGTCCACGTGCCGCGGCGGAGGTTCTCGCCGGTCAAGACCACCTCGGACCTCCTCGCGGTGCGCTCGGACGCCTACCTCCTCCGGAACGACGGCAGTGTCACCCTCGTCCCGGACCGGGAACGTCCGCCCACGGTGCGGCTCGACCCCGCCTGGTACCGCCTGATCGACGAGTTCGACCGGAGGTTCCCGTCCGGGCCGCCGTCCCTGCGCGCCTGCGATGCACTGACGGTCGAGGGTGACGTGACCTTCGGCGCCGGTGTGGTCGTGCGCGGTTCAGCGGTCGTGGTCGCGGCGTCGGGCCCGGCCGGGATCGCCGACGGGACCGTCGTCGAGGGGCGGTACGTGGCTCCCCCGCTGTAGAATGACCGCCGCGCTCCGCCGAACGGCGACGCCCAGGCCCGAGGCCGCCGATTCCCCGAGGAGGTGTCCATGGAGCCCGAAGAACTCAAGCTGCCGGAGAACGCCTACCGCGAGCTGAAACCCGGCGAGGTCTACACCCCCGTGATCCCAGCAGAGCGCGGAGCACTCGAGGTCACGGTCCGGTCGATCGTGTTCGGGCTCGCGATGGGGATCCTGTTCTCCGCGGCGGCGGCCTACATCGCCCTGAAGCTCGGCCAGGGCATCGAGTCGGCGATTCCGATCTCGATCCTCGCGGTGGGCTTCTCGGCCATGCTCGCGCGCCGCTCCACCCTGTTGGAGAACGTCAACATCCTGGCGATCGGGGCGACGTCCGGCATCGTCGTGGGCGGCTCGGTGTTCACGATGCCGGCCATCTACGTCCTCGGGCTCGAGGGCAAGTCATCATTCTTCCAGATCTTCATCGTCCCGTTCCTCGGTGCGGTGCTCGGTGTCGTCTTCCTGATCCCGTTCCGACGCTACTTCGTGGCCGACATGCACGGCAAGCTGCCCTTCCCCGAAGGCACCGCCATCACCGAGATCCTAATGACCGGCGAGCGCGGCGGGCAGCAGGCCAAGGTCCTGGTGGCGGCCATGGGCGTCGGCTTCGTCTTCGACTTCGTCGCGCTCACCTTGACAGCGTGGCGCGACGTCTTCACCACGGCACTGGTCAAGCCGCTCGCAGTGCTCACCGACAAGGTCAAGGCGGTGTTTGCCATCAACACCTCGGCCGCAGTGCTGGGACTCGGTTACATCATCGGCGTGCGCTACGCGTCGATTATCTGTGCGGGCTCGTTTCTGGCCTACTTCGTGCTCGTGCCGATGGTCAACTGGGTCGGCGTCCACGTTCCGGAGGGCCTCGGTGCCGGGCTCCCGCCCATCGCCGCCATGAGCGCCGAGGACATCTTCTCCAACTACGTCCGCTACATCGGCATCGGCGGGATCTTCATGGCCGGCATCATCTCGATCGTCAAGATGCTGCCGGTGATGGTCCAGGCGACCGCCAAGGCCTTCGCCGAGATCCGCCGGCTCGCCTCGGGGGGCCTCTCCGGCGAGAGCACGCACCGCACAGAAAGCGACATCCCGATGGGCATGGTCGCCCTCATCACGCTCGCCGTGTCCGTGGCGATCTGGCTCTACTTCCGATTCTCGGTGCTCGCGGAGACGGCGGCTCCGACCCGCCTCGCGACCTTCGCCCTCGTGCTCACGTTGGTGATCTCCTTCCTGTTCGCCGCGGTCTCGGCCTGGGCGGTGGCGATCATCTCGATCACCCCGGTCTCGGGCATGACGCTCACGACCCTGATCGTCTCCGCGGTGGTGCTGGCACAGCTCGGGCTGACCGGAACCGACGGCATGCTCGCGACGCTTCTCATCGGCGGTGTCGTCTGCACCGCGCTGTCAATGACCGGCTCGCTCGTGACCCAGTTCAAGATTTCCTACTGGCTCGGCGCCACACCGCGCCGCATCGAGTGGGCCAACATCCTCGCCTCAGCGGTGGCGTCGATCACGGTCACCGGGGCGATCGTGCTGTTCGCAACCACCAAGGGCTACGTGCCCTCGGCCGCCCACCCCAACCCGATGCCTGCGCCTCAGGCCAACGCCATGGCGGCGGTGATCCAGAGCGTCATGGCAAGCGCCCAGGCGCCGTGGCTGCTGTACGGCGTCGGAGCCGTCATCGCGCTGATCGTGGAGATGCTCGGCATCTCGGCCCTCGCGTTCGCGCTCGGCATGTATCTACCCATCGAGCTCAACACGCCGCTGCTTTTCGGGGCTCTCGTAGCGAGCTGGGTGCGGCGGCAGGCTCCGGACGAGACTGCGCAGCGCGCCCGCCACAACCGCGGCACACTGATCGCCTCGGGTCTGATCGCGGGGGGCGCGCTCGCCGGGGTCGCGGACGGGCTCATCAGCTGGGTCGCCGACGCGACCGGCCGGTCGATCCCGAACTTCTCCAATCTCGGCGGCTTCGGCAACTGGCTCGGGCTCGGCATGTTCGCTGCGCTGGCCGCCTGGGTCGCGTGGGACGCCGCCCGCGCAAAGCCTGAGGAGGGCGCCGGCCCGGAGATCACCCTCTAAATGGACCACTGGCAGCGCCATTGGTCCATTTAGTCTGAATCTTCGCTGAAGCTTGCGACCGCCTTGGCCTCGTCGTCGAAGATCTCGAACACGCCGATCAGCCGGCTCATCGTCAACAGCTGGTAGACCTTGAGGTTGACGTTGAGCAGTTTGATCGTTGCACCGTGACGAGCGGCCGTGGTCTGGCAGCGGATCAGCTCGCCCAGTCCCGACGAGTCGATGCTCTTCACCGACTCGAGGTTGATGAGCATCTTGCGGGCCCCGTCCTCGAGCAGGTCGAGGAGACCGCCGCGCAAGCTGACGTCGCCGCTGCCGAGGACCAGTTTCCCGGCGAGGTCGAGGACGACGATGTCGCCGTGGTACCTGGTGGAGATCTTCATCGCGCACCTCCCGGATTCTCTGACTGGCTGTCCATCGACCGGGCGCCACGAGCGGACGGCTCGACCGCGTCTGCCATGGCTGCCCGGATGAGCTCGCTAAAGGTCCCGGATCCCGCAAGATTCTGGCCGCCATCGACTGTGAGCACAGTCCCGGTGACGTACTGCGCCAGCGGCGACGCCAGAAACGCGGCGGCCTGCCCGATGTCCTCGGTCCTGCCGTAGCGACCCAGGGGGATCGCCGCCTCCAATCGCCGTCGGAGCGAGTCGTCGTCGGGCGCGAGCCTGCGCATTCCTTCTGTGCCCTCGATCGGCCCCGGCGCAATACTGTTGCAGCGGATGCCATACCGCCCCCACTCGAGGGCCAGGACCCGCATCAACTGGTCGACGCCCGCCTTGGCGGCGCAGACGTGGGCCTGTGCCGGATAGGGTACGGACGCGTGACCCGCGGAGATCAGGATGATCGAACCGCGGGTGCGCCGAAGCTGAGGGAAGGCAGCGTGACAGGCGTTGAAGGAGCCGTTCAAGTCGATGTCGATGACGGCCTTGAACCCGTTCGGGCTGATGTCCTTGGCCGGACACGGGAAGTTGCCGGCAGCGCCGCACACGAGCACGTCGAGTGGTCCGAGCTGCGCTTCGCACTCGGCAAAGGCGGTCTCGAGCGCGGCCGCGTCACGAACGTCGGCAACGGCTGTGAAGACCTTCGCTCCAATGGCCTCGAGCTCGGTGCGGGCAGCTTCCAGCCGCTCGGCGGTCCGGCCGCAGATGCCAATGTCCGCTCCGAGAGACGCAAACGTCCTCGCGATGCCGAGGTTGATGCCGCTGCCCCCTCCAGTGACGAACACGGTTGCACCGGAGTAGAGCTCGGTTCCGAACCCGGCCTGTTGCTGCATCGTGCCGCGCCTCCCGTCGTTGCCGACACCAACCTGATGCCGCCGGGAACGATTCCACTGGGTTGACGCTACATTCTATCCCGTAGGCGGCGAGTATGGAGCACTCATCAATGAACTCCCGCCTCGCCTTCTCGATTCGCGGGCTCTCCGCGTTGTCATCCCACGCTCTCTCACAGCCCCCAACGCCTCCCGCACCTCGGCCCAGACTCTGCCGGGTGATCCCTCAGCGCTCCCCCTAGGCGGTATCATTGCACCCGGCTTCACGGCGCCGGGAGACCCTCGACCCCACGAGCGGGTTTCCACCCTGGGAGAGCCTGAGCCGCGAGGTAGCGAGGTTGCATGTGCTGAAGAGCGTTCTCGTCGTCGAGGGCAATGAACAGAGCCAGGAACTCGTGGAGTATCTCCTCACCGAGGCGGGCATCCGGGTACTGTCGGCGACGGACGCCCGGTCCGCGCTCGAGATCGTCCGCCACGGTCCCGTCGACCTGGTACTGCTCGACATGCAGATCCCGCCCTCGGGGTGTGTCGATCTCGTCGCTCAGCTGCGAGGGGCGAGTCTCGGGACAAGGACGGTCATCGTCGCCCTCACGGCTCATGCAATGCGCGGCGACCGCGAGCGCTTTCTCACCGCCGGCTGTGACGAGTACATCGCCAAGCCGATCCGGACCGCCACCTTCGTCGACGAGCTTCGGACGCTGTTCGCTGCCTCAACGTCGGATGGAATCGTCGGCTGATGGCGAGCCTCGAGCCACTCCAGCGCGGCGGCCGCGTACTCGTCGTCGACGACCAAGCCGAGAACCTGGCGCTCGTTGAAGAGATCCTGACCTCCGAGGGGTTCACGGTCGAGCTGACAGCCGACGGGGGTTCCGCCCTCGAGAAGGCCCGAGCGAATCCACCGGACTGTGTCCTGCTCGACATCATGATGCCAGGGCTCGACGGCTTTGCTGTCTGCCGAGAGCTTCGCTCCCGCCGCAGCACGCACTTCATCCCCGTGATCATGCTGACCGCCCTCAGTGAATCCGAGGATCGCATCCGCGCTCTATCCCTCGGCGCTGACGACTTCCTGACCAAGCCGGTCAACGTCGCCGAGGTCGTTTCCAGGGTCCGCAGCCTGGTGCGGATCAAACACCTGCGCGACGAGCTCGACTCCTCCGACAGCATCATCGTCTCGATGGTGGAGGCTCTCGAAAGCTCGTCGCCCTCTGCCGCAGGGCACTCGCGTCGAGTCAGCGCGACCGCCTCTGCACTGGCGCGGACCCTGCAGCTCGACGCCACGTCCATCGAGGTCGTGACGAAGGGCGCGATTCTGCACGACATCGGCAAGATCGGTCTGCCGCTCACATCGCAGCACGATCGTCCGGGCCTGACACGCGACGAACGCAACAGTTTCCGCTCCCATCCCGAGCTCGGGGAACGCATCCTCGAGCCCTTCCGCTCCTTCGCACCGGTGCGGCCCATCGTGCGACACCACCATGAGCGCTATGACGGCTCCGGCTTTCCGGACGGATTGGGAGGCGGTGACCTCAACCTCGAAAGCGAGATCGTGGCCGTTGCCAACCTCATCGACGACCGCCTGGCGACTGGCGGCCGATGGGGCGGCGTCAGGGAGTCACTCTCCGGCGACGCAGCTGCGGGGAGGTTTCGGCGCGAGTTGGTCGAGGCGGTGGCCCGGATCTCGCCGGTCGAAGACCGCGGATCGGCTGCATGGCACGACATGCTGCCGCCTCCGGCGCCACGCACAGCCGGCAGGGTGCTCATCGTCGGAAGCGACTCCGCCATGCTGCGCTCGCTGACCTCGACGATTGCCGGGGCCGGATGCCTCGTCGAAAGGGTCGCCACCAGCGACGAGGCACTCGACGCGGAATGCCGGCGGCGTCCCGATCTCGTCGTGCTCGATGCCCAGATGTCCAACGGGCAGGCCGACGCCATATGCCGTGCGCTCAAGAGTCGGCCGCAGACCGAGTACCTTCCGGTGCTCTTGGTGACGGGAGCACTACCCAACGCGGCCACCGACGCAGCGGGGACCGCAGCCGACGATGTCCTCGTGCTCCCGATCGGGCATGCCGAGATCGTCGCGCGGGTGCGATCCCTGATGCGACTGCGGCTCTACCTGGACGACCTCGAGGAGCGACAGGCGGTCATCGTGGCGCTCGCCTTCGCACTCGAGGCAAAAGACCCCTACACCCACGGCCACTCCGACCGGGTGGGACTGCTGGCTGCGCGGCTCGGCCGACGGCTCGGCATGTCCGAGCTCGAATGCCACGTGCTCCGCGTAGCCGGTCTGCTGCATGACATCGGCAAGATCGGTATGCCCGAGACCCTCCTCAACAAGCGCGGCCGCCTCGACGACGATGAGATGCGCCAGGTCCGGCGCCATCCTTCCCTCGGCGAGCGGATCTGTCGACCCCTTCGCACGATGCGGCCGGTGCTCCCGCTGATCCGGTCGCATCACGAGCGCTTCGACGGCAGCGGCTATCCCGACGGCCTGTTGGGCTCCCAGGTCCCGGTCGGCGCCCAGATCCTCGGCCTCGCCGACGCCTTCGACGCCCTGACCTCAGAGCGGTCCTACCGCCGGGACTTCAGCGTCTCACAGGCAATGAAGCTGCTCGGGCGCGAGGCCGTCGAAGGCCGGTGGGACACCCAGCTTCTCGACCTGCTCGAACGCGAGATCGCAAGCCGCCGGGACGACGGCGAACGATGAAACTGCAGGTCGGCAAGGATCTCGAAATCCCGGAGGACGAGCTCCGTATGATCGCCTCCCCGAGCTCGGGCCCCGGCGGTCAGAACGTCAACCGGGTCTCGACCCGGGTGACGATCCTGTTCTCGGTCGCCGAGTCGCCAAGTCTGAGCGAAGCCCAGCGCGGCAGGCTCCTCGAGCGGCTGCGCGGCCGCATCTCCAAGGATGGAGTTCTCCGCATCTCTTCGCAACGGTACCGCACCCAGTCGGCCAACCGCCGCGACGCGCTGACTCGCTTCCTCGAGCTGGTCGAGGCGGCCCTTGCCGAGGAGCCGGAGCGTGTCGAGACCCGTGTTCCCCGCGCCCAGCGCCGTCGCCGCCGTGAGGCCAAGCGACTTCGCAGCCGCATCAAGCGGCTCAGATCTCGCCCCGACCCGAGCGACTAGCCCGCACTGTTCATCAGCGTTCGTGGCGAGGCCGGCGAGGCGCCGTGCACAGTGGGGTTTTCGAGCCGAGGAGCGCGCAGGCGTACTCGACAGTACGTCGAGCACTCCGAGAAAGCACCGCTGAGTGCAGCGCATCGCCGGCCGCAGCAGAAGTCTGGTGAATAGTGCGGGCTAGGACTGTGGAGAAAGACGAGCCTCAGTCCCGTTGACGCTCGACCTCTCCTGTCATCGGTACGAAACGCACCGGGATCACGGAGCGCTCCTCGAAGCTGTCGCCCGTCCGGGTCACCACACGCAGCTCCTGGTAGAAGGCGCCGACGGGGATCACCATGTGAGCACCGTCCCGGAGCTGCTGGAGAAGCGGATCCGGCAGGCGTTCGGGGGCCGCTGTCACCACGATCCCGTCGAACGGCGCCGCCGCCGGCCAGCCACCGTAACCGTCCCCGCAGCGCACGTGAACAGAGTCATAACCGAGCTCGGCGAGCAAGCTCTCTGCGCGCTCGCACAGGCCGCGTCGGATCTCGATCGTGTACACCTCGACGCCCATCGCGGACAGCACCGCGGCCTGGTAGCCGGATCCGGTACCGATCTCGAGGACGCTCGCCTTCGGGCCGACGTCGAGCAGCTCGGTCATCAGTGCGACGATGTAGGGCTGGGAGATGGTCTGGCCGTCGCCGATCGGCAGTGGCGAGTCCCGATAGGCCTCGGCCCGGTACTCCGCCGACACGAACCGATCGCGAGGAACCGTCCGCATCGCGGCCAGCACCCGCGGATCGCGTACGCCCCGAGCTTCGATCTGCGTCTTGACCATCTGCTCGCGCATGGCCGCCCAGTCGGGCTCCCTGGCGGAGGAGGCGCCATCGCCGTTGTTCGCGCACCCACCCATTGCCAGCCCTCCCGCCAGCACGAGGACCCCGACGGTGATCGCTCGACGTCCCGCGCGGGGTTCTCGCACTCCCTCGATCATCGAGCGCCTCCACTGCGCGCGGCGCCGTCCGCAACGAATACGTCGCGACCGGCGACGACCGTCCGCAGGATCTTCATGTGCAAGAGCCGTTCCGGTGGAGCCCGCTCGGGATCGATGTCCACCACAGTCAGGTCTGCGGCCGCTCCCTTGACGATGGAACCACTCCAACGTTCGGCATGCCCAGCCACCGCCGCGCCGGTTGTGAACAGCGCCAATGCCTCCGACGGCCGCAACCGCTCGCCGGGGTTCCAGCCGCCGGCGGGCGTCCCGTCCGGCCGCTTCCGGGTCCGGGCCGCGTACAGGCCAAGCTTGGGGTCCGGGCTCTCGACCGGAGCGTCCGATCCACCGGCAAGCTCCGCGTCGGCATCGAGCAGCGAGCGCCACCGGTAGGCCCACGCGATCCGCTTCGGACCGAGGCGTTGCGGCGCCCACGGCATGTCCGAGGTGCAGTGGGTCGGCTGGATCGAGGCGATGACCTGGGACGCGGCGAAGCGCTTCACATCCTCCGGTCTCACGATCTGGGAGTGCTCGATCCGATGCCGAAGTCGTACATTCCAGCGCGGGTCCAATCCGGCAAAGGCGTTCAGAGCACGGTGCACCGCCTCGTCACCGATGGCGTGGATCGCCACCTGATAGCGCGCGGCGGCGGCCCTGCGCACCGCCGCGGTGAGCGCCTCAGCACTCATGACGGCCAGGCCTCGGTTCCCTGGATCGTCGGAGTAGTCCGCGCCCAGTAGCGCGCCTCGGCTGCCGAGTGCACCGTCGGCGTAGAGCTTCACCCCGCCGATCCTCAACATGGCCGGTCCGCCCCAGTTCGGCGGCCGTGCCAGCTCCCGGGCGAGCAGATCGGGATCGGATCCGTCCAGCAGCACGTAGACACGGATCGGCAGCCTTTGGGAACCGTCCAGCGAGCGCAGTACAGAGAGCTGGTCTTCGGTGGTCCCCGCGTCGTCGATCTGGGTGAGGCCGAACCGCGCCAACGCGTGGCACGCGGTGAGGATTCGGCGCTCGATGACCGCGGCGCCTGGCTTCGGGACCATCCTGGTGACGAGGCCGACCGCGTTGTCCACCAGCACGCCGCTCGGCTCGCCGTCGCTTCGGCGGAGGATGCGTCCTCCGGGAGGATCCGGGGTGGTTCGACCGATTCCCGCGAGCTGCAGGGCCTTGCCGTTTGCGACCACCGCATGCCCGTCCACGCGGCGCAGCAGCACCGCGCGGTCCGAGAACGCGCGGTCGAGCGCAGCGCGGTCGGGAAAGGCACCCCGTGGCCAGAGGTTCTGGTCCCACCCGCGACCCTCGATCCACTCATTCGGCGACCGGCCGGCCGCGAAGCGGACCACCCGTTGAACGACCTCCTCCCACGAGCGCGCGCCCGTCAGGTCGACCTGCTCAAGCGAGGTCCCGTAGGCGGTCAGGTGGAGGTGTGCATCCATGAGTCCCGGCAGCACGTGCGCACCGGCGAGATCGACGATCTCGGTTCCCGGTGCCGCGGTTGTGGTGGTCTCCGCCTGCGGGGTCAGGGCGACGATTCGCCCGTCCCGGACCAGAATCGACTCGCGGACAACCCCCTCGGGAGTGTGGACTTCACCGTTGATGAAGAGCCGGTCGGCCGCACCCGAGTGTGACGCGACCAGCATGGCGCCGGCCAGACAGACTTGTGAGAGCTTCACCGGGTCAGTGTAGCGCAGGCAACGAGACGGTTGGGACCTCGCAGTGTGGAGCTCTCCACTGGCGGAGATGCCGCGTACCGACCGCATTGCGGCGACAATCGTCACCTGTAGAGGACACCGCCCTGTGGGACAGGCCCCTCTCGCTTCATCCGCTCATGGCACGTTACTTGCCCCTCTTCCAGGCGACGCCGCTCCTCGAACCGGCGGCGTCAAGGAGGCCGCCATGACACGCTCACGACTCGCAATCGCCATCACCCCGGTTCTCGCCGCCATGGTGATCGCCGCTCCGGCGCCGGCCGAGGCCGGCTGGTTCGGGCTCCACATTGGAACCGGCGGGATCGGAGTGTCCGTCGGCTTCGGAAGCTGGTGGGCCTGGACGGACGAATGGGCCAACGGCCCGGCCGACCTCGACTTCGACGTCGCGCTCGCAGGCTACGGCGAGTGGGTCTGGGTCGACGGTCTGGGCCGGGTGTGGCGGCCCTGGGTCGCCGCGGACTGGCGCCCGTACACCAACGGTCGCTGGGTCTGGACCAACCTCGGATGGACGTGGGTCGCCTACGAGCCCTGGGGCTACCTCCCGCATCACTTCGGCAACTGGGCCATGACACCCGTCGGCTGGACCTGGGTTCCCGGAACCGTGTACACCCCCGCCAGCGTGATGTGGGTCGGATCTGGCGGCCTGGTTGGTTGGTACGCGTGCCCGCCCCACGGCTGGAGCCACGCAAGGCGCGGATTCTGGAACGGATACGACCACGGCCGGCGCGACGGCTACGCCTCCGGCTACCGCGATGGATGGGAGGACGCCCGCTACGCCAACTTCGTCGGCTGGGACCACCTCGCCGACGACGACCTCTCACGGCGTGCGGTCGTGGGCTATGCGGTGCCCCGAGGGAGCCGTGTCCAGGCACTGGCCACACCACCGAGCCGTACTGAGGTCGTCCGCCGCTCCGGCCGACCGGTGCCCCAAGCCCGACTCGAACAGCGCACGGTCCGCATCGCCGGACGTGAGGTCGGCATGGCCCGTCCCGCCGGGCTCGAGCACAGCGTCGAATCGCACGCAGACGACACCATGCGGCGGGTCCTGAGCCCTCGCGTGTCCTCTGACCTCGACTCGGCCAGGACGCGCCGCGAGCACGCCGGACGCACCACAGCCACTCAGGGCCGCACGTTGCCCACGGCTGCCGGAGCGCGGTCCCAGAGAAGCCCGGACGTGCTGAGGTCACAGCCGGCGCGTTCTCCGTCTCCGCATCCCGCGGCGATCTCCCCGCGCGCCTCGCGACGGACCGAGCCGATCGTCCCCAGCCCGCAGCGACCCTCGGCCACAGGGAAACGTCTGGGCAGCGCCCGCATCCAGCCGGCCCCTGCGACCCGGGCACCAAGCGGCACCGCTCGCACGCCTCGTACTGCACGGTCCGCCGCTACCTCACCGGCGCCTGCCAGCCGCGAGACTCGCGTGCGGCAGGCCGGCACGACCTCGCGTTCCTCCGCGGTCAGCACCAGGTCCGCCCCGCTGCCGACGGTCAGGCGAGTGCAGACTGGCGCTCGCAACGCTCCTGCACGGGCCGGCGCCAAGACACCGGCCCGGCCGGCGGCGCGCACGACAACGGGAGCACGAAATACGGCGACGACCGCGCGGCCGGCCCCTCGCGGGAAAACCAAGTCCACCACGACCGGGCCGGCCCGGACTCGGCGCCGGAGGAAATAGCTGAATCTCCGACTACGCTGGTGACCGGCGAACCGAAACGCACCGCGCCGCCCCCGACGAGCGGGGGCGGCGCTTTCGCTCGATACGGCCAGGCCGCACGTTGCGAAGAGGCCCGAGACAAATGGGGTCTCGGCGCCCGCAGCAGGGACCTGGTGGAAAAGTCGGGTTCAGCCGGAAAGCGGGGGGCGGATGGGAGCCTGAGCTGCGACGGTCGTGACCCGGCCGACCACCTTCACCCCGACGATCGGAGCGTCATTGAGCGTCGTACGCACTGTGATGTCGGCTTTGACCATACCGGGAGGAGCGTCCTTGGTCAGTACGAGATTGATCTCATACTGCGGACCCGGGTGCCCCTGGACCATCTCGCCGTCACCGAGCTTGCGGAACGATGCCGTCAGGTAGGGCACGCTCGACTGGATCGTCGTAATCTCGAAGTCTTGACCGGCTTCCGCCGGTGCGAGCACGACCTTGGCCTCGGCGTCGGTGCCGGCCACGGCTCCCATGCGCACGATCGGGCGCGGCAGTACCTCGACCACGGGCCTGACGTCCGCTCGAGCCAGCAGCCGGAGGGTCGGACGTTCCGGGTCGTTGGAGACGACCAGGACGGACTTCGTGATCGGCCCGCTGAACTCCTTGGTGTCGATCTTCGCCTCCACCTTGCCGCTTTCTCCGGGCGCGATGGTCTTGTCGAAATCGACCACGGTGCAACCGCAGGTCGGCCGCACTTCGAGCGTCAGAGGCTGACCGCCCTCGTTCTTCACGTCATAGGTCAGCTCCAGCACCTGCCCCTGGCGGACGGCGCCGAAGTTCCTGACCGACTGGTCGACCGCGATCTTGGGCGGAGACGCCGAATCGGCGGCGGCGAGCGGTAGGCCTACCGCCAGCACCACACCGAGGAGCCACGAGGAACGTCGCATGATCTCACCTCCGAGAAACTGAAGGGACGGTCTCAGCGTCCTTCATGCACGCTAACGGTCGCGACCGTGACATGCAATCCCGCGCTGGTAAACGGCCTGTAAATAGAATGCTTCTCGGGCCCTCAACGCGGCGCCTGCCCGGACACTCTTGAGAGGTTGCCGCTATTCTGGTCCGCGGAGGCAGGATGCGGATTCTGGTGGTGGAGGACGAGGCGGCGCTTCGCCAGGGCCTGGTGGCTCTCCTCGGGGGCGCCGGCCACGCGGTGACCGCGCTCGCCGATGGACCGGAGGCCGTGTCCGAAGGCATCGCCGGCGCCTACGAGCTGGTGATCCTTGACCTCATGCTGCCCAGCCTCGACGGGCTCGAGGTCTGCCGGCGACTGCGCGAGGGGCGACCCGGCCTGCCGGTGCTGATGCTCACCGCCCGCGCTTCCGAGGACGATGTCGTTCGCGGATTGCTGTGCGGCGCCGACGACTACGTCACCAAACCCTTCGGCGCCCGTGAGCTGCTCGCGCGCGTTGACGCGATCGAGCGCCGTTCGCGAACCCTACCGGGCGAGCCGGAACGGCTCGAAATCGACGGCTGCATCCTCGACCTGGGTCGGCTCATCGCGACGCGGGGCGAATCCTCCGAACCGCTCACACCCCGCGAGGCAGGCATCCTGCGCTGGCTTTATCGGCACCGCAGCCGGGTGGTGTCGCGGGCGGAGCTGCTCGAGCACGTTTGGAGCGCGGCCGGCGACCTCGAGACCCGCACCGTCGACATGACCATCGCCAAGCTGCGTCGTAAGATCGAGCGCGAGCCGGCCTCGCCCCGCATCGTCGTCACAGTGACCGGCGCCGGCTACGCCTGGGGTGATCCGTGAGGGCGCGGCGGGCGACCCCGCTCGCTGCGGTGCTGGTCGCGATTGCGACCGTCCTGCCAACCGCCGCCTGGTACGTCGTGGGCTCTCGTGAGGTCGCACGGCGTGCCGCGGAGATTGTGGCCGAAGCCGGCCAGCGGCTCGCCCGGGAGATCGAGACGACCGCAACCGCCCTGGCCACTCGGCTCGAGCGCGTCCGCGAAACGGAGGCGCGGCGCCCCTTCTACCACTACCAGAGTGTGTACCACGATCCGGAAGGCGCGGCTCAGGGCCTTGCCGTGACGACGTCTCCGCTCGCTGGCGGCCCAACCGATCCACTGGTCCTGTCCCACTTCCAGATCGACGCAGAGGGGAGGGTCACGGTTCCGTCGGTCAACGACCGCTTCCCCGAGCTGAGCGCCCGCGACGGCCTCGCGGCGTACTGCGACTTTCTGAGCGCGATGCACGACGCCGTCGTGCTCGACGTCGACGCTCCCCCGGTCCGCGACGAGGAACGCGTGCTCGTGCTCGACCGGGCCGCGTGGCAGCAGAACCTGCTTGCCGAGTCCGTCTACGGGATGCTCACCGGGCAGGAGCCCGCACACTCCCACGACGGCTCGGCCGTGCAAGGTCCCGGCCGGGTGGTGGTCAGGGTCGGGCCGATGCGGTGGCGGACGCTGGTGGTCGGCCGCGGCACCCTACTCGCCGCCATGCGCGAGGTCGCCACCCCGGCGGGCACCCTGGTGCAGGGCTTCGCCGTCTCCCCGAGCGATGTCGTCGCCACCCTCGGGGAGCGCTCGCCCAAGGCACGTTTCGAGCCGGTCGGCAATCCCCATGGAGGAGAGGGCCTCTCGGCCCGTGTCGGCGACACGGGCTGGCAGCTGTGGCTGCCGGAGGGCGCCCCATCGGCACTCGCCGCTCGGGCCGCTGCCGCCATCCGGAGCGACTTCATCCGGACGTTTGCTGCGGGAGCGTTCGCAATCCTCCTCGCCGGAGCAGCGGTGGTGCTCCTGGTCGCCCGATCGGAGGGCCTTGCCCGGCAGCGCGCAGCGTTTGCGGCCGCAGCCGCCCACGAGCTCAAGACACCGATCGCCGGCCTCCGCCTCTACTCCGAAATGCTCGCCGACGGGCTCGGCCGCCCGGACGAGGCCGCCGAGTACGCACGTCACGTCGCGGAGGAGTCGGCCCGTCTCGGCAGAGTCGTCACCAACATGCTCGACCTCGCCCGTCTCGAGCGTGGAGCACAGCTCGTTCACCCCCGCGCCGGCGACCTGACGCCAGTCGTCGCCACGGCCGTCGACCGGCTCCGTCCCGCTCTCGCGGATGCCGGCCTTCAGATCGCCTGCGCTCTGCCGGATGACCTGCCCGCAGGCCAGTTCGACCCCGACGCGACCACCCAGATCGTCGCCAACCTGCTTGACAACGCGGAAACGCACACCCGCGGCTGTACGTCGCGCGTTGTGGAGGTGACGCTGGGACAATGCGCCGAGCACCTCGTCCTCACCGTCGCCGACAACGGTCCGGGTCTGCCCAGCAACCTCCGGCGGCGCCTCTTCCGACCATTCCAGCGCGGCACTGCTGAGACCTCAGGGCTCGGGATCGGTCTCGCTCTCGCCCGCTCGCTCGCTCGCGCTCAGGGCGGCGACCTCGTGGCCGAGGACCGCCAACAGGGCGCAGCCTTCACCCTGACGATTCCTCTGGTGCGAGCTCGGATGAGCACCCCTCAACCGGCGGCCCAGGCGACCAGCGGCGGACCCTGACCCCCAGCCTCCGCGACGAGCGTCTCCAGGCGGGCGGGATCCAGATCGGGCGGCAGGTGGGCAAGCACCAGCCGGTCACAGGTCAGCCGCGGTGCGAGCTCCAACCAGTCAGCGAGGTGGGCGTGCCCTCCCAGCCGGGCCGCAACCCGAAAGCCGGGTTCGACGAAGCTGCACTCGACCACTGCAGCCTGTGCGTCGAGAAGCCCGGGATCGTCACGGAACGGCAGCACGGTTCCGTCCCCGGCGAAGGCCACCAGCGGACGTCGCTCCCCCGCGCGCCCGACCCGCCAACCGAGGCTCGGCACCCCGTGGTGCACCGCGAACGGCTCCGCCCAGGCACCGGAGTCGAGGTGGAGGCGTTCACCAGCCTGGGCGGGAACGAGCACCTCCGAAAGGTCGAGCCGGCGTCTCACTCCGTCGAGGTCCGGCCATCGGGTCAGCGCCTCGAGCAGAGCCGCGCGACTCCCGGCAGGAACTGCCACGCGGCATCCAGCACCCCGGAAGCGGCGGGCCCGGGCCGAGAGCCAGGCGATGAGTCCAGCCACGTGGTCGGCGTGGCAGTGGGTCAGCAGCACCGTCGGCTGCGCCGCGAGCACCGCAGAGCAGCGTCCGATGTCCACCGCGACCCCGAGCGGCTCGATTGCGAAGGCGGTGGCGAGCGCCGCGACCGAGCCTCCGACGACGCGCGAACAGCCGAGATCGAGGACCAGCTCCCAGGGGTCGCGGTCTCGCGCCGACAGCCTCGAGACCGCGGCCGCCCCACGCCCGCCGGGCCGTGCATCCGAACCCTCTCTCACCTCGGGCACCTCCCGGGGCGTCGATCAGACAATGGCGTGCCGCACCGTGAGCCCACGATGTCATCCTATCGTGCATGACTCTCGGCAGCACCTCTCGACTGCAGGCGCCAATCCGGCCGCCCTCGGCGGCCGCGGTCAAAGTCTGGTGGACCGTACGGGCTAAGATGGCGCGGCCATGAACCGTACCGCCGTCGGCGCGCTCGCGATCTGCTGTGCCGCCGCCCTGTGGGGGCTGGACGGCGTCGTGCTCACCCCTCGCCTCGGCAACCTCCCGGTCCTCCTGGTCGTGCTTCTGCTCCACGCGGTTCCGTTCTTGCTCATGATCCCGCTGCTCTCGCGCTCGCTGCTTCGAATCTGCGCGATGGACCGCGGCGGCTGGCTGGCACTCGTCGCCGTGTCCGCGACCGGGGGCGTGCTCGGCACCTTTGCCATCGTCAAGGCGCTCTTTCTGGTCAATTTCAACCAGCTCAGCGTGGTCGTGCTGCTGCAGAAGCTGCAGCCCGTGTTCGCGGTCGGCCTCGCGGCCCTGCTCCTCGGCGAGCGCGTGACCGGGACGTTCCTGCGCTGGGCCGCGGTGGCATTGGCCGGGGCCTACCTGCTGACCTTCGGCGCTTCCCTCCCCCACTTCGGGGGATCCAGGGTCGGTGCTGCCGCGGCGTGGGCGGTCGTTGCCGCGGCGGCGTTCGGTTCGGCCACGGTCCTCGGCAAGCGGCTCCTGCACAGCCTCGACTTCCGCTCTGCGACCTTCGCCCGCTACGGCATGACCGCCGTTCTCGCCCTGGCCGCGGTCCTGGCGGCGAACCGCACCGTGCCGCTTGCCCAGGTGACCGGATCCAACTGGCTGTTGATCGCGGTCATCGGGTTGACCACCGGAAGTGGTGCAATCTTCCTCTACTACTGGGGTCTGACCTGGGTCAGCGCGAGCGTCGCCACGATCTGCGAGCTGTGCCTGCCGTTGTCGGCGGTGCTCCTCGACTACCTCATCAACGGCTCGGTCCTGCACGGCTGGCAGTGGGTCGGCGCCGCGCTGCTGATCGGGTCGATCGTGCAGATCACGCGGGGCGCCGGCACCACGCCGGTCGCGCCGGCCAGACCGCTACTCGAGGCGCAGCTGCCGCACCGCCAACGCGCCCGCTCCGACCGCGAAACCGATCAGGACCGCCAACGGCACCATCGCGGCTGACAGCGGCTGCCCGAACGCGATCACCCGGTGCAGGGCGAGCATCGCCCAGCCCGAAGGAAACGCCAGCGCCACCTTCTGAAGCGTCGGCGAGACGATTTCGATCGGCCACCAGCACCCGCCCAGACCGGCCATCGCCATGGTCGCCACAACACCCACGCTCGCCGCCCGATCGGGATCGCGGATCGCCGCCCCGGCGAGCACACCGAGCGGAGTCACCGCGAGCGCATAGGCCAGGAGCACGATCAGCGTTGCGCCCGGGCTGTCACCGATCGGCACGCCAAAGATCTCGTGGGCGACCACTCCGACCGCGACCAGGAACACGATCTGAACCGCAGCGACGGCATACCGTCCGAGAATCTTGCCGGCCACGACTTCCCGACTCAGCACGGGTGTGGTCATCAGGCGTCGCAGCTGCCCCCCGGCACGCTCGCGAGACAGCGAAGCGGCACCGTAGGTGAGGGCGACGAGCATGACGAACATCACGGTCATCCCCGGAATCGACTGGGTGAAGCCTCCCGGCGCGGTGCGGGAACGGCCCGCGAACCTGGCGTCCACCTGCACCAGGTCCTCGGCCGGCGGAAGTGCGGCGAGCGCCTCCCGCGTCACCGCCCCGTCCGCCGCCGTGCCCTTGGCCGCCTCCACCAGCCGACCGATGACCCGGACGATGGCGGACACGATCCGCGCCTCGGCCACCAGGGCGGCCTGCTCGTTGGAGCCGGGGTCCTTCTCGAGCCGGAGAGTGACTCGCTCGCCGGCAAGCACCTTGGAGCTGGTCTCTGACGGGATCACCAGGGTGCGGACGGCGTTCTGAGCCGAGGCCCGCTCGGCTTGGGACATCTCAACGATCTCGAGCTTCTCGCTCGCGAGCGCGCCGATCAGCTCACGGGCCACGACACCGCCGTCCTCGTCGACGACCGTCAGACGGGCCTGCGCACGGCTCGGGTCACCGCCACCGATCACAAGACCGAAAAAAGTCGCGAAGACGATTGGCATCACTGCCAGCCACAGCAGCGCACTGCGGTCGGCGAGGACGCGCCGCAGGTCATGAAGGGCGATGCGAATGACCGCAGCCATCACGCACCTCCCGCCGCGATCCGGCGGCCCAGCAGAAGCACGCCGACGGCGAGCAGGACGGCTCCCGCCGCCACCAGCACCGTCAGGTTGAGGGCGATCTCCGCAAGCCCCGCACCGTGCTGGACGAGGGCGTTGAAACCGTCCGTGGCCCAGTACA
The DNA here is from genome assembly GCA_964597585.1 of uncultured Thermoanaerobaculia bacterium. Lineage (GTDB taxonomy): Bacteria > Acidobacteriota > Thermoanaerobaculia > Thermoanaerobaculales > Sulfomarinibacteraceae > CAVSIS01. The sequence goes on from CAZQYU010000011.1 coordinate 24,451, forward strand.
CCAGCGTCGAGCGAGACAGCGGTCGCAGCCAGACCGGGATCTGGTCCACCGGCGCGAACGCGCCTCCCAGCATCGACCACGTGATAATCACGATCGTACCCAGAGCGTCGCCCTGCCGCTCTGTGCCGACCAGGCTCGTCAGCAGCAGAAGGGTTCCGCCGGCAGCGATCGCGGTCGCGGCGATCAGCGCAGCGACCGCCAGAGCTGACCCCCACGCGACCCCGGCAACGGCACCGAGCCCGATCAGGAAGGCGAGTCCGAGTCCCGTCACGACGACCACCGAAAGGCACTTCCCCGCCAGGTAGTCGGCCAGGGTAACGGGAGCTGTGAGCAAGTGCCGCAGCCGCCCCGCCTCTCGGTCCCGCAGGATGTCGCGGGTCGCCGCCTGCGCCAGGAAGAGCGCCCCCATCACCGCCAGGCCGGGCAGAAAGTAGCCGAGCACCGAGACGTCGCGGACCGCCTCGGCCGATGAGTCGTGCGCTGCGGCGGTGACCGACTCGAGTCCGATGACGGGTGGGAAGACGTACCGACGGGCACCCTCGATCCGGTTGTAGAAGGCGGTGCTCAGACCGGTCACGGTCTCGAGCGACGGACTGCGGTCGCTATCCGACATGGCCGCAATCTGGTCGAGCTCCGGCCGAAGGGCGCGCGACGCTGCCGAGAGCGCGCTCGCTGCGACCCCCACACCCTCCTCGACGACGCCAGGAAGGAAGCTCTGAGCCGGGTTCTTGACGACCTCGACCCGGGTCAAGCGACCTTCGAGGAAGTCCTTGGTGAAGTCCTTGGGGAGGTGGACCAGAGCCGAGGCCTCGCCGCGGTTCATCGCCGCGAGACCCTCCTCGCCGACCTCGACGACCTCGAGCCGGGCGGGACCTTCCTGACCGGACGTTCCCGCCCCGGAGAGGAGCCGTGACAGGAGGCCGTCATCCTCGTTCCACAGCAGCACCCGGATCACGATGTCCCGTGGGCCGCTCCCACCGAAGACGAGGCTGAACATCGCGGCCATCACGAGCGGGACCGCGAACAGCAGCGCCGTCCGGCCGGGCGAGCGGACCATGCGGAGGAGGTCGCGACGGAGAATGGCGAGCGCGGCCATCAGTCGCGCAGCTCCCGCCCGGTCAGCCGGATGAAGACGCTCTGCAGGCTCGGACGCTGGATCGACACGTCCGACACGCCGAGCCCCATGCCGAGGACCGCCGGCAAGATCGAAAGCAGGCCGGGACCTTCGGGCTCGACTGCGAGCACCGCAAGCTCCGGATCGATGCTCAGTACCCGCGTCCCCGGCACTGCAGCGAGCCGCTCGCGGACGGCCGACTCGCCGAACTCGCCGGTCAGCCGCAGGATCTCTCCTTCACCGGCGAGACGCCGGAGCTCGTCGAGCGTGCCGACGGTGAGCACGCGACCGTGGTCCATGATCGCGATGCGGTCGCACAGCTCCTCCGCCTCATCCATGTAGTGGGTCGTGTAGAGCACCGTCGTTCCGGCCGCGGCGACCTCGCGGACGACGTCGAGGATGCCGATGCGGGCCTGGGGGTCGATCCCCACTGTCGGCTCGTCGAGGAGCAGGACCCTCGGCTCGGCGATCAGGCCCATGCACAGGTTGAGGCGCCGCTTCATGCCGCCCGAGAAGGTCGCGACCTTGCTCTTTGCGCGCTCTGCGAGGCCGACGCGCTCGAGCGACGCCGCCACCCGGTGGCGCAGCTCGCCGCCGCCGATGCCGTACAGCGAGCCCCAGAACGCGAGGTTGTCGCGCGCGGTCAGGTCCTCGTACACGGCGATCTCCTGAGGTACCACGCCGAGTGAGCGCTTGGCCACCCTCGGTCGCTCCCAGACATCGACGCCTGAGAGCAGCACCCTACCTGCATCCGGTTCGAGCACCCCGCAGACCATGTTGATCGTGGTCGTCTTGCCCGCACCGTTCGGGCCGAGCAGGCCGAAGATCTCGCCCTCCGCGACGGTGAACGACAGGTCGTCCACCGCCACCAGGGAGCCGAAGCTCTTGCGCAGCACCTCAACCTCGATCATCTTCCCCCCTCGGAACGCGTCCCTCCGGTACCCCGTTGCACACGATCGGTAGGAATCAGTACGCTAGGGGCGCGCTGTATGTTTCGCGGGTGATCTTAGCGCCGACGACGAGGAGGACGCTCATGGACATCCACCGGCTACGTGTCGAGCTCCACGGAGGGACGTGGCAAACCGAGCCACCGGAGCCATCGCTCGCGCCAGCCCTCGGCCACGTCCTCGGCAGCATTCTCAGAATAGAGGAGATCCCGCGAGACCTGCCGCTGATCGGGCACGTTCACCTCTTTGGACGATGGTGCATCTTCGTCCGAGAACCGAACGCTTCAGGCCTCGATGTCGTCCTGCTGAGCCCGAACGAGTACCTGCGGCATGCGTTCGACCCGTTCCTGGTCGGCGCCCGCATGATCGACAGCCCGACGCTGAAGTCGATTGTGGACAAGCCCGGTCTGGGCCACGTGTCCGCCCCTGCACGCCCGATCCCTGTCCGTGAGGTGGAGAACTACCTGCCCCTCGCCTGGGCCCGCTATGCCGCCTCCCCGATGGAGGAGCGCCAGCGCCTGTTCAGCTCGCTGCTGCCGTCCAGCGTCGCGCCGGACCGCTCGCCTCTGACCTGCTTCGTCGCCGAACCCGAGGCGGAGACGCCCACCGCAGTCCCGGAACCCGAGCAGACTGCCTCGAGCCCCGAGCCCGAGGAGCCTGCAGCACCTCCCGAGCCGGCTCGCCCCGAGGTGCCGGAGGAACCATCCGAGCCGCCCCTCGCCGATCCGTTCGAGCTCGCCGACGACACATCATTCACGCCGGATGCGAGCCCCCCTTCCGTTGCAGAGGACCGCAACGAGCACTCGCCCGACGAGAGCGAGGTTGTGTTGCCGCCACCCGCGCCGGCCGGCGAGTGGTTCGACCTCCCTCTCGCCCGCACCGAAACTGCCGAGCCGGCTCTCGTCGAGCCCCCCCCAGCCTCACCGGAACCAGCGACTGAAGAGGGGGATGGGGACGACGCAAGAGCACCCGGGGCGGCGCTGGTGGCAGAGCTCGAGCGAGCCCTGGCGCGGCGGACCGTGGCGCTCGTGGCTCTCGCCGTCCTGCTCGTCGCAGCGATCGTGGCCGGCTTGCTGCATGCTCGGACTGTCGACCGGCGTGTGGCCGAGCTCGAGGCAACGCGGGTCCGGCTGTCGACGCTCACCGACGGCCTCGGGCTGGCCGGCGACACACGCGACCCCAACGTCGCCCTGCGGGCCAAGCTCGCCGATCTCGCGACCGTGTCCATCCAAAGCGGCGCCTGGCAGGAGGGCCTGCACTCCCGCGGCGTCGAGCCGGAGACGTTCCTGAGCGAGCTCGTCGACCTCTCCCGTCTCCAACCGCAGCTCAAACGCCTGGCCGCGACGGATGCCGCGCTCACCGACCTTGCCCGGCGACACGACCCGTTGGTCTCGCTGGCCGAGCACAGCGAGGACCTGACGGCGATCGCCGACGAGCGCGACGCTCTGGTCCGCCTCGCGGCCGTCGGTGACCGCCTGCTCGGCCTCGCGGAGGTCAAGCCGGGCCTCGATACCCTCGCCGCGAGTAGTTCGGACCTCGCCGCGCTCGCGGGCGAGCGCAGCGACATCGACGACCTGCTCCGGCAGGCGAACACGCTGACGTCGATGTCGCGGGAGGTCGCCAACCTGATCACGTTCATGGAGCGCCGGCAGGCCGATCTGGAGCAGCTCGCGGAGCACGCTGCGCCGCTGCTCGAGCTCTCCTCGGTGCAGCGCCACCTCGTCGACCTCGCCCGCAAGAAGACCACGCTCGACGCACTCATCCAGGTCAACGAGCAGCTTCTCACCCTGGCCGACAGCCCCGAGCTCGCCCGCTTGGCGAGGGACAAGGACTCGCTCAAGGCGTTCGCCGACAACCTCGGGGAGCTGCTCGAGCTCGCCCGGCACTCTCGCGAGCTGCTCGGCATCGTCGCCGAGCACTACGCCGCTCCCGCGGCGAAGTGACACCGATGTCGGGCGAGCGGATGCGACGGCGATGACGCGGTCTCCCGATCCACCGGGGGCGGCGCCATCCCGGCCCCGGACGACACCGACGCCGGGCGCTGACACGGTGGTCACGGCGCACTCGACGCCGCGGCCGAGCCACGTGCCGCCGCTCGACCTCGCCGACGATCCGATCATCGCCGGATGGGAGCGCTACGAGATTCTCGAGCTGATCGGGCGGGGCGGCATGGGGACCGTCTACCGCGCGCGGGACCGCAGCCTCGAGCGGGACGTCGCGCTCAAGTTCCTGCGCCACGACGACCCGGAGATGGTCGAGCGCTTCCGCCGCGAGGCCAGGTCCCAGGCCCAGGTCGACCACGATCACGTGTGCCGTGTCTACGAGGTCGGCGAGATCGGCCGGCACGCCTACATCGCGATGCAGCTCCTTCACGGCGCGAGCCTCATGGAGGCCGGGCTGCGCATGGACGTGCGCCAGAAGGTCAGGGTCGCGGTCGACGTCGCCCGCGCCGTCCACGCCGCCCACGAGCGCGGCCTCATCCACCGCGACCTCAAGCCCGGCAACATCCTGGTCGAGGGTCGACCGGAGGGCTGGCACGCCTACGTGCTCGATTTCGGCATCGCCCGCCTCGCTCGCGAGCACGAGCTCACCGAGCCGGGGACGATCATGGGCACGATGGCCTACGTGGCGCCCGAGCAGGCCCGGGGCGACCTCGGCGCGATCGACCGGCGCAGCGACGTCTACTCCCTCGGCGCGACTCTGTACGCCCTGCTCTCCGGCGGCCCCCCCTTCCCCCAGGGCGTTGGCGCCGACACTCTGTGGCGGGTGGTGCACGAAGAGCCTCTCCGGCTGCGTCGTCGCAGCCCGGAGGTCCCCCGCGATCTCGAGACGGTCGTGATGACCTGTCTCGAGAAGGACCCGGCGCGACGCTATGCGACGGCCCGTGCGCTGGCTGAGGATCTCGAGCGGGTACTCGACGGCAGGCCGATCCAAGCGCGTCCGGTCGGACCGCTCGGTCGACTCACGAGGTACCTGCGGCGTCGCCCCGCGTTGGCGAGCGCGATTGCGGCCGCGGTCGTGATCGCCGCTCTCGCGGTGGCGGTCAACCTGCGGACCGTCCGCACCTCCCGCCTCCACAACCAGCTTGCCAATCGGCTCGCCCAGCAGGTCGCCGACCTCGAGTCGCGCGAGCGGTTGTCGGCGTTGCTCCCTCTTCACGACCGCTCACCAGAGCGCCAGCTGATCCGTGACCGCCTCACCGAGATCGAGCAGGAGACCGAGCCGCTCGGATCCTGGGCTCGCGGACCGGCTCTCTTCGCGCTCGGCCGCGGGCACCTCCTGCTCGGTGAGTTCCGCTCCGCCGCCGATGAGCTCGAGGCCGCATGGGAGGCGGGCTACCGCGTTCCGGCGGACGCCTTCGCGCTCGGCCGAGCGTGGGGCGCCCTCTACCAGCAGGGGCTCGACCAGCTCCAGCACATCGAGGACCCCGCCCAGCGGGCGGCCTTCGAGGCGGAGATCCAGCGCCGGTACCGCGATCGGGCGCTCGCCGTGCTGGATGACGCCGGTGAAGGCGAGGCCGTCCAGAGCGCGTGGGCGGAGGGGCTGATCGCCTTCTATGACGGCCAGCTCGATCGGGCGCTCGAGCGCGCGCGCACCGCGTTCGCGGCCGCGCCCTGGCTGCACGAGGCAAAGGTCCTCGAGGGTGATGTCGAGCTTGCCGCTGCGCGCGATCGCCTGCACCGGGGCGACTTCGAAGGTGCCCGCGCGGCCGCGGCCCGCGCCGAAACCGCCTTCACCACCGCGGCCGACGTCGCACGCAGCGATCCGGCCTCTCGGGAGGGCCTGTGCTCGGTCGGCCTCGAGGCCATGGAGGCCGACCTGCGCACCGGCACCGACCCGACGCCGGACTTCGCCCGCACCGCCTCGGCGTGCCGCGAGGCGCTGGCGATCAACCCTGAGAGCGTGTCGGCGCGCAACCGTCTCGCCCGCGCCCATGACCGGTTGGCTGACGCTCTGGCCGATCGCGGTCAGGACCCGTCTGAGCACCTCCGTGCCGCTCAGCAGCTTGCTGTGGAAGCGGCGACGCTCCAGCCCGACAGCCTCGAGGCCCACTACAACCTCGGCGTGTCGCTGATGATCGAAGGCGTCCGCGACCTCACGCTCGGGCGCGATCCACGGCCCGCGCTGAAGCGAGCCGTCGCCAGCCTCGAGCGGGCGGTCGCACTCAGCCCCGGCTTTGCGCCGGCCCGGGATGATCTCGGATACGCCTGGGAGCGCACAGCGAAGTACGAGCTCCAGAGAGGGATCGACCCGACAGCCGCGCTGGAGCGGGCCGTTTCCAGCTACCGGACCGCCCTCACGCTCACGCCTGACGCGGCGAACGTCCACAACAACTTGGGCATCGCCCTCCTGCGCCGCGCTCTATGGACCGCTGCCACCGGCAATGATCCGGCCGGTGACCTGGATGCCGCCCAAGCCAGCCTTCAGAGCGCGCTCGAGATCAACCCCAACTACGCCAACGCCCACGCCAACCTCGGCTTCGTGCTCCACGCGCGGGCCGAAGCCCTGGCCGCTCAGAACCGCGACCCCGGTCCGGCGATCGCCCAGGCTCGCAGCGCGTTCGCTCGCGCCCATGCCATCAACCCCAGCCTGGCCTGGAGCTGGCCCGAGCTGGCCGGCCTCGAGCTCACCGCCGCGCGCTGGTCGCGCCAGCACGGCGTCTTCCCCCGCCGGCCGCTCTTGGCCGCCGAGACCGCGGTGCGTACCGCGATCCGGCTCAACGGCCGCAGTGCCGTGGCCTGGCAACGAGCCGCCGAGTGCGATCTCGAGCGCGCCCTGTCGGACCGCGGGAGCGATCGCCAGCGCGACGTCCAGCACGGGCTCGAGCGCGTCGGCCACGCCCTCGCACTCAACCCCGAGCTCGCCGACGCGCTACTCGTGCGGGCCCAGCTCCTCGGTCTCTCGGACGGCAACCGAGTGCAGAGCGCCGCGGAGGCGGCCCGCGCGCTCGCACGAGCCGTCGAGCTCAACCCCTTGCTCGCTGCCCGTGCCGAGGTGATCGCACGCGCTCCTGACAGCAAGTGACGACCCCGTACCACGCGCGCCGCCGGCGACGGCTTTCCCACCCGCCGGAAGGCGGCGTATCCTTACCGCCATGACGACGGCCGCGGGCATCATCATCGGTGACGAGATTCTCAGCGGAAAGGTCCGCGACACCAACGCTCCCCTGCTCATCGACCTGTTTCGTGAGATCGGCGTCGAGCTGCAGCGCCTCGCGTGCATCGCCGATGAGCTGGACGCGATTTCCGCCGAGATCCAGCGGTCGGTTGCAACGCACGATGTTGTCGTGACCTCCGGGGGGATCGGCCCTACCCACGACGACCGCACGGTCGCGGGTGTGGCGAGGGCATTCTCCGTCTCGGTTGTCCGCGATCCCGACCTCGAGTCCATGATCCGGGGCTTCTGGGGCCCTCGTGTCAACGACGCCGCCCTCCGCATGGCCGATGTGCCCCAGGGAGCACGCCTGATCGACGGCGGCGACGGCCTGCTCCCGATCGTCGCCATCGCCAATGTCTACCTGTTGCCCGGAATCCCAGAGCTCTTCCGCGCCAAGCTCCCGACCTTGCGACGCGACCTCTCGGGCACACGCGTCGTGATCGGCAGTCTCTACCTCCGCTCGGACGAGAGCTCGATCGCCGAGCTGCTCGGCCGGGTCGACGGGGACTTCAGCGGGATCAAGGTCGGAAGCTACCCGAGCCTCCACGATGCCGAGTTCCGCCTCTGGGTGAC
>CAZQYU010000012.1:0-31903 GCA_964597585.1 uncultured Thermoanaerobaculia bacterium
TCGTTGTCGGCCGGCGAGGTGTCGTCGTTGACGCTGATGACCGAGGCCTCCTTGGTGACGCCGCCGGCGGTGAAGAAGACCTGGGCCGGGAACTGGAAGCCGGAGCCGAAGATCGTGACCCGGGTGCCGCCGTCAATCGGCCCGGCCGCGGGCGCAATCCCCTGGATGGAGGGCTGCGGCTCGTCGGCCAGGTAGATGAAGGCGTCGTCCTTGCTGGCATTGCCGCCGCTGGTCTCGACAACGACCGTGACCGACGTGTTGTTCTGCAGCGGGGTCGCGCCGTAAGGCGGGGTGATGACCGTCACCTGGTGGCCGTCCGCACTCACACCGACCACCTGGGCCGCTTCGCCGCCGAAGGTCACCCGAGTGACTGCAGAGTCTCCGCTCAGCGCCTCCGTGAAGTTGGCGCCGAGGATGGTGACCTGGTCGCCGCCGCGTGCGCTGCCCTGGTCGGGGTACACACTGTAGATCACCGGCGTTCCGTACTCGACCTCGTGCAGGAAGGTGAAGGCATCGGTGAGGACCTGGCTCTGCTCCTGGGAGGTTCCGACGCCGACCTTGACGGTGACGTCCGCGAGGTTGTCGATCGTCGCGTCCGCAACGGTAATGCGCGGCGTCTCGACGGTGATCATGCCGGGCGAGTTCGAGGGCACCACGTTGAGCACGCGCGCCGGGAACGTCGTGCCGCCAACCGTGAAGCTGACCTCGACCGGGGTGCGGATGCCGTTACCGGTGAACGTGACCTGCTCCCCGCCCGCGATCGCACCCTCGATGGGGTTCACGTTGTAGATCAGCAGGGTGTCGGTGGTGTCGGGATTGGTGAAGGTCACGGAGACCGAACGTTCGATACCGACGACGCGGGCCACAAAGGTGTATGACCCGGCAGCTGTCGTTGTGAAACCGGCCGCTGCCCTACCGCCGCTGGTCGCGACGTTGGCCAGCGGAACGCCGCCAACCGAAAACTCGACGGTGGTGCCGTCGGGCGCCGCGGATCCGTTCTTGGTCACCGTGGCGGTGATGGTGACCGACGAGCCGACGTAGGCCGTCGCGCTCGACACGGTGAGCGAGGAGATCGCCCAGGTCGTGCCCGCCGGAGTCGGCACCGGTGGCGGCGACGGGCTGTCGCCCGAGCACGAGGCGAGCACGATCAGCCCGAGAATCGCGATGCAGGTGAGAGCTCTTTTCATGGTGCCTGCCCCCCGCCCTAGTTCTGACCGTCGCCCGGCATCGCCATTGGCGTGGGCGTCGGTCCCGTGGGCGTCCCGCCTCCATCGCACGAGAAGTTGAAGGCGACGTTGAAGACGACGGAGACGCTCTTGCCGGACACGGTCTGGCCGAAGATCTCGACCTTGAGGGTCTCCCGGATGTTGCGGTTGCCGGTTTCGGGGTCGAAGCCGCCGTTCTCCGGCAGCAGATAGATCAGCGGCGCCTGGGTCAGGTACTCCGCCGGGTAGACCCGATAGTTGTTGAGGGTCGCCGTGCCGCCGGCAGGGACGTAGACGTCGAGGTCGTGGCTCCACCCCGGCGAGGTCGCGGTCCCGCCGTCGGTACGGTAGGGCGACACGACCCACCGCGTCAGGACGACGTCCTGGGTGCTGGTGAGCCCGGTCGTCGGGTCCTTGGCCCGGGATTCGATGCTCATGTTCTCGATCGTGAGGTCGACCGGGGAGCAGACGGCGACGTCGGGCGTGTACTGGTCGATGTTGACCGAGAGCACGACCACCGCCTGGGTGTCGTTGAGCGTGCTGTTGCCGCCACACGACACAGCGAGCGCGGCGACGACCGCGATGACGCACACCTGGACGAAGGGTTTCATCGTCTGCCTCCACCTAGTACTTGACGATTCTCGGGGTGATGAAGATCAGGAGCTCGTCGTGTCGATTGAAAACATCCTTGTTCTTGAACAGGTGCCCGAGAATCGGAATCTTCCACAGTCCGGGAACGCGGCCCTCTTTGTTCTGATCGTTGATCTGGTAGATCCCGGCGATGACGGTGGTGCCGCCATCCCGCACCAGCAGCGAGGTCTGGGCATCGCGGGTGAAGATCGGGACGTTACGCCCGCCCTCGACCGCGAGACCGGTCTGGGCCTCCTGCTTGCGGATGTTGATGTCCAGCATCACCGTGCCCTCGGCGGTGATCTGGGGAAGCACGTCGAGGCGCAGCGTCGCGTCCACGTACTGGACGGTGACGGTGTTGTTGGCGACCGTCTGGACCGGGATCTGCAACCCCGACCGGATCGACGCGCGCTGCAGATTCTGGGTCGTGACCCGCGGCGTGGAGACGATCTTGACCACGCCGTTGGACTCAGCCGCCGAGAGCAGGAAGTCGAGGTTGAACGTGTTGAGGATGTCGCCGAAGGTCAGCGACAGGGTACCGTTGCCCGCGGTCCCGAGGCCGACTCTCCCGTCGGCGGTCATGCTGTTCGGGAAGTCGAGCCCGGTGTCGTTGCCGTGCGCGGCATCCTTGACGCCGGTGAAACCCCAGTTGACGCCGAGGCTGTAAGAGAAGTCGCGCGTGGTCTCGACGATCCGGCCCTCGATGACGACCTGCGGGGTCGGCTGATCGAGGTAGTCGACCAGGCGCAGCACGCCCTCGACCCGATCGACCGTGTCGCGGATGATGAGCGAGTTGGTCCGCGCGTCGATGTTGACCGTGCCACGCTCGGACATCAGGGTCGAGTCCTGGGTGAGGATCTGACGTATTTCCTGGGCCTTGGCATAGGAGACCGGTTTGATGACCGTCTTGAGCGGCCGCGCCGCCTCCTGCTGCTTGAGGAAGTTGACCGCGTCCGCTTTCTCCTTGGCCAGCTTGCTGGTCGAGGCGACGCGGAGCACGTTGTTCTCGAGTACATAGTCGAGGTTGTTGATCTTGAGGATGAGGTCGAGCGCCTGGTCCCACGGGACATCGTGCAGCTCGACGGTGACCGCGCCACGCACTCCCGGGTCGAGGACGATGTTGAGGTTGGTGAGCGCGGAGAAGGTCTTGAGCACGTCGGCGATGTCGGCGTCCTTGAGGGTCAGGGTGATCGGCTCGCCGGTGAACTGCTGCTCCTGGGTGGCAACCTCGGTGCTCGAGTAGGTCTCCGCCGTGTTGGTGGGGAGATCGAGCACTCGCGCCGGAACCGCCGATTCGATCAGCTGTGAGGGGTCGGCGACGAACGGGTTGCGCTGCGGCGCCGGCGAATCAGCGGCAACGGCCTGGCGCTCGGGGACGTCGAACAGGGCGGCTGGCAGGCCCGAGGCCTCTGTCGGCTGCGTTGCGGCGGCCTCTTGGGCGGGCGCCGGGTCGGGCTCCGCTGGAGCCGACCGGTGCATCTCGATGGTGCCCGAGGAAGGGCGAGCGGCCGGAACGCTGTCAGTGGACGCCTGAGCAACCGCGTCCGGGCTCGCGGAGGTCGCGTCACCTATGGTCAGTACCGCGCCGTTGGGGGTCTCGATCAGCTGGTGGGCAGCCTTGCCCGTGAGGTCGACCACGACCCGCGTGACCGGGTCGGGAGCCGAACGGAACTGGGCCACCCGCACCCGGCGAACCAGGGGCGATGCAACCGAGAACACGCTCTGGGGAACCCGGTTCACGACTCCAGGCAGGTCGATCACGATGCGGTCGGGCTTCGGCAGCGTGAAGGCCTGGCCCGCCAGCTCACCGTCAGCACGGAGCTCAACCCGGACCCCCTCGCCGACCGCGACCGGGACGACCTCGAGGAGGTTGTCCCCGGATGCATCGGTGGAGATCCTGCCAGCTGCGGGCGACTGCTGGTCGGCGGCGGCGATCACCACCGGTGGCAGCGCCGGGCGCTCACTGTGCGGGACCACGTCCGGTGCGGGCTCGGCGGGAGCCTCGGCCGACGCGACGTCCATGCCCTCGCTCTCGACAGCGGGCGGCACGGCCCTCACGGGGCTCTGCAAAGGTTGGAAGCGGAGCTCGAGACCGCCCGCGGCGCGCTCGACATCGAGCTGGGCCGGCTCCGCCAGCCAGACCGTGAGGCGCGTCACCCGCTTGCCGAACTCCTCGACGTGGGCGAGCTCCGCGCGCTCGAGTCCGATGGCCGGGTCGGTGACCACCCCCGACCCGTCGGCCCACGTCGCTTCGGGCATCTCCACGATCCACACGCCGGGCTGCGGGCTGTAGTGCACGGTATCGAGGTCGCCGCTCGTCCGCAGTCGGATCACCGGCCCGTCGGGCCCGGACTCGGTGGCCAAACCCTCGAGAACGGGAACGGCGCTCGTGGCCGCGTCCGCGATGCCGGATCCCAGCAGCACGAAGGAAGCCGCCGCTACGACCAGGATGCGGGCGTTCTTGATCATCATGCCATCCCCCACTTTCATCCGTACTTCCTTCACCCTCGCGCTAATCCGACAGCTTGCGGACGACCTCTTCGTAGGGTTTCAGCTGCTTTGGGTCGCTCACCTGCTGCTTGAAGACGACCTCTGACGGCGTGATTCTCTCGACTTCGCCGTTGAACAGCTTGGTCCCGGGTCGAATGATGTAGCTGAGCTTGTCGCGTCCCTGGACGAAGGCGAGGATGCCGCTCGAGGTCGACACGATGCCCTGCACGCGGACCTCTTCGATCAACATGCCCGCCAGTCCTGGAGGACGCGCGACTTCGGGCTCCTTCTCGCCGGGCCGAGTGTTGAGCAGGGACTGGAATGGGTCTCTCCTGCCCGCCGGGTCGTAGGTGAACATGTCACCCTGGAGGACTTCCTGCTCGCCGCGCAGGATCTGGTCGATGCGCGAAACGTCGAGATCCTCGTCCTCGAACGGCTGCGCCGCCGCCCCCGGAGTGGGTGTGGCCGGCGCCTGCGCCAAGGCCGGCAGGCTCCACGCGGCGATCGCGACGAGGGCTGCCAGTGGCACGATCCGTACGCTCATCGGGTACCTCCCGACGCCTTTGCCGTTCCGCTGCTCTCATCCTTGTAGATGAAGGTGCGCGCCGTGAATGTCGCCGAGATGCTCGTATCCGAACCCTTGACCCGCGAGGGCAGGATGGTGAGCTCGGTGACGTTGATGATCCGCGAGAAGCGGCTCAGTCGGTCGAACAGGAGGCCGAGCTCGTGATAGGTTCCTTGCAGGTTCACCGCGATCGGCCACTCATAGTAGAAATCCTGCTCGACGAAGGGTTGCGGCGTGAAGCGAACCAGGGTGAAGTGGCCGGCCTCGGTCAGCTGGCGCACCTTCTTGATCAGCCGGTCGGTCTCGCGCCGGGTCGGCAGGATCTGCTTCAGCCGATCGAGCTCGACCTCGTCATTGCGGATCTCCTCCTCGAGTTTGGGCAGGTCGCGCTGGGCTGCGCGCCCCTTCTCGATCTCGCGCTCGAGCTTGGCGATGCTGTCCTGACGTCGCGAGATGTCCGCGCGGATGTCCTCGAAGACGTAGAAGTGCACCGCGGTGTACAACGCCCCACCGAGGACGAGGCCGACGATCAGCGCCACGTACCAGGGTTTGTCGTTCAGGTCGAGCGCCATGACTTCGCTCCTCCCCTGCTCACGTCCCGGAGCGCTCGCCGCTGGCCCCGGCGATCTCCTTCGGCGCATAGGTGAAGACGCACGTCAGCGTGAACCGGAAGGTGTCCTTGTCCGCGCGGGCGAGGTCCTTGAGTGACGGCTCCTGGAAGAAGGGCGATGCATCCAGGTTCGAGATGTAGTTCGCGACGTTGTTCTCGTCCATGGCGCGGCCCACGAGGGTCAGGGTGTCGCCGCTCAGGTTGAGGCGCTCGAGCCACACGAGATCGGGAAGCGCGCGGGAGACCTCGTCCATGATCCGCACCGGACCTCGCTGGTTGTCCTTCAGACCATTGATGACGTCGATCTTGTGCTTGAGGTCCGCGCGCTTCTTCTCCAACTCCTGCACCTTCTGAATGAAGACCTGAAGCTCGTCGCGCTCGCGCTTGCGAACACTCTCGATCTGCTTCAGGTTTTCCTGTTTCGAGTGGAGAATATAGTAGTGGCCGCCGGTGATCACGGCGGCCAGCGCGAGGATGCTGATCAGGATGATGTCGCCCTGTCGCGCGCCGAGCGAGACCTGGGGGCGCTTGCGACGGGTGGCCGCGGCCTGGGGTGCCTCAGCGACAAGGTTGATCTTGATCATCGCGTCACTCTCCGAGCGTGCGCACGGCCAGGCCGACCGCCACCGCCATCGACGGCGCGTGCCGATTGATCCACTCAGGATCGAAGTCCGACTCGCTGTACCGGATGTTGCGGAACGGGTTCATCACCTCGACGGCAACCTGGAACCGCTCCTTGAGCACCTCGTCGAGGTTGAGCACCTGGGCGCACCCGCCGGCGAGGACGATTCGGTCGAGTCGATCGACCGACGAGGTCGCGACGAAGAAATCAATGGTCTTTTGGAGCTCCGCGGCAAGATCCTCGGAGACACTGTTGAGAACCCCCAGAACCTGCTGGATGGAGTGCTCGGCAACCCGGTCGCCGAGCTTCAGCCGCTCGGCGTCCTCACGCGGCAAGTTGAGCTCGCGCTGAATCGCCTCCGTAAACTGGTTGCCGCCGAACGCAACGTCTCGCCAAAAAATCGACGTTCCGTGGTGGATTATGTTGATGTTCATCACAGAAGCACCCACGTTGACGAGCGCCACTGTCTCGTCACCGAGGCCGTAGTTCGCTTCGTAGGCGTTCTGCAAGGCGAACACGTCGACATCGACCAAAACCGGCTCTTTGCCGCCCTGCACGATGACGGAGGTGTAGTCCGCGATACGGTCCTTCTTGACTGCAACGAGCAGCACATCCATGGTGTCGCCACCGGACTGACCGAGAACCACGTAGTCCAAATTCACGTCGTTGATGTCGAAGGGAATATACTGCTCCGCTTCCCACTGGATCGACTCAGCCAACTCGGCCTCGGTCATCGACGGAAGCTGGATTTTCTTGATGATTACGGAGTGCCCCGAAAGCGACGTCCCAAAGTTCGGATTCCGAACGTTGCTCTCGGAAATGAGCCGCGACAGGGCGTCCACGACGAGCGAGGAGTCCATGATCGCGCCATCGACGATGGCCTCCGGGCTGAGCTCGGAAACTGTCGCATGCTGGAGTTGGAACTCACCATTCTTCAGTGCCTTAAGTTCCACCAGCTTGATGGACGAGGAACCGATATCGCAGCCGACGACCTGCTTTTTGCGCTTTCCAAACACGGCTCACACCTTGTTCCCCGAAGTTTTCGCAGAATGATGCATAACCCCTCTACGTTGCAGGCTAGCAAACGGCGAGGCGAACTGTCAAGAACATTAACGCCAACAGATAGCGGAGTCTCATGGCGCCATCTTGCCTTCTGCGTCGGGTTGTGGTATCACATTTAGCCTCCCCGCGCCCGGGGAGACTCCTGAGGAGGATCAGCGATGGCGCAGCGATGTGAAATCTGCGGCAAGGGACCGATGACCGGACACAAGATCTCTCACGCCCACAACGTCTCCAAGCGGCGCTGGCTGCCCAACCTGCAGCGCGTCCGCGCGGTCATCGACGGATCGCCCAAGACGGTTCGGGTGTGCACCCGCTGCATCCGCTCCGGGAGGGTGGTCAAGCCCGCGCTCGCGTAGGAGACCCGCGCCTGTCGACCTGCTGCATCCCATTCAGTCCCAGTAGCTTCTCGAGCACGCGATTGAGCTGGGCTGCGTCCCGCACTGCGATCGTCATGGCGGCGAATCCGGTGTGGTCGCCGTCCGTGCGCAGCTGTGCGCTGAGGATGTTGCACCCCTCCGTCGAGATCTGGTGGGAGATCGCTGCGAGCATCCCGGGCCGATCTTCGAACACCATGTCGAGGTCGACTCGGGTCGCCTGCGAACGGCCAGTGCCGGCGGAGGACGCCCATCGAACCTCGATCTCCCGTTCGGGGTGGTAAAGAAGGTTTTTCACATTTGGACACTGGCGGGAATGGACCGCGACCCCCTTGCCGCGCGTGACGAAGCCCACAATTTCCTCGCCTGG
Source organism: uncultured Thermoanaerobaculia bacterium (assembly GCA_964597585.1). Classification (GTDB taxonomy): domain Bacteria; phylum Acidobacteriota; class Thermoanaerobaculia; order Thermoanaerobaculales; family Sulfomarinibacteraceae; genus CAVSIS01. Next base: position 7,929 of record CAZQYU010000012.1, read on the forward strand.
CAGAGGATTGCAGCACTTCGCTACGTAGACCAGGAAATCGGCGTCGCCGGTGACCTCGAGCACGGCCGGCTCGCGGCCCGCCGGCACGACCCGCTCGCTGCGCGGCATGCCCGGTTCGGCACCAGTCGAAGGGCCCTCCGGGCACAGCTCGGCGGCCATGGCGGAGGCGGCCAGACGGCCGAAACCGATCGCGGCCAGCATGTCCTCTTCGGCAGCGAGCCCGTGCGTGGTCAGGACCCTCTGCAGGGCCTCACCACTGGCCGCCTTGCGGACTCCGACGCCGCCCTTTCGGAGCTCGCGTTCGAGCAGCTTCCGCCCGACCTCGACGGCCCGCGCCTTCTCCTCACGTTTCAGCCAGGCACGGACCTTCGACCGCGCGCGGTTCGTGACGACGTGGTTGAGCCAGTCGTGGTGGGGGTTCTGCTGAGGTGAGGTCGTGATCTCAATGATGTCGCCGTTGGTGAGCTCGGTCTTGATCGGCACCCACCGGCCGTTGATCCGACCGCCGACACAGTGATGACCGACCTCGGTGTGGACGCGATAGGCGAAGTCGAGAATCGTCGCACCGCGCGGAAAGGAGAAGACATCGCCCCTCGGAGTGAAGCAGTAGACCTCGTCTGGGTAGAGATCGACCTTGAGAGAGTCGAGGAACTCCCGGGGCGTCGATCCTTCGATGTCAGTCATCAGACTGCGCAGCCATGAAATGCGAGAATCCGTCGAAACCGTCCCCGAACCCTTTTCCTTGTAGTTCCAGTGCGCCGCAATCCCGAACTCCGCGATCTTGTGCATGTCCCAGGTGCGGATCTGGATCTCGAACGGGTGCCCTTCTGGACCGATGACTGTGGTGTGCAACGACTGGTAGGCGTTGGGTTTCGGAATTGCAATGTGGTCCTTGATGCGACCCGGCAGCGGCGACCATTTCTGGTGGATCAGGCCTAGCGTCGCGTAGCACTCCGCGACGGTGTCGACGACCACACGGAAAGCGAGAAAGTCGAACACATTGGAGACGTCGATACCTTGGCGACGAAGCTTGAGGTAGATCGAGTACAGATGTTTGACCCGGCCCTTCACCGTCGGGTGAACGCCGTGCTCCGCGAGCAACTCCTCGATCTCGCTCTGGATCTGAGTGAACCAGCGCTGAGCGGCGTTCGCCCGGCCCCCGACCTCCTCCTCGAGGCGTTCGGCCTCCTTGGGGTGCAGATAGCGAAAGCAGAGGTCCTCGAGCTCACCCTTGATTGCGCCGATGCCGAGTCGGTTGGCGATCGGAGCATAGATCTCGAGGGTCTCACGCGCAATCGAGACCTGACGCTCCCGGCGTAGGAACTCGAGCGTCCGCATGTTGTGGAGCCGGTCGGCGAGCTTGATCAGAATCACCCGCACATCGTCCATCGACGCCAGCAGCAGACGCCGGAAGTTCTCCGCTTCGGTCGCCTCTCGGCTCGAGAAGCTGGACTCGTAGCCGGAGATCTTGGTCAGCGCGACGACCAGCCGGGTCACTTCCTGTCCGAACTCGAGCTCGAGCTCATCGACGGTCGAGGCGGTGTCCTCGAGGATGTCGTGCAGCAGGCCCGCGGCGATCGCGACCTCATCGAGCTCCATCTCCGCGAGGGTCAGCGCCACGGCCAGCGGGTGCACCATGTAGGCCTCGCCCGACCGCCGGACCTGGCCCTGGTGGCGGTTGGCGGCAAACACGTAGGCGTGGCGCAGCAGATCCTCATCCATGTCGGGCCGGTAGGACTCGACGGAGTTGAGGATGTCCTCGAAGCGGACCTTCACCGCGCCGCTCATCTACTTATTCTACTGGGAGCGGTCAAGGAAACGCCGCCGCACCGTGCGGGTGCGGCGGCGCAAAATCCCGAAGGAGACGATGTTCAGCGACGGCCGCGGCGGCGGCGCTCCCGGCGATGTTGGAGGATGCGGCTCATCCACAGTGCGACCGGCGAGGCGACGAAGACCGACGAGTACGTCCCGACGATGATGCCGACCAGCAGCACGAAGGCGAAGGTGTTGATCACGTCGCCGCCGAACAGATAGAGACAGATCACCACCATCAGCGTCGTGCCCGACGTGATCAGGGTCCTCGACAGGGTCTGGTTGATCGACAGGTCCATCGTCTTCTCGAGGTCCTCGCCACGGTGGAGCTTGAGGTTCTCGCGCACGCGGTCGAAGACGACGACTGTGTCGTTGACCGAGTAGCCGACCAGCGTGAGGAGCGCCGCGATGGTCGGCAGGTTGATCTCGCGGTGCGTCAGCGACAGCGCTGAAAGCGTGATCAGCACGTCGTGGAACAGCGCCACCACCGCGCCGATGCCGTACGGGAGCTGGAACCGCACCCAGATGTAGACCAGCATGCCGACCAGAGAGAACGCGATCGCGAGCTCGGCCTTCTTTCGCAGGTCCGCACCGACCGAGGGTCCGACGCTCTCCGCGCCGAGCAGGGCGTAGGCGCCGGCGGCGGCCTGAGATTTCAACGCCGTACGGACGGCGTCCGAGAGACCCTCGATCCGGTCGACCTCGTCGACCGATTCGAAGATGCCTTTGGCCTTGCGGTAGGCGAGAACGGCATCGGCCATCGGGGCGTAGTGGAGCCGCCGCGCCTCCTGGTCGCCACCGACTGCGTCGGGATCGGCATCGACGAGCAGGTCCGTGAGCTCCTTCGACCCTTGGGTGTTGAGGTCGAACCGGTCGCCGAGCTCTCCGTTGTAGGTCTTCTGGAGATGCTCCAGGATCGGCTTGGTGAAGTCGCCCTCGGTCCCGGTCGGGTTCTGGACGCGGATCAGCACCTCATGCTTCTCCGGCTCGTCAAAGCGCTGGATCATGGGCTCGCCGCCGCCGAGGTCGGCCACCGAGGAGCGCAGGTCCTCGAGGTCCGGCGCCTGCTTGAACTTGACCGTCACCTGGGTGCCGCCGAGGAAGTCGATGCCGAGGTTGAGCCCGGGCCCGAACGCCTCGTAACCGAGACCCGCGAGGATGATGAGCATCGACAGGCCGAGGGCGATCCGTCGGTAGCTCAGGAAGGGAAAATGAGTTTCACCGATGATGCGCATGGTCCACCTCGCTCAGACGCTCAGGCTCTCGAGTCGGTCCCTGCCACCCAGGGCGATCATGTACAGGGTCCGCGACACGAACACGGCGGTGAAGACGCTGGCGAGAATGCCCACGCTGAGCGTCACGGCGAAGCCCTTGATCGGCCCGGTGCCGAACTGGAACAGGAACAGCGCGGCGATGAGCGTGGTCAGGTTGGCGTCGAGAATCGTGCCGAACGCTCGGGAGAAACCGGTGTCGATGGCCGCGCGGACCGTCTTGCCGACCGCGAGCTCCTCCCGGATGCGCTCGAAGATGAGCACGTTGGCGTCGACCGCCATACCAATCGTCAGGATCACGCCGGCGATACCGGGCAGGGTGAGGGTCGCCCCGAAGTAGGCCATCGCGCCGAGCAGCAGCACCAGGTTCAGCATCAGCGCGACGTTCGCGTTGAGCCCTGACATCTTGTAATAGATCATCATGAAGATCATGACGACGATCAGCCCGGCGATGGCGGAGCGCACACCGCGCACGACCGAGTCGCGACCGAGCGACGGCCCCACCGTGCGTTCCTCGAGGTAGGTGATCGAGGCCGGCAGTGCGCCGGCGCGCAGCACCAGCGAGAGATCCTCGGCCTCCTGGATCGAGAAGTTGCCCTCAATGATCCCCGAGTCGGTGATGCGCGCATTGATCCGCGGCGCCGACATCACCTTGCCGTCGAGCACGATGGCCATGAAGGTCCCGATGTGAGAGCCGGTGTACTGGCCGAACTTGTCGGCCGCCGCAGGCACCAGGTCGAAACGGACGACCGGTTGACCGTACTCGTCCTGGCTGCGCCGCGCCATGCGCAGCTCACGGCCGCTGATGATCGAGGACTTCTTGAGCAGGTAGAACTCTTTGCCGATAGCCTGGCCCTCGACACCGCGTCGGGTGCCCTCGAGGACCTCGTCGTCCGGGGGGACCTGCCCACCGGTCTTCGCGAGCAGGCTCTGGCGATCGGCGGCGGGACCCCCGGCAACCTCCTTGAACTCGAGGAAGGCGGTCGAGGAGATGATCTCCTTGACACGGGCCGGGTCATCGACCCCGGGCAGCTGGACCAGGATGCGGTCGCCCTCGGACCCCTGGCGCTGGATCACCGGCTCCGAGACGCCGAACTGGTCGACCCGGTTGCGGATCGTCTCCAGGCCCTTGCGCACCGCCTGGTCACGAACGGTCTTCTCGAGATTCGGTGGGAAGCGGAACGTCCAGGCGTCGGCCCCCTGGGTGATCTGGTAATCGCCGAGATAGGTCTGAGCGAGGTCGCGCAATGTTGCGCGGTCGAACTCGCCGGGAACCGCGACCTTGAAGCGCAGCTCGGAGGGCTCCACATCGACCGCACCGAGCTCGATTCCCTTCTCCTTGGCCTGGGCGACCAACCGCTGGGCGGCGTCGTCCAGCTCCGCCTTGATCGCGTCGTCGGTGTTCACCTTCAGCACCAGGTGAATACCCCCCGACAGATCGAGGCCGAACTTGATGGGCTTGCGGTACAGCGACCAGGCGGCAAGCCCGACCACGACCACGATCAGCACGACACGCCACAGAATCTTCTTGTCCACGAGGGCCTCCGCTACTCGGCCGACGGGCTCCCGTCGCCGGCGACGGTTCCCCCGATGGCGCTCTTCGCGACGCGGATCTTCACGTTCTCGGCCACCTTGAGGAGCACGGACTGGTCCTCGACGGCGGCGACGGTGCCATAGACTCCGCCCGACGTCACGACCCGGTCACCCTTCTTGAGCGCGGCGATCATTGCATCCTTCTTCTTCTGCTGCTTGCGCGCAGGCAGGATGACGATGAAGTAGAACACCGCGAAGATGAGCACAAAGGGCAGCAGCATTGCAATCGGGCTCTGGGCTCCACCTTGCATACCTACGGGTCTCCTCTCCCAGCCGGAGCGGGTTCGTCCGCGCCGTCGCGTCGGGCAGCCTCGGTCGCCGCCCGAAAGCGGCGGTAGCGGCCCGCCATGATAGCCTCCCGGGCCTCCCGCATCAAGTTGAGGAAGTACGTGAGATTGTGGACCGTGAGCAGGACCACCGAGGTCGCCTCCCGGGCCATGAACAGGTGCCTCAGCGCCGCTCTCGAGTAGCGCTGACAGGTCGGGCACCTGCACCCGGGGTCGAGCGGGCCGGTGTCGTCCGCGAAGCGCGCGTTCTTGATGACCAGCTCGCCAAACGACGTGAACACCTTGCCGGTGCGGGCCGACCGCGTCGGCAGGACGCAGTCGAAGAGGTCGACGCCGCAGGCGACCGCATGGAGCAGATCCTCCGGATAGCCGACGCCCATGAGATAGCGCGGCCGCTCGGCCGGAAGCAACGCGGCGGACACGGCGACCGCTCCGTGCAGGCTTTCCCGAGACTCACCGACGGCCAGGCCACCGATTGCAAGACCGTCGAACGGCGCCGCGACCAGGCGATCGGTCGACTCGGCGCGCAGGTCGGGATCGAGACCGCCCTGTTGGATCGCGAACAGCCCGCCGGACCATGCTCCAGCCTCTCGCGCGCCACGTGCCGCGGAGAGGGACCGGGCGGCCCACGCTGCGGAACGCCGCATTGCGGCCGCGACCTCGGACGCAGGAGCCGTGGACGCGACGCACTCGTCGAGCTGCATGGCAACGTCGACACCGATCCGCGCCTGAGCGGTCACCACGCTCTCGGGAGTGAGACGGTGGCTGGAGCCGTCGAGGTGCGACTGGAAGGTGACGCCGCCGTCATCGACCCGCCGTCGTGCGGCCAGGGAAAACACCTGATAGCCGCCGGAGTCGGTCAGGATCGGCCCCGACCACGCCATCAGCCTGTGCAGGCCGCCGAGCCGCTCGATGCGTTCCTCCCCGGGGCGCAGGATCAGGTGGTACGTATTGGCGAGCACCATCTCCGGAGCCAGCCGGTCGAGCTCCCAGGCGGCGATGCCCTTGACGGTGCCGGCGGTGCCGACGGGCATGAAGGCCGGCGTCCGGACCTTCCCGTGCGGGGTGACGAGCTCGCCTGCGCGTGCGTCGGTGTCGGGATCGATGTGGGTGACCGTGTACGGGAGCATCACTCGCCCGCGGCGGAGGACGCGTTGACCGTTTCGACCTTCACGTCCGGTCCGAACGCGAGACTGAAGGCAGCGTCGTCCAGCGGCGGGTTGAGCGCAATGTGGGTGAACTCGTACCGGGTCGAGTCCCCATCGGCCTCGTGGTACTCGACCACGACCGGGAGCATGAGTGTGCGGTCGATCTCGAGGACCAACGACGTGAGCTTGCGCTTGAGCAGGCGATCGGTGGCCGTCAGCGTCAGTCGATACGGCTCCGGCGCGCCCGGATCGGCGAGGGAGACCGCGAAGTGCGTCGTCAGCTCGTCGAGCGGCTGCGTCCCCGACATCACCTTGAGCAGACGTCGCTGGCGGCGCGAGGTCGTGATTCTCTGTGCGGTGTGAAGATCCGGATGATAGGAGGTCAGCACTCCGTCCACATACAGGACCGACATGGCGTCGGGTTCGACGTAGTCCCAACGGACCGAGTCGGGAGCCCGGAACAGAAAGGTCCCTCGTGAGGTGACCGGCTCGAGCAGAAGCTCGCTGCGTTTGGTCTGCGCGAAGTCGGCTCGCATCGTGGAGATGGCGCGCTGCTCCGCGACCACGGCGTTGATCAGCGCACGCAGTTTCTCGCCGCCCGCGAGGGCGTCGATGGCCGTGGACGGGACCGGTTCGGTCGCCTCTGCGGACAGGGCAACGCCTTGCGCGAGCACGAGAAAAATGAGCAACGGGGGGAGCCAGCGGGACCTCGACACGGCGGGTACTCTAGCACAGAGACCCCACCTGCCGGCCCGGTGTGGAATGCCGAAGACGGTCAATGCGGACTGTAGAATGGCGCCTGGAGGCCGATCATGAATGACACCAAGGGAGCCGCCGCTCCCAAGCTCTCGATCACCCCCGAGATCGCTCTCGGCCAGTATGCCAACTTCGTCAGCATCGCTCACAACTACACCGAGGTCCTGCTCGATTTCGGCCGCACCCTCCCGGGGCGTGCCGACATACCAGTGGTCGCGCGCCTGATCATGAGCCCGTTCCAGGCCAAGCAGCTGCTGCGCGCCCTCGGCCACAACCTCCAGATGTACGAGAAGACCTACGGCGCGATCGCGGAGCCCCCGGTCGGCCCGGCGAACCCGGCGCCGCCAGGAACGGCGAACTGAACAGGACCCCTCGCGGCACGCCACGATCCGCACCCCCATCGATGAGCTTGACGCTCCCGGATCCATCTCGACTTCCCAAGGGTACGAGACGGGGCGCGCCCGAAGACGCGCCCCTGATCTCCCCGTGCCGCTCAGGTCGCGGCTACTTGTCGAGCTTCAACAACGCGAAGAACGAGCTGTCAGCACGGGGCCGGTACACGTACAGCTTGAGGTACTCGCCCTTGGCGACCTTGCTGATCTGGGCGAACAGCTCCTCCGGAGTGTGCACCGGCTCCCCGTTGGCCTCGGTGATCACGTCGCCGCGCAGCAGACCCTCGTCGGCTGCCGCCGAGACCGCCTTGACCTGGGTGACGAGCACGCCCGAGATGTCGTCGCCCACGCGGTACATCTGCCGCAGCCGCGGGGTCAGCTCCATCACGCTGATGCCGACGCGCTCGGCGGCATCGCCCATGCCCTCTTGGCCGCCCTCCTCGGACTCGGTACCCCCTTCGGTCTCACGCTGCTCGAGGGTCGCGTTGAGGGTCTTCCGCTTGCCGTCGCGCAGCACGACGATCGACACCTTGGTGCCCGGGGCCTTGGAGGACACGTAGTCGATGAGGTCACGGGTCTCCGCCACCTTGACACCGTCGACGGAGGTGATCACGTCACCCTTCTGGATGCCGGCCTTCTCGGCCGCGTGGTCGGGCAGCACCGACTCCACGAACGCGCCCTCACGGTTGGGTAGGCCAAAGGCCTCCTGCTTCTTCTGGTCGACCGCGGCGACACTCACGCCCAGGTACCCTCGCACCACCTTGCCCCGCTCGCGCAGCTGCGGCAGGACCATCTTGGCGGTGTTGATCGGGACCGCGAAACCGAGGTTCTGGCCCCGTGCGTTGATCGCGGTGTTCATGCCGATCGCCTCGCCGCGCAGGTTGACGAGCGGTCCACCGGAGTTGCCGAAGTTGATCGCGGCGTCGGTCTGGATGTAGTTCTCGAACGAGGAGTCGGTGGACAGCCCGAGCCGGCGCCCCTTGGCGGAGACCACGCCGACGGTGACCGTATGGTCCATGTTGAGCGGGTTGCCGACCGCCATGACCCACTCACCGACGCGGGTCGCCTCGGAGTCGCCGAGGGGCAGCACCGGAAACTCACGGTCGGGCTTGACGACTTTGACCAGAGCCACGTCCGTCGCCGGGTCGCGACCGACCACGGTGACCTGATAGCGTGTGCCGTCATCAAGCTGGATCTCGAGCTCGTCGGCACCCTCCACGACATGGTTGTTGGTCAGGACCTCGCCCGACGAGGAGATGAAGAAGCCCGAACCGGCTGACTGACGCACGATCGGTTCCTGGTCGCCCTGATCGTCTCCGCGGGGTCCGAAGAAGAAGTGGAACGGGTCCATCGGCATCCCGCGACCGCGCTCGCCGGGCTGCTCGATCTCCTTGGAGTACACCGAGACCACCGACGGCACCACGCGATCCGCGAGGGTCGCGAAATCCGGCGCCGCGAAGCTGCCGGACGGGGTCGAAGCGACGGCGGCCGTAGCCGACGACGCGGCCGCATCGGAGCGATCGGCCACCGCGCGCGGCGTCATGTCGAGACCGCCGGCGATGACCATACCGAAGAGCACTGCGGCGACCACGACCGCCGCCAGAGAGAACAGGCGCTGCGTCTCTTTCTGCATTGGAAAACCTCCGAGGCAACGGTCCGTGAGCCGCGCTGCGGGCCGGACCGAGCACTTACTTCAACAGCAATTCGCCTGCCAGATTTCCATCCCGGCGTCTGGAGCGGTTGCCAGTGCGGTGTGCCAATTTGGCACTCAGACGAGACGGTCGCCCGGCGCGGTACAGACCTGATCCTTGCCCGAGCCCTTCGCCCTGTACATTGCCTGATCCGCCTCGCGGAGGAGCACGTTCTTGCGCTGATCGGTCGTGCCCTCGCGTCCGACGTCTTCGGGATAGACGGCGATCCCGATCGAACACGTGAGAGCGCGACGCCAGTGGACCGGACCGTCCGCCCACGAGAAGCTCCCGCGCAGGAATCGGGCGTCTGCAAGGGCACTCCGTACCTCGTTTGCGACCCTGAGGGCCGCGTCCGCGTCGTGTTCGGGGAGGATCACGACAAACTCGTCGCCGCCGTAGCGGGCCGAGACGCCGCGCTCCGGGGGCACCACCTGGCGCAGCAGGGAGCCGAACTCCTTGAGGACCTGTGACCCGGCGAGGTGCCCATGTGTGTCGTTGACGTTCTTGAAGTTGTCGAGGTCCAAGAACAGCAGCGCGACCGACGAGAGGGTCACGTCCGCGCGGACCAGCTCCTCGGTGAGCCGGTGGTTGAAGAAGCGGTCGTTGTACAGGCCGGTGAGGTCGTCTCGACGCGCCATCTCCGCCGCCCGCTGGGCATCGAGCAGGTTTTCGATCGAGACCGAGGTGTAGCGCGCGAAGATCTCGAGCAAGGCGAGGTCCCGTGCCGTGTACGCCTGACCGTCGGCACGGTTGACGAGCTCGAGCACGCCGCACACGGTGCGTTCGATCCGGACCGGCACCGCGATCAGGGTGGTGGTCGTGAACCGGTGGCTCTGATCGAAGTGGGTGTAGAAGTTGGGGTCGCGACCGGGATCGTCCATCAGGTAGGGTTCGCCGGTGCGATAGACGCGGCCAACCACACCGCGGTCCGCCGCCAGGCTCTTCCCGAGCAGGTTCGGTCCAGACGGACCGAAGGTGGCGACAAAGTAGAGCGAGGTCTGTGCCGGCGTCTGCCCCCGCTCGCTCGGACGATCGAGCAGGATCGAGCCCGCCGCCGACGGGACGAAGTCGTTGGCTTTGAGCAGGATCTCACGCAGGAACGCCCCGACCTGGAGCCGGGCGGGAGCGAATGCCGCATACCGGTGACGGTCGAGAAAGGGATCGAGATCCTCGACCGGCAGGCTGTGCACCTCCGGAGCGGACATCGAATCACTGTATCACGCACGCCGGATCAGGCGGCGCAGGCGGAGCTCCAGGTCCTCCACGGTCTGGGAGTGATCGGCCCGGCCCGGCGCAAACCGAACCGCTTCGAGGGCACGGCGGAGCTCGTCCATCTCGTCGCCCAGGGAGGGATTCTCGCCAGCAGCGTGCCACCACTTCTCGAGCACGATCTGGAGCTCCCGCGCACGGTCCGCGGGGCTCTGGCCGGGCCGGCGGGGCGGAATGCCGCCCGCGCGTCGGCGCACGACCAGTGCGGTCAGGAGGCCGCCGACGAGCAGCCCCGCGGCGAGCGCTGCCGCGATCGGCACCCACGCCGGCCGTCTGGAGCCCTCCGGGTTCGTGGTCGGTGGAGCTGTGGCGGGTGCCGCGCCCTCCTCGACCGGAGGAGGCACCGGCGTCGGGGTCGCCGGCGGAGGGACGACCTCGAGCGCGATCGGGCCCAGAGTCTGGCTCGCATATTTCCCCGCCGCCGGGTCGAACACGGCGAGCGTCACCGGTGCGAGCTCGATCTTCCCGGAGCGTCGGGGCACGACGGTCGTCCGCCAGGTCCTGCTGCCCTGGATCCCGCCCTCGTCCACCTTGAGCTTCTGGTCCTCCTCGGGCGGGTAGGTCTCCACGTCCGGCGAGCTCGGCCATGCCGCGGGCGCCTCCACCAGGGGCAGGTTGCCCGAGCCCTCGAGGGAGATCGTCAGCGTTGAGGACCCTCCGAGGTCGATGCGATCCGGTGACAGTGCGGCGCTGTAGCGAAGCCGCCCGACGGCACCGGAGAACCCCGCCGGGGCAGGCGGACGATCACGGACCTCGACCTCGACCGGCTGGGTCGATCGGTCCACTGCCTGCAGGGGTGCGAAGACACTTCGGCCGCGGACACCGATGCGGACCGCGACTGAGGGGATGGTGAGCGTTCCGGGCTTGAGAGGAATCAGCACCGAGCGTGAGACCAGGTAGCGTTGGAATGACACGCCGTCGACCTCGACCGCTTCGGGCGTCACCGGATCGGGCAGGTCGATCCGCTGCGCCCACCATCCAGGGTAGGCGGGCGTGGTCCGCCACTCGAAGCGCTCGATCCCGGCCACGGTCGTGTCGAGCGCCACTACGACCACCACCGGCTCGCCCAGCACCAGGGAGCGGTGGCCGACGAGCTGGCGCAGCACGACCTGAGGCTCTGGAAGGTCCCGACGTCCCAGGATGTCCGCAAAGGGGTCGAAGGGGTTTGCCGGCTGACGACGCTGCTGCGGGAGTGGTTTCAGGCTGCCCGGCACGACCTCGACCTCGACCGCCTTTGAGCTCAGCGTCTTCCCGCCGAGCGTGACGGCGATCGGCGCGACCGTGGCGCGCCCGACGCCGAGCGGCTGCACGACGTAGACAAAACGCACCATCGACGAGCTGACGCCGTTGATCCAGTTGAACTGCTGCTCGCGCGAGGGACCCGAAACCAGCTGGAGGTTGTCGAGCTCGCCCAGACGCGGCTCGGAGACCTCGCCTTGGGCATCCCGCACGCTGACGATCAGCCGGGCGTAGTCCTCGACTCCCACCCGCCGCGGTTCGACCTGCACCTCGACCGCGGGGTCGGCCGCAGACACGGTCGCCATACCCCCGAAGACGGCCAACGCCGCGACCGCCATCATGGCCACGCCCGGCCTGGCAGGTGCAGCAGCTCTCACCAGTCCTTCTCCACCTTCACCGGCTGTGGCGTCGGTCGCTGCATCTTCCGCCTGGCCTCGGCCTCGGCCCGCTCGAGCGCCGAGTAGAGCGCGCTGCGCGGGTCGGGGGTCGGCGTCGGAGTCGGCAGGGCAACCCCGCCGGCGGATGGCGTCGGAGTCGCCAAACCGGGGGTTGGGGTCGGCTGCCCGACAGCGGTCGGCGTCGGTGCTGGCGTCGGCTGCTGGTTCTCCTGCTTCTGTTTCTGCTGCTGCTTCTGCTGCTCCATCAGCTTGAGCGCGAGCTCGTAGTTGCGCTTGACGTCGGGGTCGTTCGGGTTGGCGAGCAATGCGCTGCGGAGCCAGCGGACGGCAGGCTCCGCTTGGCCCTCGGAGAGCGCCGCCGTACCCAGGTTGTAGGCCGCGCCGGGCACCCCGGACCGCTGTGCCTCGCTCAACGGCCCGGTCGCGGCATCCACCTGCCCGCCGGCCGCCAGAGCCGTCCCGAGGTCATAGAGCCGGGTCGGGTTGCCGGGGGCGAGCCGGGCGGCGCCCGCGAAGTCCGAGGCCGCCGCCGCCGGCTTGCCGGCGTTCCACCGTGCGACCCCCTGGCGGGCGAGGCGTCGGCTGCCGCCTGGGACCAGGCGCTGCCACCACGGAACTGGTGCTTCGGTCGGGTCGGAGGCCGGCTGCGCCGACGTCCCGCCCGTGTTGATTGCCACCGGCGCACCACCTGCGGCGGTCGGCGATGGTGAGATCGCCGACTGCGCATTCGCCGCACCCGCGATCGCCAGCACGAGCATCGCCGCGACCGCCGTCAGCCTCCGCCACGGCGAGGCGGCAAAGCCCACCACCAGGCAGAGCAGCGCGAGCGCGAGGAAGATCGGGAACCGCTCGACCCGCTCAACCCGGTGGGTGGAAGCAATCTCCCGGGTGCGCAGGCGCTCGACGGCGCTCGCGAGCTCCCTCGCCGCATCTCGATCCTGCAGCGCCAGCACCTCGCCGTCGGCGTCGTGTACGAGGCCCGCCAGCACCTCGGGCCGAGCCCGCGTGATCACCGTCTGGCCGGAGCCGTCCCGCTTGTAGTGCACTCGTCCGTCGTCGTCGGTCATCGGGATCGGGCCTCCGGTCTCGGTGCCCGCGACGACCGCGATCAGGCCAACCCCGGCGTCGTCGAGCTTCCGCTCGGCCGCCTCGACGTCGCCCTGGAGGTTCTCGCCGTCGGTGACCAGCACCAGCACCCGACCCTCGCCCTCGTCCGGCAAGAGGTCCACCGCGCCGCTGACCGCCCGCTCGAGGTTGGAGCCGGGCAGACCGACCATTCCAGGCTCGACCCCGTCGAGGAAGGTCGCGACCGCTTCGAGGTCAGTTGTCAGCGGGACGAGCGGGTAGGCGTCGCCGGCGAACACGAGCACGCCGACCCGGTTGCCCTCGAGCTCGGGCAACGTCCGATTGAGCACCTCGAGGGCGTGTTGGAGCCGGGACGGGCGGATGTCGGCACAGCGCATGGAGTCGGAGACATCGACCGCGACGACCAGATCGCGGCTGCGCACCGAGCGCTCTCCCTCGACCTCGCCCCACTGGGGCCGCGCGAGGGCGAGGACGAGAAAGGTCGCCGCCAGGACCCAGACCGACAGCCGGATCAGGCCGGTTGCCGGCACCCCGCCCATCACCCGTAGCCACACCGACGGGCTCGCCAGTCGGCGCTGGTCGCGACGGCGCACGGTGTGCCGCCACATCGCCGCCACCGCGGCGAGCGCCGGTACCACGAGCAGCCACAGGCGTGCGGGGTCGGCGAAGCTCACCACGGGGTCCTCCCGCCGGCACCCTCAATCAGCAGTGCGGCGGCCAGCAGCCCGAGCGCAGCCAGGGCCCACGGCTCGAAGCGTTCGCGGTAGCGCACCAGCCGGGTCGAGGTGAACTCGGTCTTCTCCATGCCGTCGATTTCGCGGAACACCGCCGCCAGGGCCTTCGGATCGCGTGCAACGAACGACTGGCCACCACAGTTCCGCGCGATCTGCGCGAGCAGCTCGGGGTTGGTCTCGACCTCCATCTCCACGATCCGCTCTCGCTCTTGGCCGGTGCGGGGATCCCGCTGCGTCATCGGGATCGGGACCGTCCCACCCGAGCCGACCAGCACCGTGTGCACCGTGATGCCCTCCGAGGCCGCCAGGTCCGCAGCCGACAACGGGTCGAGCTGGCCCGCATTCGAGGCGCCGTCGGTGACCAACACGATGACCTTGGAACGCGCCGTCGAGTGGCGGAGACGGGTCACGGCCGTCCCCAATCCGAGGCCAATCGCGGTCCCGTCCGGCAGCGTCCGCAACCCGGCCTTGTCAAGTAGCTCGAGCGCCACGTGGTGGTCGAGGGTCAGCGGACACAGCGTCACGGCTGCGCCGGCGAAGGCGACCAGACCGATGCGGTCGTAGGGACGGCCGTCGATGAAGTCGGAGATCACCTCTTTGGCCACCGCGAGACGATTGCTGGGACGGAAGTCGAGCGCAGCCATCGAGCCGGAGACGTCGAGGACGATCACCAGGTCGACACCCTCGGCACGCTCCTGCTGCCGCGCCAGGACCTCCTGTGGGCGCGCGGCTGCGACCGCGAGGGGCACCAGGGCGGCCGCTGCGAGCAGGCCCGCCGTGAGCGTGGTGATCGACGCGATCGGCATCCCCATTCGACGTCGGCCGACGACTGGGAACGGGTAGCGCTGCCAACGGCGACGGAGCCACCACACCGCTGCGGCGACCACTGCGAGGCCGCCGGCGGTCAGCCACGCAGGCTCGGCGAGGCGCATCACGAGGCGGCCTCCTCGGGCACGACCAGGTGGGCTTCGAGCGCGCGGCCGAGCTCGAGCGTCTCCCTGAGTGCGCGGCGCAGGTCCTCCGCGGAGGACTGCCGACGTCCGAAGCGGATCCCGTCGGCGACCGCCATGACTCCCTGGATTGTCCTTTGTACGGGCTCCGGCCAGCTCAGACGGCGGGCCGCAAGCCGCAGCTCGAACGAGGTCATCTCGAGCGCCGGTTCCCCCGAGCGCCGCTCCAGGTAGCGGCGCAGCGCGGTCGCCATCCGGTCGCAGGTGACCGTGGACGGCACGTCACCGAGCATCTTGACGAGACGAGTGACCTCCGTCTCGAGCTCGGCCAGAGGCGCCAGCTGCGTCCTTCCGGAGTGGCTCGAAGGGCGTCGTCGGCGCAGCGCCCACACCGCACCACCGATGATCGGCAGCGCGGCGAGCAGGCCAGGCAGGATCCACTCCCAGGGCAGACCGTGCACGCCGATCGGCGCGCGCAACCCGGCGGGCTTGGGGTCCTGACCCGGCGGCAGCACCGAGGCGACGGTGACCTCCGGCCGCTCGACGAGAGCTGCGAGCCGTGGCGCGCCGTCGGCACCGCGGACGCTCACGCTCATCTCCGGCAGCGCGAGCGTGCCGGTCGCGAGAGGAGCGAGGTCCACGGTCCATGCGGGCGGGTCGGCAGCGGCCACCGTGCGCGGCCCGTCCACCACCGCCCACTGCTGCGAGGGGTCGACACTGAGCTCACCCCACATCGCACCGACGTCTCCCACCGCCGTCACCTGCACGTTCACCCGGTCGCCGACCGACACCGCAGCCTTGGGCGCCTTCGCTTCGAGGTGTGGCGGCTCTGCGGCACCGACGAGGACCGCGGCGAGGCAGGCCGCCAGCGTCGCGGCAGTCGCCCTAGCGAGCACGACGGCGCTCCCTCCGCTCGAGCAGGGCCCGCACCACGGGCAGGTAATCGCGGTCGGTGTCGAGATCGACGCAATCCACAGTCGGAGGGAGCTCGGCTGGCGCTTCCCGGAGGCGCTCGACCACGTCGCCGCGGCGGTCGCCCTCGGCGTCCACGACCGGGAGCGCGAGCCCGCGCGGATGGCGCTCGAGCAGCGGATCGCCGACGCGCAGTACGACCAGCTCGTGACGGCCGCCCAGGGCGGCGAGTTCGCGCCGCGGCAACGGGCAGGCGCGATCGACGAGAGCCACCACGATGCCGCGTCGGTGCAGGATCCTTCCGGCCGAGCGCAGGGCGGGGGCCATCGCCGTGCCCCGCCCCGCCGGCCGCGC
This sequence comes from uncultured Thermoanaerobaculia bacterium, assembly GCA_964597585.1. Taxonomy (GTDB): domain Bacteria; phylum Acidobacteriota; class Thermoanaerobaculia; order Thermoanaerobaculales; family Sulfomarinibacteraceae; genus CAVSIS01. Next base: position 23,821 of record CAZQYU010000012.1, read on the forward strand.
GGCAAGGACCTCGCGAACCACCCGGAGACCGTGCCGCCAGCCCGATCGTGGGGGGATGACCGACCGTACCCCGTCGTCGAACAGCACCGCGCCCACCCGGTCGCGTCGAGCCGCCGCCAAGGCGAAGAGACCGGCGACCTCCGCGATGAGGTCGTGGACCGTCATCACACCAGAGCCGAACCGGGTCGAGGCCGACAGATCGACCAGAAGCAGGAGGGTGAGGTCGCGTTCCTCGCGGTAGCGCTTGACATGGAGGGACCCGCTACGCGCCGTGACGTTCCAGTCGATGGTGCGGACGTCATCGCCGGGACGGTAGTCCCGGACCTCCTCGAACTCGAGGCCGAGACCGCGAAAGGCGCTCTGGTACTGGCCGGAAAGGCCAGACTCCATCGCCTGACGCGCCCGGATCTCCAGCCGGCGGACATCCGCCCGCAGGTCAGGCCCGTCGCCCCCCGACGGGTCGGCCGGCTCCGGCCGTCCCAGGTAGCGTCGCAGGCTAGCCATCATTCCTCACCACGTCACGTCGCGAGGGCACCGAGATGCCTGTCAGCGCTGGGTCGTTGAGCGGCGAGGCGCCGAGTCGTATACAGACATACGTCGCAGGCGGCGAGTCGCGCAAGGGCCGGCGATGGCTGGCAGATCGGCGCCCACAGCAGGGAGGTCGTGAGAAGTGCAGGCAAGGCCTCACGGCACCTCCACCGCGAGCAGCACCCGTTCAACGATCTCCTCGACCGTCGTGCCCTCCGCCTCAGCCTCGTAGGTCAGCACCAGGCGGTGACGCAGCACCGCGGGCGCGAGCTCTTTGATGTCCTCCGGGGTGACGAAAGCTCGTCCTCGGACCAGGGCGAGCGCGCGGCTGGTCACGGCAAGGGCGATGGACGCGCGGGGCGACGCGCCGAATGCGATCAGCGGCACCAGGTCGCCGAGACCGACCTCGGCCGGCCGGCGGGTCGCAGCGACGAGACCGAGGATGTAGCTCTTGATCCGCTCATCGACGTAGACCTGGGCGGTGACGCCCTCGAGCTCACGCAGCTCCTCGAGGCTCGCTGCCGCGCGCGGCTCCGGAAAGGTCCGGGCGAGGTGGAAGTCGAGCACCCGCCGCTCGTCCTCGGACTCCGGATAGCCGACCAGGATCTTGAGCAGGAAGCGGTCGAGCTGTGCTTCGGGGAGAGGGTAGGTCCCCTCCTGCTCGATCGGGTTCTGTGTGGCGAGCACGACGAACGGGTCCGGCAGCGCGAAGGTCGTGCCCCCGATCGTGACCTGCCGCTCCTCCATTGCCTCGAGCAGAGCCGACTGGACCTTCGCCGGGGCGCGGTTGACCTCGTCCGCAAGGACGAGGTTTGAGAAGACCGGGCCCTTGTGGGGTACGAAGTGCCCGCTGCCGGGATCGAAGACCTGGGTACCGGTCACGTCGGCCGGGAGCAGGTCGGGAGTGAACTGGAGCCGCTGGAACTGGCCGCCCACGACCCGCGAAACAGTGCGCACTGTGAGCGTCTTGGCGAGCCCTGGGACGCCCTCGAGGAGCACGTGGCCGCGACACATCAGTGCGACCAGCACCGACTCCACCAGACGCTCCTGTCCGACCACGACGTCACTGACCGCCCGCTGGATCTCGCCGAGCCGCGCCGCGGCCCGATCCACCTGCATCTCGACCTGAGAGTTCTCCATACCTCCCCCAACGGCCAGTAGGCCAGAGCGTAAGTTAGCAAGGATCGCGCCCACCTCGCGGCCTGCCCCGCCGCGGGCCCGACGCGCCGATTCGACCCCGTGCCGCCAGAACGGCATCCGTGGGCCTGAAGAGCGGGCTCCCGGTAGAATGGACCCGTGCCCGTCGAGCGCATCGGGAGGTATGAGATCGTCCGCACCCTGGGCCGGGGTGCGATGGGGGTGGTCTACCTCGCCCGCGACCCGATCATCGACCGCGAGGTCGCGCTCAAGACCCTGCGCGTCGACCTCGACTCGGACCTCGCCGAGGAGTTCCGCGAACGCTTCATGCGCGAAGCGCGCGCCGCCGGCAGGTTGAGCCACCCCGGCATCGTCACCATTCATGACGTTGGCGAGGACCCGAGCTCCGGGCTGGTGTTCATCGCGATGGAGTTCGCCCGCGGTCGGGACCTCAAGGAGGTCCTCCAGTCTGGTCACCGCTTCCGCCCGGCCGAGGCGGCCCGGATCGTTGCCGAGGTCGCGATGGCGCTCGACTACGCCCACTCGATGGGTGTCGTCCATCGCGATGTCAAGCCGGCGAACATCATCCTCACCGACGGCGGGCGAATCCGCATCATGGACTTCGGTGTCGCCCGCCTGGAGTCGTCGAATCTCACCACCGAGGGCCAGTTCATCGGCACCCCGAACTACATGTCGCCGGAACAGGTGACCGGGCGGCCGGTCGACGGTCGCTCCGACCTGTTCTCGCTCGGCGTGGTGCTGTTCGAGCTCCTCGTCGGCGCGCGGCCCTTTGCCGGCGAGTCGATCCACGAGGTCACTCTCAAGGTCGTCCAGGCGGCGACGCCGATCCCGTCCGCAGTCGCCCCTGCCGTTCCCGCCGGGTTCAACCCGATCGTCCTCAAGTGTCTCGAGAAGGAGCCCGAAAAGCGATTCCAGCGAGGCGCCGAGCTGGCCCGTGTCCTCGGCGCCCTGGCGCGCGCCCTGGTCGGGCGCGATCCGGCGGACGTCGGTCACACCGAGGTTCATCAGACGGATCTCGGCACCCGGCCCGGCGACGCCGATGTCGAGCCCACCGCTGCCCCGCCACCCGCCGCGGCCGTTCGGGCATCGCTGCGGCAGCGCCTCATCGAACGTCTTCCCGACCCGCTCGGCCGTGAGGTCGAGCCACGGTGGGTGGTCCGGATCCTCGCGGTGTGGGCGGCCCTGTGGCTCGCGGCGGCCGCAGTGCTGGTGACGAGGCGGGACGACGGTCCGTTTCCTGCGCCCTCACCCGGCGCGGTTCGCAACCTCCATCTCACCTTCGAAGCCCTGATCCGAGGCGAGGATCAGCTCGCTGCGGGGGACGTCCAGGACGCGCAGGCGTCGGCCACCGCCGCTCTCGATCAGGCCCCCGCCTCGCCGGCGGTGCGCCGCCTCGCGTCTGCGGTCCGAGCGGCCGTGGCCGCCGAGCGGTCGAGCACCCAGGTTCGCGAACGGATCGCAAGCCTCATCTCCGAAGGCCGCCAGCTTTACCGCCAGGGTCGCTACGGTGCCGCCGGCGAACGCTTCCGGACGGTGCTCGACCTCGAACCGGACAACGAAATCGCGACCAGCTACCTCGAGCTCGCGACCGAGCGCGGGCGGGCGAGAAGTGCCCCGGCCGCGGCCGCGCCCGAGCGCACCCGGCTCGTGATCGTCCCGTCCGTCGCGCCCACACCGCGTTCGACGCCCGGGGTGGCCCGAATCACCGTGTACTTCAGCTCACCCATCAACGCCGGCAGCCTCCTGGTCACCCTCGACGGCGAGACTCTGGCCCAGATCCCGTTCGACTTCACGCACAGCGGGTTCCTCGGCCTCAAGCGGCGCGGCTCGGGCCAGGTTCGGCGGGTGCTGCTCGCACCGTCCGGAAACCACGACGTCGGAGTCGAGCTCACCGACGCGGATCGCGGACCGATCGGCGAGCAGAGCTTTCGTGCCGACCTCAAGGCGGGCAGCGACTGGACATTGCGCGCCGATCTTCCGGAGGGCGCCGACACCGCCACCTTCTACCTCGTCAAGGCGAGCGGCCGGTGAGCCTGCGTCACCTCGGGCTCTCCACATCCTGGGGTCCTCTGCGGCTGGCCGGCGGCTCGCGCGCCGGCGACGGGACCATCCTGGTGCTGCCCCAGCTCGGCCTCGCCCTGGACGCCGGCCGCCCCCATCGTGCCGTACCGCCGCTGCCGACGGTCATGGTCAGCCACGGTCACCTGGACCACATCGGCGGGCTGACCTACTGGGCGAGCCAGCGCTTCCTGAACTCCATGCCGGGTGGCACGGCGGTGGTCCCGGCAGCGATCGCGGCGGACGTCCGCGCCCTGCTCGAGATCACGGCACACCTGGAAGGCGGGCGCCCCTACGACGTCACCGTCGTCGAGGCCGACGACGGCACGCGCCACCGCCTTCGCCGCGACCTCGAGCTCGAGCTCTTCGCCACCGATCATTGGGTGCCGACCCTCGGCTCCAGCCTGATCTGGTATCGGCGCCACCTGCGGCCCGACCTCGCCGGCCTCTCCGAGCGGGAGATCGCGGCGCGCTCGGCTGCCGGCGAGACCGTCACCACCGAGGACGAGGTTCGCCTGCTGACCTACTGCGCGGACACCGGACCGGGCCTTTTCGCCCGCCATCCGGAGGTACTCGACGCCGAGGTGCTCCTGCTCGAGTGCACCTTCTACCGGACGGGCGACCGCGACCGCGCTGCGGCCTTCGGCCACCTCCACGTCGATGATCTCCTCGCCGCGGCACCCCGGTTCACCTGCCGTCACCTGGTGCTGCTCCACCCCTCGCGGCGTCATCGTCTGCGCGAGGTGGATCAGGAGCTTCAGCGACGCATCCGGCCGGCGTTCGCCTGCCAGGTTCATCCTCTGTGGGTGGACTGGGAGTAGCAATACCACAGAGCACAGAGCCGCCTCCCGCCCGACGCCGGGTATCGGACTCGAGCGTCTCGTGCCCGATACCGGGCTTTCCCGGGGCGTGGGTGGGTTCTGTGATTCTCTGCGTCTCAGTGCCTCTGTGGTTCATCCCCCCTGCCGTCAGAGGCTCCCCGCGGCGGTCACGACCAGGCCGTCCGGATGGAGGTGACGGCGGATCGCCTCCATGACCTGCTCGCGGCTGACCGCGAGCAGCTCGTCCGGGTAGCGGTCGAGGCTCTCAACCGGCTCACCTGCGCTCAGCGTCGTCACCAGCTCTCGGGCGACCCCGGCGTTGGTCGCGAGCGACACACGGTAGCTCCCCGCCAGCGCCTGGCGCTCGTCCTCGAGCTCGTCGGCTTCTGGGCCGTCGGTCCAGTAGCGTGCGATCACGTTCCGGCACAGCTCGATCGCACGGTCGAGGCCGTCCGGCGATACGCTGAGGAAGACCGACCACGGCCCGGCCAGCTCCAGGGTGCCGAAGAAGCGGCTGTAGATCCCGTAGGTCAGCCCCGCCCGGTCACGAACCTCCGCCCCCAGCCGCGAGGTCAGCGTGGACTGGCCGAGGCACGAGTTGGCGACGATCGCTGCGGGATAGTCCGGATCGCCGCGCCTGAGCCTGCCGGCGCGGCCGAGGAATGCGTCGAGGTTGGGTCGGTCGGCGATGCGCACCCTCTCTTCCGTTCCCTTCGGAACCCCAACCGTCGGCCAGGTCGGGGTTGGCGGACCAGAGGCCTGCCAGCCGTCGAATGCCGCCGCCAGGGCATCCTGCACCTCGCGGGTTTCGACCGCGCCCACCACCGCCAACATCAGCGACTCCGGTGAGTAGGTCCGGGCGTGGAACGCGACCAGATCCTCGCGTGTGATCCCGAGCAGCTCCTCGCGGCGTGCAGCCACGGTCCTCCGATGGTGCGGGTGACCGGCTGGGTAGAGCAGGCGGGTCAGCGCGGCGAAGCCCTGGGAGAACGTCTCCTCGCGCTCGCGGGCGAGCCCACCGAGGATCTGCTCGCGCAGGATCTCGAGCTGGTCGGTGGCAAAGGACGGCTCGCGCAGCACCTCCGCCAGCAGGCCTGCCATGCGCGGCAGCTGCTCGGCGAGCCCCTGCACGGACATCGTGATCACGGTCGGCAGGCTGCCGGAGGTGTCGATCCCGAGCTGCAGACCGTGATCCTCGATCTCGCGTGCGAGGGAGAGCCGGTCGTGGCCTGCCGTGCCCCGGTCGAGCATGGCCGCTGCCAGCCCGGCGACCCCGAAACGTCCCTCCGCCACCATTGCCCGGCCAGCGCGCAGGCTGCCCGCGATGGTCACCGTCGGCGCGTACGGGTTCGGCAGCACCGCGAGCCGCCCACCGCCAGGCAGGTCCCGCAGGGCGACCCGCTCGGCCACAGGACGGCTCAGGAAGCACGGCTGTGGCCCCGGGTCGGGATCAGTCGCCATCGCGCCGTCACCGTCCTCGGGCACCAGCCATCCCACGGTCAGGTTGCGGTCGTGCAGGTGCTCGGCGGCAACCCGGGAGACGTCGTCGCCGGAGACCGCGGAGACTGCCTCCAGCTCGCCCAGGAACCGCCGCCAGTCGCCCATCGCCACGGCCTCGGTGAGGCCGGCGAGGATCTGCGCCGGCGACTCGCGGTGGAACGCGAGGTCGGTGCGGACCTGGACCTTGGCCCGCGACATCTCGTCATCTCCCGGACGGGCGCGGACCAGCGCCGCGATCTCCTCCCGCAGGACCGCCTCGACCTCGGCGTGCGGCACACCCGGCGCCAGGGTCGCGAAGACGAGCAGTGCGCCCGGGTCGTGGAGCTCCATGGGAAAGGCGTGGACACCGAGGCAGCGGTTGGTCTCGACGAGCCGCTGGTAGAGGCGCGAGGTGACCCCCTCGGAAAGGACCTGGCTGAGTACCGACAGCGCGGGAAGGTCGGGGTGGAGACCGGCCGGAATGTGCCACGTCATGGCCAGTGCGCCGACCTCCGCCGCCCGATGGAGCACGAAGCGGCGCTCGCCGCGCTGGACGCCCTCGCGGGCGTGCACCTCGGGCACCGGCATCGGAGCCTGAGGGACCGCGCCGAAGCGCTGCTCGAGCAGCTCCAGCACGTTCGCCTCGTCGATCTCACCGGTGACAATCACCGTGGCGTTGTCGGGGTGGTAGTAGGTGTCGTAGAAGCGGCGCAAGACCTCGGCACTGACGCTCTCCACGTCCGAACGCCATCCGATGGTCGGGTGATGGTAGGGATGCTCGAGGAAGGCCTGCGCGAACGAGGCCTTCATGAGCACCTCGAAGGGCTCGTTCTCGCCGCGCTCGAGCTCGTTGAGGACCACGGTGCGCTCGCTGTCAAGGTCCACCGGCCGGACCCGGGCGCCGCGCATCCGGTCGGCCTCGATGTCGACCGCGAGCTCGAGGTGCTCGATCGGCACCGTCTCGTAGTAGTTGGTCCGGTCGAGCCACGTGGTGGCATTGAACGCCGCACCGACCCGCTGCAGGACGCGCGCGATCTCGGTTCCGCGGTCGCGGTTGAAACGCTCGGTCCCCTTGAACATGAGGTGCTCGAGCAGGTGCGTGGCGCCGGTGTGGCCGGCACCTTCGTGGCGCGAGCCGACGTTGTAGACAACGCCGAAGCTGACCACGGGCGCCACCGGCGTCGGGGACACCAGCACCCGCAACCGATTGGCGCGATGACGCCACTCGCGCACGGAGTCGACACTGTCGGTGAGCTCAAAGTCGTGGGCCATGCTCCCCCCGGGAGCGCCATTCTACCCGGGCGGACGCAGTCGCAACAGAATCCGCCTTGCCGGCGAGCATGACGATCCGTAAGATGGGCGGTCCGCGGCGGATTCGACCGCTGCACCCGGGAGGTTCGCGATGACGTTCTTCGGACGGCCGATCATCCCCGCCGCGCTGGCGCTCGCGCTCGTGGCGCCGGCCGTGACGGCGCAGGAGGTCCCCAGCATGAATGACGCTCAGGCCTATCGTTGGAATCTGGCCGACATCTACCCCGACGAAGCCGCCTGGCAGCAGGCCCGCGAGGATGTCGAGAGCCGGCTCCATGCCCTCGGCGAGTGCCAGGGCCACTTGACCGAGAGCGCGACGCGTCTCAAGGGCTGCCTCGACAGCCTCTACGGCGCGCTCAAGGAGATGCAGCGCGTCGAGTCCTACGCCTCGATGCTGTCAGACGAGGACACCCGTGCGGCGCGACCCCTGGAGCTGCGCCAGGAGGCCTCCCTGCTCGGCTCACACTTCGCGTCCGCGACCAGCTTCATCGAGCCCGAGCTGCTCGCCGCCGGCGACGCCCGGATCCACGAGCTGCTCGCCGCCGACCGGGGCCTCGAGCTCTACCGGCACGCCCTCGAGGACACCCTGCGGCGCAAGCCCCACACGCTTGGCGAGGAGGCCGAGGGAGTGATCGCCGACGCATCGCTGATGTCCGACACGCCGTACTCGGTGTACTCGATCCTGGCCAACGCCGACATGCCGTGGCCGACGGTCACCCTGTCCGACG
>CAZQYU010000013.1:0-31408 GCA_964597585.1 uncultured Thermoanaerobaculia bacterium
ACATGGTGGTGCTCTCGGTCGGGGTCGAGCCGGCCCGGGACCGCGACAAGCTCGCTGGACTGCTCACCTTGTCCAAGACCTCTGATGGCTTCTTCATGGAGTCCCACCCCAAGCTGAAGCCGGTCGACGCGCCGACGAGGGGTGTCTACTTCGCCGGCTTCTGCGAGTCGCCGAAGGACATCAAGGACTCGGTCTGCCAGGCGGGCGCCGCGGCCTCCCGCGCCGGCGCCCTGCTCAACGCGGGGCAGATCGCGATCGAGGCGATCACCAGCGTGATCGACGCCGAGGCCTGTCAGAAGTGCGGGCTGTGTGCCGCGGTCTGCCCGTACGGCGCGATCACCTGGAAGAAGGGCGAGGTCGCGTCCGTGGTCGAGGCGGCATGCGCCGGGTGCGGCTCGTGCGGCGCGACCTGCACCTTCGGCGCGATCACGATGCGCCACTTCACCGACGACCAGCTCCTCGCCCAGGTCCGGGCGACTCTCGCCGAGCGGCCCGAGGACAAGGTCTTCGCGTTCGCCTGCAACTGGTGCTCGTACGCAGGCGGGGACATGGCGGGTATCTCCCGCATCAAGTACCCGTCGACCAACCGGGTGGTTCGAACCATGTGCTCGGCCCGGGTGTCGGAGGAGATGGTGCTCGAGGCATTCCGGTGTGGCGCCCCGGTGGTCCTGGTCTCCGGCTGCCACTACGCGGACTGCCACTACATCAACGCCAACCGACAGACCGTCAAGCGGCTCAATAGGCTGTGGGACAAGCTCGAGAAGGCTGGAGTCAGGCCGGAGCGGCTGCAGCTCGAGTGGATCTCGGCGGCGGAAGGCCAGAAGTTCGCCAAGGTCATGCGCCAGATGGAGGAGCTGCGGCAGGTCGTCACCGCGGAGGAGATCGCCCACGCCCGCGAGGCGCTCAAGCCGAAGCCCAAGAAGGTCCGCGCGGCGAAGAAGGCCGGCGCAGCCGAAGCCGCAGCCCCGGCGTGAAGAGAGGACAAACCACAGAGGCACAGAGACACAGACAGGAGCACGGAGGAGATGAGGGGAATGCAAGATCCGTGGGCTGCTCGAGGAGCGAAGCCGTGACGAACCCCTGTGTCTCTGTGTCTCTGTGGTGAAAGACGGATGGTGGCTATGGCGACCACGGAGATCGCGTCGTTTCGCTGCATGATGTGCGGCCACGAGTACCAGGAGAAGGTGGTCAAAGGCGAGGACATCGAGCGCTCGTGCCCCAAATGCCGCTCCAACTCGATCCGCCGCCTCAAGAAGAAGCCGGCGGCGAAGGCGAGTTGAGACATGCCCGACACGAGACCGAGGCGGGTCCGGGGTTACGGATGCCACGAGGAGTCGGAGCTTGGGAATGCTCTCTGTGGCGTTCTGTGCCTCGGTGTCTCAGTGGTGAGAGGAGGCGACCGTGTCCGCCCAGGATGACGTCGTCCGCATCGACTTCGCGTTCAAGCGCGAGCTGGCGCGGAAGATCGAGGGCAACCTCGCGAACTACTGCTACCAGTGCGGCGCCTGCGTCGGCGACTGCCCGGCGGCGCGCTACAGCGACGTCTTCAACCCGCGCGAGATCATGCTCAAGGTGCTGTACGGGCTCGAGGAGGAGCTGCTCGGCGAGGACTCTGTGCTGTGGGAGTGCACCAACTGCTACAGCTGCCACGAGCGCTGCCCCCAGCAGGTCAAGCCGGTCGAGGTGATCATCTCGCTCAAGAACATGCTCGCCGACCGCGGCGGCGAGCCCGGGGTCGCGTCGAAGATCATCCGCACCTTCCAGACCACCGGGAGAACGGTCCCGCCGAGCCCCGCGATCGACCGCCAGCGCGAGCGCTTCGGCCTCGCGCCGCTCAAGCCGGTCCCGATGGACGAGATTCGGGCGATTCTCGGGCTCGAGGCCGAGGCGGACGCGAGAGAGGAGAGGCAGCCGTGAAGCGTGTCGCCTTCTTCCCCGGTTGTCTGATCCCGGCGCGCCACCCCGCGATGGAGTTCGCGATCCGCGCCACCCTGCCGCGGCTGGGCGTCGAGCTCGTCGACCTCGATGGCGCGTCCTGCTGCCCCGACCCGATCTACTTCAAGTCGAGGGACAAGCTCGACTGGCTCACGGTCGCGGCGCGGAACCTCACCTTGGCGGAGGACCTCGGGCTCGACGTCGTGACCAACTGCTCCGGGTGCACGGCGACCCTGTCGGAGGCGGTCCACCTGCTCGGCGACGGCGAACTGCGCGAGCGGGTCAACTCGAGACTGGCCAGAATCGGGCGTGAGTACCGCGGCACCAGCCGCGTGCGCCACATCGCGACGGTGGTGCGCGACGACGTCGGCGCCGACGCGGTGCGCGAGTCGGTGGTCCGACCCCTCCAAGGGCTCAAGATCGCGGTCCACTACGGCTGCCACCTCCTCAAGCCGAGCCGGGTCATGCAGGTCGACGATCCCGACGATCCCCACCTCATGGAGAGCCTGGTGGCGGCGCTCGGCGCCGAACCGGTGCGTCATCGCAACTGGTTCCTGTGCTGTGGCAAGGCGTGCCAAGGGGAGGACATCCCGGCGGCGATGATGCGCGACCTCCTGTCCACCGTGCACGACGAGCACGCCGACATCCTGGGCATGATCTGTCCAACTTGCTTTGGGCAGTTCGACCACGGCCAGAAGCGGGTCGGGGAGATGTTCGGCGAGGACTTCCACACCCCGCCCGTGTACTACTTCCAGCTCCTCGCCTTCGCCCAGGGGGCCGCCTACGACGAGCTCGGCTTCGAGCGCCAGCGCTTCAAGCCGGAGTGCCTCCGCGCGTATCAGGAGGCGTGACCCGCCAACCGGCGCTTGCCGAATTCCGGTTCGAGCGCCATCTTGGGGTTACAAGCTGCTCTCGAGTCTGGACTTCGGCCGCGTCATACCGGCTCGTGTGGGACCCGTCGACGGGCAGGGTCGAGTGTCCGCGGCGCGCTGCAGGTGCGGCCGGGGCGTCGGTCGGAAACCGAGCGCAGGCAGCGGCAGACGGGAGGAACTCGTGGACACCAAGGTGACTCTCAAGGACGGCAGGACGGTGGTCATTCGTCCGATGCGACCGGACGACTTCGAGCGCTCCTTCGACTTCTTCTGCTCCCTCCCGGCGGACGACCGCAAGTACCTGCGCGTCGACGTCACCCAGCGCGACCTGGTCGAGCGCCGCACCGCCAACATCGACCCCCGACGCGTGATCCGGCTGGTCGCGGTGCTCGAGGACGCGATCGTCGCCGACGGGGCGCTGGAGCTCGAGGGGCACGGATGGGGCGAGAACGTCGCCGAGATCCGGCTCATGGTCGCCGAGCCGTTCCAGCGCCTCGGCCTGGGCACGCTGCTGGCGCGGGAGCTGTTCTTTCTCGCCGCCGACCGCAAGGTCGACCGCATCGTCGCCCGCATGATGGCGCCGCAGGTGGGCGTGCGGCGAATGCTCAACCGACTCGGCTTCAAGGAGGAGTTCCTGATTCCCGAGCAGGTCCGCGACCAGGCCGGCACCTGGCAGGACCTGATCATCATGCGCTGTCCGCTCGCCAACCTGTGGGGCGAGATGGAGCTCGCACTCGAATCGACGGACTGGCGGCGACACCGCTAGCCCACACTTCTCACCACGTCACGAGGGTGCCGAGGTGTCTGTCACCGCCGAGCCATTGAGCGGCAAGGCGCCGTGTCGTATGCGGAGATGGGTCGCAGGCGCCGAGTTGCGAAAGTGCCGGCGATGGCTGGCAGGTCAGCGCCCGCAATAGGGAGGTGCTGAGAAATGCAGGCGAGGACTTCCGAGCGCATCCGCGGTGTTAACAGGGTTGGCATTCCATGGGGAGGATATATGCGACGCATCTTCTGGACGCTCGCTGTCATGCTGCTGCTGGTACCCGTCGGGTGTACCGTCAACCCGGTCACCGGGAAGAACCAGCTCGACCTCATGGGAGAGACCCAAGAGGTGCAGCTCGGGGCCGAGCTGTACCCGTACTACACCCAGGAGTCCCTTGGCGCGATCGCCGACCCCAAGGTCGAGGCCTACGTGCAGCGAGTCGGGGAGTCACTCGCCGCGGTCGGCCACCGGCCCCAGCTCGACTACGGCTACAACGGGGTCAACGACCCGGTGGTCAACGCCTACGCGCTGCCCGGAGGGAAGATCTCGGTGGCGCGCGGGCTGCTCGCGCGGATCAACAGCGAGGACGAGCTCGCCGCGGTGCTCGGTCACGAGACCGGCCACGTCACCGCGCGCCACGCCGCCGCGCAGTACAGCCGTCAGATGCTCGCCCAGCTGCTCGTGGTCGGCGGTGCGGTCGCGCTCGAGGCATCGGACGTCAAGCACGCCGAGCTCTACGCCCTGGGCGGGATGGTCGGTGCGCAGCTGTTTCTCGCGCGCTACTCTCGCGACCAGGAGCGCCAGTCGGACCAGCTCGGGATGGACTACATGGTCGCGGCCGGCTACAACCCGAGCGGGATGGTGGACCTGCTGGGCGTGCTGGTCGAGCAGCAGCAGCGCGACCCCAACTTCATCGAACGCATGTTCGCCAGCCACCCGATGTCCGCGGAGCGCTACGACGCCGCCAAGGCGCGACTCGCGCGGCAGCCGGCCGACGTGCTCGCGCGGCCGAGGCGGCAGCGCGAGTATCTGCAGCGCATGGCCATCGTCATCCGCCAGCAAGAGGCCTACGACCGGCTCGGCGAGGCGCAGAGGCTGCTCGTCAAGGAGGACTTCCGCGCTGCTGAGAGATTGCTCCAGCAGTCATCCGACGAGTGGCCCTCTGACGGTGTGCTGCGTGCCTTCCTGGCAATCTCCGAGCTCAAGCAGAAGCGACTCGATGCGGCGATGACGAACGCCAATCGGGCTGGCCGCGACGCTCCTGAGGTCTACCTCGCGCGCATGATCGCGGGCCAGGCCCTGCTCGCCGGCAAGCGCTGGAGCGATGCCCTGCCGCACACAGAGGCGGCGGTGCGGATCCTGCCCGAGTCGGCACCTGCGCAGCTCGCGCTCGGGGTCGCACTCGAGAATCTCGGCCGGCGCGCCGATGCCGTCCAGGCCTATGAGAAGGCCCGTCGTCTCGACCCCGAGGGCGAGACCGGTCAGGCGGCGAGCGAGCGGTTGCGTCGGCTCGGCGCCCGTTCGTGACAGGCTGCACCAGGTGCGTGCCGAGCGCGAAGGCGTCTCAGTCCGTCCTGATACCATGATCGTGCGCATCCTGGCGCCGCGATGAGGTCATGAGACGGCGCTGGAGTCGATCGCGGCCGGTCGGCGTGCGTCAGGGGTGAAGCAAGCGCGGCCCGTGGGCCGTACAGGGAGGACGAGATGATCCACCGCACGCAGCGCGGACGGATTCCGGACAAGCCGCACACCGTGTTCGAGGTCGACGGAGCGCTCGCCTGGGAGCACTGCTTCACGCGCGAGGGCTTCGAGGGCCCCTACACCATCATGTGGCACCGTCGCCAACCGCACTGGGTGGTTCGGGAAGAGGACCTGGGCCCCCATCCGGGCTGGGCGGAGCCGGCTTGGGAGGGGCCCCTTCGCCGTTGCCACTACCTCTCTCAGAGGACTCCCGAGGGAGGCTCGCCGTTGAACGCGCGCCGGCTCTTCTTCGCCAACGCCGATCTGCGGGTGTGGATAGCGCGGCCGAAGGAGAGCGAGGAGACTCTGGTCGCGAACGCGGATGCCGACGAGCTGACCTTCGTCCATGCGGGTTCGGGACGCGTCGAGTGCCCGCTCGGTGTCCTACGTTTTACAGCCCAGGACTACGTCTACGTGCCCCGGGGCTTGCCGCACCGCTGGGTGCTCGACGAGCCGGCTCACCTGCTCGTGGTGGAGTGCGCGAGCTCGCTGCGGGTGCCCAAGCAGTACCGCTGCGCTGAAGGCCAGCTCAGCATGTACGCGCCGTACACCCACCACGATTTTCGGGAGCCGGAGTGGTCCGAGGGCGGTTCCGCGGAGGGCGGTCCGCGCCGGCTGGTGGTGGTCAAGGGCGGACGGTTGACCGCGTTCGAGCTCGCCCACGACCCCTTCGACGTCATCGGCTGGGACGGCCAGGTGTGGCCCTTCGTGTTCCCCATCCGCGCCTTCCAGCCCAAGACGGGGCTCGTCCACCTGCCGCCTACCATCCACACCACCTTCGCCGGCAACGGATACGTGGTGTGTTCGTTCGTGCCGCGGATCACCGACTTCCACGAGCGCGCCATTCCGTGCCCGTACCCGCACTCGTCTCCCGACTGCGACGAGATCCTGTTCTACGTCGAGGGCAACTTCACCAGCCGCAAGGGAGTCGGACCCGCGTCGGTGACCCTGCACCCACGCGGTCTGATGCACGGTCCGCATCCGGGCTCCTACGAGGCGTCCATCGGCACCGACCGGACCGACGAGCTCGCCGTGATGGTCGACACCTTCGCCCCGCTGCTCCCGACCCGTCATGCGCTCGCCGTCGAGGACCGCGACTACAACCGGAGCTGGATGCGCTAGCACCACGCGCCGCAGAGCCGGCGTCGGATGTGCCGATCGGGTGAGCGCCCGGGGCTCTGCGGCGCGTGCTGCTTCGGATTGGCTGCGCGAATCCCAGCGGCAACTTCTCTCGCCCGCACGATCTTCCAGAGTTCTGCTGAGGCCGGCGATGCGCGGCACGCAGCCATGCCTTCTCAGCTCCGGGCGCTCGACGTGTTTCCGACACGCCTCCGCTCTCCTCGGCTCGGGATCCCCGCTGCGCATGCCACCTCACAGACCTCGCGACAGACCCCGATGCATGGCGCAGGCTCGAGCCGAGAGGCCCCGCGCCCGCTCGGCCGGTGCGAGGGAGTCGCAACTTCGTTCGCAGGGCACGCGTATGATCAGGGGTGATGCGACTCGCGAGCCGTCGCATGGCGACCCTCCTGGTCCCGGGAGCGGTCGCTTTCCTGATCGCTGCCCTCTCGGTGGTCGACATGGTGGTGCCGCGTCCCTACGACGGCGTCGTGCTCGAGGCCGACGTGCCGGGAATGCGCATCGTGCGTCAGGTCGTCCCGGGCTCGGGCGCCGACCGGGCCGGGATCCGCCCGGGGGATGTGATCGTCGGCATCGACCGTGCGGTGCTCAACTCCACGACCCGGGCGCAGGGTCTGCTCAACAGGCACCGGATCGGCGAGTGGGTCCCCTACCTGATCCGGAGCGCCGGACACGTGGTCGAGGTCCAGGTCCAGCTCGGGCGGCGGCGGTTCGGCGACGTCGCCTATCTCTCGGCCTGTGTACTGGGATTCGTGTTCTTCTTCGTCGGCAGCTTCGTCGTCATCCGCCAGCCACGTCTGCCGGCGGCACGGGTGTTCTACACCATGTGTTGCCTGTTCATGCTCTTCCTGGTGTGCCGGCTGCGCCCGGCCTCGTACTCGTGGGTGGACTCGTTCGTGCTCACCACCGGGACGGTGGCGCTGCTCTTCCTGCCTGCGACCTTCCTCCACTTCTTCCTGATCTTCCCGCGTCCGATCTGGACCTGGCGGCGCGACCCGATCGCCAATGTTCTCGGTGCCGTCTCGCGCCTCAGCCGCGACATGGTGCCGATCTACCTGCTGCCGCCCGCGGTCTACGTCGCGGTGGTCGCCTGGGCGCGCCACCGCCAAAGCCCGGTCGCCCTGATCAGCGGCGCACCCGCCGCCAACTGGTGGGTCATGGTCGCCTACATGGTGCTCGGGCTCGGGGCGCTCGGCCTCAGTGCGGCCTTCCTGCCCGAGACCCGGCTGCGTCGCGGCGCAGGGTTGGTCTTCGTCGGCTCGGTCTTCGGAGTCGTGCCATTCATTGTGCTCGCGGTCGCCTTCCCCTCGTTCCTGCACACCGAGCGCTTCCTGTTCACCGGCGTCGCGCCGCTGGTCCTGGTCCCGGTCACCTTCGCCTACGCCATCGTGCGATTCGGGCTCCTCGATATCCGGGTGATCCTGCGCAAGAGCCTGCTCTACACCGTGACGACGGCCCTGGTGACGGCCCTCTACGCGCTCGGGATCGCCACGTTCACGTGGCTCTTCCGAGGCACGAAGCTGGCTGACTCGCCCTACTTCCCGGTCGTGTTCGCGCTCGCCATCGTGCTCCTCTTCGAGCCCCTGCGGCAGCGGCTCCAGGGGCCGGTGGACCGCTTCTTCTTCGCTGAGCGGGTACGTCTCCAACGGGCCATGGTCGAGATGGGGGAGGCGTTCGGCGAGCACATGGACCTCGGCCCCGTGGTCCGCGAGCTGGTCGAGCGCCTGCCCGGCCTGCTCGACGTCCACTTCGCCGCGCTGTATCTGTCCGAGGGAGGCGTGGCCCGCCGCGTCGCCGGCCCGAGCGAGCTGCCTGCGGAGCTCACCGATATCTCCCTGTTGACCGACCAGCTTCACCGCCAGGGTTCGCTGGTGCGCCTGGACCAGCTCGCGCCGTTGCGTCTGATCTCGCCGGCCGTGCACCGGCTCGCTTCGGAGCTCGGCGAGCGTGGCGTCGAAGTGGTCGGCCAGCTCGCCTCGCCGCGACGCTTTGTCGGGCTTGTCATGCTGTCGGGAAAGAGAGGCCAGATGACGTGGGAGCAGGAGGAACTCGACCTCCTGCGCGGTCTGCTGCACCAGGCCGCGATCGCACTCGAAACCTCCCTCCTGCTCGACGAGCGGGCGCGGCGCGCCGAGCTCGAACGCGAGCTCGAGATCGCCTCCGCGATCCAGGCTTCGTTGCTGCCGCAGCAGCTCGAGCTCGCCGACGGGTGGCAGGTGGCGGCGACCTGCCGGCCGGCGCGCGAGGTCGGGGGCGACTTCTACACCGAGCTCGCCGGGCCGGAACCCGGGGCGCGGGCGATCGTCTACGGCGACGTCTCCGGCAAGTCGATTCCAGGTGCCCTGATGATGATGGCGGCTCATGAGGTGCTGCACTCGATTTCGCTCGCGAGCCGACGGCCGGAGGAGCTGTTCGAGCTCGCCAACGAGCGGCTCTACGCCCTGCGCGGCTCGGCGTCCTCGTTACGCGGCGCGAGCTTTGTCGCCCTGGGTTACCTGGCGATGGTGCCCGGGTCCGGTCGCCTCATGTACTCCCTCGCGGGGCAGCCGCCGCCCCTCGTGCGGCGTGCCGACGGCGAGGTCGAAGCGCTTGCAATGCCGCCCCATCGCGTTCCCCTCGGCGCGCTCCGGCGAGGCGGCTACGAGCTGCTGGAGACGGTGCTGCGCCCCTCGGAGCTGCTCTTCGCGTACTCGGACGGCGTCGTCGAGGCGATGTCGCCCGATGGCGAGTTCTTCGGCGAGGACCGTCTGCGTGTGGTGCTGGCCCAGGCCGGGCCTGATCCGGAGACGGCGGTCGAGGAGGTGCTCGCGGCGCTCGGACGTTTCTGTAGTGGTCGCTCGGCGTACGACGACCTCACCGTGCTCGCCCTGCGCTGGTCGGGGAACGGATCATGAGCGCTTGCAACTTTTGCGGGGTGCGGCGCGTACCTCAACTGCGAGGGGCGGTCCGTCCGCTCATTGCGTGTCGCTCGCTCCCCACGCCGACCGCCGTCGGCGCTCGGTGTGAAAGGGTGAAACGATGAAAGCACGCTTCTGGATCCCGCTCGCGCTCGCCGGGCTTGCCGCGGCCGGTGTCGGCTACACGGTGCTCGCGCGCTCGCCGGAGTGGACCACGTCTTCGCCAGAGGCCCTGGCCGAGTTCCAGGCGGGCAACGACGCACGCATGAAGTACTACTGGGGCGACGCCATCGTCCACCTCAAGAAGGCGGTCGCGCTCGACCCCGACTTCGTGTACGCCAAGCTGATCCTCGCGGACACACTGCGGATGGAAAATGGGAAGGCCGCCGACGAGCTCTTCGCCCAGGTCTTCGCCGCGGACACGAGCGGCCTCACGGCGCGGGAGCGGATGTTCGTCGAACGCGCCCGGGCGCTGCATGACGGCGATCCCGCCAAGGCCGACGAGATTCTCGCGCGCTACCTCGACGACCACCCGGACGACCCCTACGCCCTCAACACCAAGGCTACGGTGGCGTGGAGTCGGGGTGACCTTGCCACCGCCGAGCGGATCTTCCGCCACATCATCGACATCCGCCCGAACTGGGTCGGGGCCTACAACATGCTCGGCTATGTGACGATGCGCCAGGGGCGCTTCGTCGAGGCCGAGGAGTACCTGACCAGCTACCGCTTCATCGCTCCGGACCAGGCCAATCCTCACGACTCGCTTGGGGAGCTCTTCACCCTGCTCGGGCGCTACGATGAGGCCGAGGCCTCGATCAACCGCGCGCTCGAGATCAAGCCCGACTTCTTCAACTCCTACGACACCCTGTTCCTGATCGCCAACCTGCGCGACGACAAGGCCGGCATGGCGGAGGTCATCCGCCGCGCCGAGGACGCCAAGGTGTGGTCCCCTGAGCGCCTCGCCATGTTCCGGTGCAGCGCGCACCTCGTCGAGCTCGGCGAGGCTCGGGACTGGCAGGGACTGGTCGCCGAGGCTGATACGAACTGCGTCGCCGAGGGTGACCCGTTCGTCGGCCCGGCGCAGATCGTCCACCGTGCAGCCTGTGTGCTCCACGACTGGCCGCTGGCGGACCGGATTGAGGCCCGCGCCCGCGAGGCGCTGGAGAAGAAGACCGGGAACGAGAAGAGCTTGGGACTCGAACGGGACGTGATGACCGCGTCCGTGGCGCACATGGCGGCGGTTCGCGCGGCGACCGAGGGTCGCCTCGACGAGGCTGCGACGCGTTGCCGCGAGGCCGACGAGGGGCTCAGCTACTCCAACGCCGCCCTCGGCACCTTCAAGCTGGTCAACCGTCTGCTCCTGGTCGAGATCCTTCGTGCCAGAGGCGATGACGCCGAGGCCCACCGCGTGCTCGCCCAGGTGCGCGCCGTCAACCCAGCGCTGGTCGCGAGGTTCGAGGAGCGGGGCATGTCGATTCTCGGGCTCGAGCAGCAGCACCACGCGCCGCAAAGCCCCGTCAACGGCTAGCCAAGGGCAACGGAGTCGCAGGGGCTCCGCGACGCGCGCTGCTGTGGATTCGCTGTGCGAATCCGCGTGGTCGGACTTCAATCGCGGACGGGCGAACCTCGAGGTTGAGACCTGCGTGGTGGAAGCTGCCCGCACGTTCCGCCGTAGATTCCTGAGCCTGCGGGATTCCGTGCGCCTGCCGCGCGATCGGCTGCGAGGAGACCTGCTATCCTCCTGGCGACCGCTCGCTCCGCCGAGGTGAGGATGGGAAAGAAATCCGGCGTCCTGAGGTCGTTCCCCCCGCAGTTCTGGCTTGTGATCATGTTCGAGTTCTTCGAGCGTGGGTCGTACTACGGCGTCATGAGCATCCTGTCGGTGTACCTCACCGACATTCTTCACTTCCCGAAGGAGAGCGTCGGACTGATCAAGGGCACGATCCAGCCGCTGCTCTACTTCCTCCCCATCATTTCGGGTGCGCTCGCGGATCGCTTCGGCTACCGCAGGACTCTGCTGGTCGCGTTCACGCTGCTCGGCGGCGGTTACCTCCTGACCTCCCAGGTCACGAGCTACACCGCGGTGTTCCTCGCCCTGTGTGTGATGGGGCTCGGCGCGGGAGCATTCAAGCCGATCGTCTCCGGCACCATCGCCCGGGTCACCGACGAGTCGAACTCGACCCTCGGCTTCGGCGTCTACTACTGGTCGATCAACCTCGGAGCGTTTCTGTTCCCGCTGATCCTGGTCCCGCTGCTGAAGAACTCGGTCGGCTGGAGCTGGGTGCTGGTGGCCGCGGCGGTCGGGACAGGGATCATGATCCTGCCGACCCTGTTCCTCTTCCGCGAGCCGGAGCGGCCGGCCGAGGCCGAGGGCGCTGCCAAGGCGAACCTGATCCAGAGCCTCGCCAACGCCTTCGAGATCGTGTACTCGCCGGTCGTGCTGGTGCTGGGGGCATGCCGGCGGCGGCGCGGTTTGGCGGTCGTGGTCGGCGTGATCGCGGCGGCGTTCGTGGTGCTCGCGGGCTGGCGGTACGCGGCGCCGCACCGGGAGGTGGTGGCCGCCCCAGGGGTCGCCTACCAGATCGGCGGCACGACCCTCGTGGTTCGAGTGGAGCGCAACATGACCCGCGAGCAGCCGTTCTCGGTCGCGGTGCGTGACGGCGAGCCGGCCGGAGCGACGCTGGTGGTGCACCGCCCCGACGAAGCGCAGCGGTTGGCTCCGGAGATGCTCGAGGCGCTCGCCGCCGTCGGTCTGCCGCATCCGGTCGCGCCGGGCCGGTTGGTCGAGATGGTCGCCGACGCGGTGCAGCCGCCACGGCTTGAGCTCGTCGCGGGCGCCGGGCAGCCGCCCTTCGAAATCGAGAAGAACACGTCGGACGAGGTCACGATTCGCGCTCCCGACCCGTCCGCCTACCCGTCCTACCGCGCCAGCCTGATCTCCGCGGTACGTGCCGAGCCCGGACTGGCCGCGCTGCCCGGCGGGACGCTCGACGAGCTCTTCGACCGCGGTACCAAGCGTCCGTTCCTGCTCGCCTTCGTGGCCCTGCTGCTGGTCACGGCCGCGGTCGTGCTGAGCCTCAAGCCGAGGTGGACCCGGGCCGAAGCCGGTGGTCGGACCGCGATGGCGTTTGCGACGGCAGCGGTCCTGGCGGGGTCGTTGTGGCTGCTGCCCGGACTGTCGGTCTTCGCGCGCGTCGTGAGCACGGTGATCGCGATGACGGTGCTGTCGCTGTACCTGATCGACGTCGGCGACCGCGAGCGCATGCGGGCGAACTGGCGCTTCCTGCTCCTGATCTTCCTCTACTCCGGCTTCTGGATCCTCTACTTCCAGATGTTCGACTCGGTGCTGTGGTACGTGCAGGCGTACGTCGACGCGTCGTCCCTGGACAGGGTGGTCAACGGTGTGCTCGGGTCGCTGGGTATCGCGGCCGCCTGGCACTTCGATATCGAGCACGTGACCGTGATCAATGCCGGCACGATCATCCTCCTGCAGCTGGTGGTCTCCTCGATCGTGCGCTCCACCCGGGCGCTGCCGACCATGATCGTCGGCATCGGCCTCGGCACGATCGGGATGGCGATTCTCGCGATCTCGACACAGATTTGGGTCTTCATGGCCGGAATCGTCATCTTCTCCATCGGCGAAATGACGGCGCACCCGAAGCTGATCTCCTACATCGGCCAGATCGCGCCCCGCGACCGCGTCGGGACCTACATGGGCTACATCTTCCTGTACGGGGTGATCGGATCCTCGATCGGCGCCGTGCTCGGCGCCAACCTGTACGTGCGGTTCGTCGATCAGCTCAATCAGCCACGCACCCTGTGGCTGATCTTTTCGCTCATCGGGGTGGCGACCATCGTGGCCCTTGCGGTGTACGATCGGCTGGTGTCGAGCCACCGATGACCATCCGTCCCGCCGCACTCTCCACGAGCGCGGTCGCCTGCACTGCCGATGGAGGGACCCGGAACGTCGAGCTCGCCCTCGATCCGCCAGGCCCGGGCGAGGCGTTGCTGCGCCTGGTCTGCTGCGGCCTGTGCGGCACCGACCTGTTCAAGCTCGCCCATGCGAGCGCGCCCGAGGGATCGGTGCTCGGTCACGAGCTGGTCGGGGTGGTCGAGGCGGTCGGTCAAGGGGTCACCGAGATCTGCCGGGGCGACCGCGTGGTGGTCACCCACCACGCTGCGTGCGGCGAGTGCGCACTGTGTCGCCGCGGTGCCGACACCCAGTGCCCCACGTTCAAGGAAGACCTTCTCCGGCCCGGCGGCTTCAGCGAGCACCTGGTGGTCAGATCTCGTGCGGTCCGCAACGCCTGGCGGGTCCCGGACCCGGTGCCAGACGCCGCGGCAACCTTCCTCGAACCGGCCGCATGCGTTCTACGCGGCATCGACAAGGCGGCGTTGCCGCCGCGCGAGGGCGTAGCGCTGGTCATCGGCGGTGGAGCGATGGGTCTGCTCCACCTGCTGGTGCTGCGCGCCACGCACCCCGGGCTCAAGGTCGTGGTGAGCGATCCCATCGCCGAGCGGCGAGGTCTCGCGCGTGAGCTCGGTGCGGTGCTCGCGGTGGCGCCCGGTCAGCTCGTGGAGGCCGCGCGGGAGGCCTCCGACGGGCTCGGCGTGGACGCCGCCTTCGACACTGTCGGCGGGTCGGGGCCGCTGGTCGATGCTCTCGCTGTCATACGTCCGGGTGGTACCGCCGTGCTCTTCGCCCACGCCGAGGAGGGCGAGCCGGCCGGATTCCAGCTCAACCCGTTCTTCAAGAGCGAGCGGCGGCTGGTCGCGACCTACTCCGGCGGCCGCGGCGAGCAGCTCCGGGTCGCCCGTCTCCTCGCCCGGGGCTCCCTCGATCCGTCGCCGCTGGTCACCCACCGCCTGCCGCTCGGGCGTTTCGACGATGCAGTCGCCCTGGTGCGCGAACGGCATGCACTCAAGGTGCTGCTGGAGCCCGATCCATGAGCTCTCTGCCGAAAAGCCAGAGGGTGCTGTACCTGCTCGGACCTGAGCACGTCGAGCTGCGCGAGGTCCCGGTTCCGCGGCCCGGCCGGGGCGAGCTGCTGCTGCGGGTCGAGGCAGCCACGACCTGCGGCACCGACCTCAAGGTCTGGCGACGCGGCGGGCACCCGCGCATGCTCGTGCCACCGTGTCCGTTCGGTCACGAGGTCGCCGGCGTCGTGGCGGCGGTCGGCGCCGGAGTCCGGGCCTTCGCCGAGGGGGACGGGGTGGTCGTGGCCAACTCCGCATCCTGCGGGGAGTGTCCCCTGTGCCGATCCGGGCGCGAGAACCTGTGCCGCAACCTCGAGTACGTAAACGGTGCCTACGGCGAGTATCTGCTGCTGCCGGCGGTCTTCACAGCCCGCAGCACGCGGCTGCGGCCCGTCGAGCTCGACCCAGCCGTGGCCGCGCTCGCCGAGCCGCTCGCATGCGTGCTTCACGGCGTCTCGATGTGCCCTGACGGGACCGGGACCGTGCTCATCCTCGGGGGCGGGCCGATCGGTCAGATGTTCGTCGGCGAGCTCGCCCGGAGCGGCCGCCGGGTGGTGTTGGCGGATCCGGTCGAGCGTCGCCGTGCGGCCGCCATCACCCTCGGGGCTCAGAGCACGGTCGAGGTCTCCGGCATCCCGGACGACGCCCGCCGCCTGACCGATGCAGTCGGTTCGGGAGGGGCCGATCTCGTGGTTGAGGCGACCGGCGTCCCGGGCGCGTGGGAGACCGCAATGACGGTGGTCGCGATCGGAGGGACCGTCGTGATGTTCGGGGGCCCTCCTCTCGGTGCCAACGTGCGCGTCGATGCGGCGCGCGTGCACTACGGGGAGCTCACCGTGAAGGGTGTCTACCATCATCGCCCTGCGACCTTCGCCGAGGCCGTTGAGTGCCTCGCCGACGGTCGGCCGCCGTACGCGCTGCTGGTCGAGGAGAGGTACCCACTGGAGCAGGTCGAGCTCGCCCTGCGTCGGATGGCGGCGCGCGAGCTCCTCAAGGCGGCGATTCTGCCCTAGCGGCGAGAGGTGGTCCGGCGTAGAGCGCCCGTGCGGCGCGGGCTCATCGGAATCTGTTGGTTCCGCCGACCCGTTGTGGTCAAATGCAGGCGACAGCTCGCACGGAGGACGCATGCAGGTTCGGGTGACGATCGCGGTGGCTCTCGCGTTCGCCGTGGCCGCCGGTTGCGGCGGTGCCGCGCACGGCGACCGCTTCGAGGTCGCGCTGGTGACACCGGGTCCAGTCTCTGACGGCGGCTGGAACGCGGCCGCCTACACCGGGCTCGCGCGGATCGGGTCCGACATGGGGGCCGCGACCTCGCACCTCGAAGCGTCGAGCCCGGCGCAGTTCGAGGAGGCCTTCCGCGACTATGCACGGCGCGGGTTCGACCTCGTCTTTGGGCACGGCTTCGAGTTCTCCGACGCGGCCGTGGTCGTCGGGGCGGACTTTCCCCGCACTGCCTTCGCCGTGACCTCCAGTCATACCGTGGCGCCCAACGTGGCGGGGCTCGTGTTCCGGCTGGAGGAGTCCGCCTATCTGGCCGGAGTTCTGGCCGCCAGGGTCTCCTCGAGCGGTGTCGTCGGCGTCGTGGGCGGAATGGAGATCCCACCGGTGCGGCTGGTGTTCGACGGTTTCCGGCGCGGGGTCCTCGATACCCGCCCCGGCGCGAGCGTGCGGACCGTGTTCCTCGGCAACTGGGAGGATGTCGCGGGAGCGCGTCAGGCGACCCTCGCACTGGTCGACGCGGGTGCGGACGTTGTGATCCACAATGCCGACGCCGCCGGGCTGGGCGTGTTCCAGGCCTGTCGAGAGCGCGGCGTGCTCGCGCTGGGAACCAACACGGACCAGTCCAAGGTGGCGCCGGACGTGGTGCTCGCCTCGGCGGTGATGGACATCCCTGCGGCCATGCTTCGCGTCGCCGAGGATGTCAGGGCGGGTCGCTTCGTCGGCCGTGTCTACACCTTCGATCTGGCGTCGGGAGTCGTCGATCTGGTCCTCAACCCGGCTCGTGCCGACCGCGTTCCACCGGCGGACGTCACGGCTCTCGAAGATGCCCGCCGCCGGATCGTCGCCGGGACGGTCGAGCTGGAGCACTTCGGCGGGTGAGTCCCTGCACGCTCCGGTTGGACCGTGGCTGAACACTCAACCCCTTTGCTCGTGGCTCGCGGCCTGACACGCCGCTTTGTGGGCGTCACCGCGCTCGATGGCGTGGATCTCGAGGTCACCGCCGGGAAGGTCGTCGCCTTGCTCGGCGAGAACGGGGCCGGCAAGAGCACGTTGGTCGAGATCCTGGCCGGGCGGTTGCGCGCCGACTCCGGGGAGCTCCTGCTCGCGGGGCACGAATGGACGCCGACGACGCCGCGCGACGCATGGCGCGCGGGGCTCGCGGTGGTACACCAGCACTTTCAGCTGGTCGAGGCGTTCACCGTCTCCGAGAACCTCGAGCTGGCGACGGGGGGGCGCGACGTGGCCCCCCACTGGGCGCAGTTGGAGCGGGATCTCGAAATGTCTCTTCCTGCCATCGCGGCGACCGTGCGGGGAC
Source organism: uncultured Thermoanaerobaculia bacterium (assembly GCA_964597585.1). Classification (GTDB taxonomy): domain Bacteria; phylum Acidobacteriota; class Thermoanaerobaculia; order Thermoanaerobaculales; family Sulfomarinibacteraceae; genus CAVSIS01. The sequence continues at coordinate 16,858 of CAZQYU010000013.1, forward strand.
TCGGTGTCGGCGAGCGCCAGTGGCTCGAGATCGGCAAGGCGCTGCTCGGTCGCCCCCAGGTCCTGCTGCTCGACGAGCCGACCGCGGTGCTCGCGCCGCGGGAGGCCGACCGCCTGTTCGCCGTCGTGCGCCGGCTGGCGGCTCGAGGGACCGGCGTGGTCTTCATCACTCACCGCCTGGACGAGGTCCGCCGCCTCGCCGACCAGGTGGTCGTGCTGCGTCACGGTCGGGTGGTGACGCGGCTTGCGGGCGACACCCCGACGTCGCTCATGGCTGAGGCGATGACCGGGCGCCTACCCGAGCCGCCGCCGCGACCGACGATGGCGCGTGGCGCGCTCGCGGCGCGGCTGGTCGGGGTTGCGGTACCGCCGCGACTGGCGCCCCTCGACCTCGAGCTCTACGCCGGCGAGATCGCCGTGCTGGCCGGGGTCGACGGCAACGGCCAGGTGGCCGCCGCGGAACGGCTCGCCGGTCTCAGCCGCGGACCGGGCAGGGTGGAGGTGCGCGGTCGGGTCGTGGCCCATCCGGAGCCCTCCATGATGCGTGAGGTTGGGGTCGTGGTGATACCGGCCGACCGCACCCGCGAAGCCGTCGTTCCCTCGCTGTCGGTGGCCGAGAACCTGCTCCTCGGCCGTCACCGGCAACCGCCCGCGGGAGGCCGTTGGCTCGACCCCGGACGGGTCACGGCGTCGGCGGTGGAGCTGATCGAGCGCTTCGCCGTCGCCGGGCATCCGGATCAGAGGATGGGCGAGCTCTCCGGGGGCAACCAGCAGAAGGTGGCGGTCGCCCGGGCACTGGCCGGCGAACCTCGGGTCGTGGTCGCGATCCATCCCACCCGGGGGCTCGACATTGCGGCCCAGCTCCAGGTCCATCACCACCTGCTCTCGGCCGCCGCGGCCGGGGCGGCGGTTCTGGTCGTGACCTCCGACCTCGGCGAGGCGACCGCACTCGGCGGCCGCGTGCTCGTGATGTCGCGTGGGCGTGTGGTTGGTGAAGGCGATCGCTCGACACCGAGAGAGGTTCTCGGCAGGTGGCTCGGCGGGGAGGCGGCGTGACGCGGTGGCTGCTCGCCGTGGCGGTGATTGTCGGTGCGTCGGTGGCGGTCGTGCTCGCGGTCGGGGGCAATCCGGTCGAGGCCGGGCTCGCCGCGTGGGACGGTGCCTTCGGCTCGGGCCTCGCGCTGCAGGAGACGGCGGCGCGGATCGTCCCCCTGCTGTGGTGCGGTCTGGCGGTGGCGGTGGCGTTTCGGGCCGGGGTGTGGAACATCGGCGCCGAAGGACAGCTTGTGGTCGGCGCGATGGCCGCGACGTGGACCGCTCTCGCACTGCCGCCCGGGGTGTGGAGCGCTCCGGCGGCGCTGCTCGCGGGAGGCCTCGCCGGCGCTGCGTGGGCGGGGATCGCCGCCGTGTTGCGCGCCCTCTCCGGGGTCAGCGAGGTGTTGTCGACGATTCTGCTCAACCTGGTCGCCCAGGCCGGGCTCGGTTGGGCCGTCCATGGACCGCTCCAGGAGGCGGCCGGCAGCTACCCGCAGAGCGATCCGGTGCCGTCGGCCGCGTGGCTCGCCCGGCCCTTGCCGCCCGGTCGCCTCCACCTCGGCCTCGGCCTCGCGCTCGCGGCGGCGGGACTGCTCGCCCTCGCGCTGCGACGTACGCCGTGGGGCCTCGAGCTGCGCGCGGTCGGTGATGCGCCGGCGGCGGCCCGTGTCGCCGGGGTCCGCGTCGCGCGGATGCAGGCTGGAGTCCTGGTGCTGTCGGGCATGCTCGCCGGTCTCGGCGGGGCGGTCGAACTGCTCGGCATCACCCACCGGCTGTTCGAGCGCTTCAGCCCCGGTTACGGCTACTCGGGCATCGCGGTCGCGCTGCTCGGCGGCCTCGCGCCCGGCGGCACCACGGCAGCGGCCGCCTTGTTCGGGGCGATGGCGGCGGGCTCGGGCGGCATGCAGCGGGCCGCCGGCGTCCCCGCGGTGGCGGTCCTCCTGGTCCAGGGGCTGGTGGTGGTGGTGCTCGCGGTGGGGGTCGGTCGTGAGCGTCGCTGAAGTGCTCACGCTGGCCGCGCCGCTGCTGTGGGCGGCGGTGGCGGAGCTTGTCGGGGAGCGCGCCGGGGTGCTCAACATCGGCCTCGAGGGCGTGATGCTCATCGCGTGTCTGGCGGCGGCGGTGGCCTCGCCGGTGGTCGGTCCGTGGTGGGCGATCGCCGCCGCGGCCCTTGCCGGCGTTGCGGCCAACGCTGCCTTTGCGGCGGCGGTGGTGCTCGGTGCGGACCAGGTGGTTGCGGGAACCGGCATGGTGCTCGCCGGGCTTGGCGTTACGGGAATCGTGTTCCGCACCCTGCAGGCCCACGGCCTGGCATCGACCCTGGTCCCGACCCTGCCCTGGGGACTGCTCGAGCTCGGGGCACTGGTTGCCCTGGCGGCGGTCGGGGTGCTGCTCGCCCGCACCCGGATCGGGCTCGTTGTGCGTGCCTGCGGCGAGAACCCCGAGGCTGTGGCGGCGGCCGGCGGCAGCCCCCCGGTGGTGCGCTTCGCGGTGCTGGTCGGCGCCGGCGCTCTGATCGGGGTCGCCGGGGCCGCGCTCGTGTTGCGCGGGGCCGGGGCGTTCGTCGAGGGAATGACCGCAGGGCGCGGCTTTCTCGCCCTCGCCCTGGTCCTGCTCGGCCGCTGGCGTCCGTGGGCGGTCGCCCTCGGTACCTTGCTGCTCGGCGCCGCGACCGGGCTGCAGTTCCACCTCCAGGCGCTCGGCCTCGAGCGGGTGCCGTACCACGTGCTGCTGGCGCTGCCCTACCTGCTGACCCTTGCCGTGCTCGCGCTGGTGCCGCGCGACCGCCTCGGCGGGCCCGCCGCGCTCGGCCGGCCCTACCGTGGCCAGCACTAGCACCGCGTAGCGCAGAGCCCCTTCGAAGGCGCGCGTGTCGGGAGAGCGGGCGGGGGGCTCTGCGGTACGCGCTGCTTTGGACTCGCTGCGCGAGTCCCTTTGGCCAAGCTCTCGGACAGAACGGTGGATCCCTTAACCCGGGCTCACCCCAATCACCAGTACCGAAGCGTGCAATCCCTCGCGCCGCTGACTGACCATCGAGAGCTCAGTGCGGCTCGTGGAGCTCGTACAGGACCACCTCGGGTCCGTGCCACACCACGGGTGTTGCCCGGAACGGTGCCAGGATGCAGTCCAGGGTGCCCGGCGCCAACTTCTCGTGGCGCTCGAATGCGGCGACCAGCTCAGGGTCGTCGAAGAGCTCGGCGAGCGCCAGGACGCGGTGCCCGGCGGCCAGGCGGGAGCGGATCTCGGCCGAGACCAGGGCCGCCGCGGCGTCCGGACCACGACGTCCGGGTGCGAACGCGAGGTCGAGCAGGAGCGCCTCGCGCTGGGCGAAGTACGGCACGTAGATCCGCAGCACGGCGTCCGGTCCGACCCCGAGCAGCACCACCAGGTCACCGGGCGCTGTCCGGTTCCTGATCAGCTCGGCGCGGGCGAGGAGGGGGTTGTTCTCCGGCCGAGAAGCCGGGATCACGGTGCCGATGAGATTGACCCCGCCGAGCACCAGGGCGAGCGCGGCGATGGCCGCCGCCGCGAGACCAGAGGCTCGCCGCGACAGCGTAGCGGCGGCCATGCCGACCAACAGCAGGCTCGGCACGAGCGGGAAGGAGACGAACTTGAGCGACCCGATGTTGTAGGCCGAGAAGAGCGCCACGAAACCGACTAGCCAGCCAATGAGGAGGACGGCGACGCCGCGCTGCCGGTGCCACAGGGCGGGCAGCCGTGAGGCGACCAGTAGGGCGAGGGCCACCAGCCCTGCCCTGGCGATCCAGACAGCCGGTGCGAGCGTGGTCGACGGTGAGCGCGCCGCGGCCACAATCCCCGCCAGGATGCCTTTGAGCTCGAGGTCCGGGCGGAAGCCACGCCCGAGGAGCCAGGGACCCGAGCCGAAGGTCCGAGTTTCGGCCACGTTGCGGGCAAGCTCGACGAAGCCGGCGGTGGCCGAGACTCCCGCGCCGACGCGGTAGTAGAGGGCGTACGGCGCCACGCCGGTGACCGCAAAGCCGGCAAGGACGGCGACGCCGAGGGCGACACGCCGGCGGCGAGAGCCCGGGGCGAGAATCAACGTCACGGCGACCACCACGGGCAGCGCGAGGCCGGCGGCGGCATGGAAGCCGAAGGCGAGCCCAGCGGCGAGCCCGGTGGCGACCGCTGCCAGACTACCGCCGCGGTCGAGCAGCCGCAGCGCGGCTGCGAGGGTGACGAGCAGACACAGGATCGAGGCCGGGTAGACCTCCGGGTCGGTCGCGTAGTACCAGGTGGAGTGCGACAGGCCGAGCACTGCCGTGACAGCGAGCGCGAGGCCGGCCCGCCCGGTCAGCCGCCGTGCGAGGTGCGCGAACACCAGGACCGCAGTGGCCGAGAGTAGGGCGTTGATCGCCTGGAGGAGGCCGAGCACGTCCACGACGATGCCCGCTGCGAGCAGGGTGCGCCCGACCAGCCAGCCGAGCGGCATGTAGAGCATGTGGTACTGGTGCCAGAGGACGTGGGTCGCTCCGGTGTACAGCGCACGGTGGACGAGGGCGGCGTAGGCGACCGCGTCGTGCGACCAGTCGGCGGTCGGCCAGCTCAGCCACAGGGCGAGCAGGCCAGCGGCAAGGGCGGCGGCGAGGAGTCCGAACCGGATCTCTGGTCGGGAGGCGGTTGACCGGCTCATTCGGCGTCGTCGAGACCGGCGAACTCGTCGTCCCAGGCGTCCATCTCCGCATCGGAGAAGCCGAAGTGGTGGCCGATCTCGTGGAGCAGGGTGAGCTGGATCTGGCGGACGAGCTCGGTCCGCGTGTCGCAGGCTGCCATGAGGGGGCGCCGGTAAAGCTCGACCACATCGGGCAGAACGTTGCCGTACCCGCCGCCGCGCGCGTCGAGCGGGACACCGGTGTAGAGGCCGAACAGCGTCTGGCGGCGGGGATCGAGCTCGAGGTCGAGGAGGGTCTGGCGTGCGGGGATCTCGTGGACCTGGACGACGAGGTTGTCCATCAGCTCGGCGAGCTCGACCGGCATTCGGTCGAGCGCTTCGGAGACCGCCGCCTCGAACTCCTCCCGCGTCATCTGCATGGAGTCATCATACCGGGCATGTGAGCCGCATGACTTTCTCGCAGCGCCGGATTGTGCTAAGAATGGACCAGAACACGCGAGGGAGGTGTGCTTTGATCTCAACTCGTGGTTGGGTGTTGATCACGCTCGTCGTGATTTTGGGAACCTCTGCGGTGCCCGCAGCCGCCGAGGACGTCGCGGCGGCGGCCGAGCGCCTCGGCGGCTACGGCTTTGCAGTGCAGCCGACGCGGGTTGCACAGGCGGGGTTCCGCTTCGAAGCTGTGGGGATCGCCTCCTTCGACCTCGCCGACGGCGAGCTACGGGCGGCCGAGACCGGGCCCGACGGGATCGTGCCAGGGTTTGTGTTCGAGGGCCACGGCGTGTTTCGAATGAAGGTTGCGGATCGCTTTGAACGGGCTCAGCTCATGCGCTTTTCGGGTCGCGTGCAGGGCCCTGTCTTCGAGGCGCCGTTCACGCGGATGGTCGTCCGCTCGAGCCGCCGCTGGCCCGAGCTCGAGGCCCTGGCGGTCGCTTCGGACAGGGTCGCGAAGAGCAAGCTCGCCGAGGATCGCCTCGAGGCGTGGCTTCGTGACGGAAGCGCAGACATCGATGCGCGAGTCGTCGCTGGCCTCGCGAGCCCGGGTGACGACTACCTGTGGGTGGAGGTCGAGACCGAAGCGGACGGTTGGCTCGCCTTCGAGTTCGACCCGTGGAGGATGGAGCCGGTCAGCTTGTCGAAGCTGTACACCCATGAGAACTGGGTCGAGGACTGGGTCCGTCTGCCGGGCCCGGACTCCCCGCCGCCGCCGGAACCTGATCGGCTCGATCTCGAGCAGATCGACGTGGACGTCGACCTCAGCGAGCACGACGCCCGCGAGTGGACCTCGACCGGAGCGGTCGAGGGCGATCTCGCCCGCTTTCGGGCAACGGTCCGGCTGCGACCCTCGATCTCTGGTCCCCATGCAGTTCAGCTCAACCTCGCCCGCGCCGCGCGGGTCGTGGGCGTGACCGCGTCCGACGGCGCGCCGCTGCCGTTCGTTCGCAGCGAGGTCGGCCGCCGCTTCGCCACCGTCGATCATGACCTCTCGGACCGCTCGCTGGTGGTGGGGCTGCCCGCTCCGCTCGCCGCAGATGAGCCGGTCGAGCTGGTGGTCGAGTACACGAGGAAGATCTATAACTTCGCCACCGGCGGAGACTGGTACCCGGTCGTGCCCGGCGCCCTCAACGACCTCCACAACGTCCGCATGGCCTTCACCCTGCCGGCCAAGGTGGAGGTCCGCGCCGTCGGGCGCAGGATCGAGAGCCGGCCCACCCCCAACGGCTCGGTCGAGGTCTGGCAGACCGAACGCCCGGTGAAGATGGCCGGCTTCGCCTTCGGAGCGCGGTACAAAGAGGAGTGCGTGACCGTCGACGGCATCCCCGAGGTCTGCGTCTTCGGTCGCGAGTCCGGGGTCACCACCGGCAACATGGTCCGCAACGTCGCGGCCGACGTCGCCAACAGCCTGCGCTTCTTCAGCTGGCTGGTCGACACCAAGGTTCCGTGCGACCGCCTGGTCGCCAGCCGCATCTCAGGGTCCCACGGGCAGGCCTTCGACGGCTTCCTCCACCTCTCGAGCTTCACCTTCGACAGCGAGAGTCCGGGCGCCTCCGAGCTGTTCCGCTCCCATGAGGTCGCGCACCAGTTCTGGGGCCACATGGTCGGCTGGCGCAGCTATCGCGATCAGTGGCTCAGCGAGGCCCTCGCCGAGTACAGTGCGATGCTTTTCGTCGACGCGTCGCTGCCCAAGGACCACTTCTATCAGGAGATCGTGGACACCTATGTCTCCGAGCAGATCGGTGGCGTTGGCGCGGTCCTGAGCAAGTTCCTTCGTCCCTGGTCGGCGAGCGTGTTCCGCTCCAACCGCCGCATCCTGCTGGGACCGATCGCGGCGGGGTACAGGGCGAGTTCCGCGCAGGTTCCGTACGGCTACTTCATTCAGATCTACGACCGCGGTGCGCTGGTGATCCACATGCTGCGCACGATGCTGCGTGAACGGACCGGCAGCGACGACACGTTCCGCGCGATCCTCAAGGACTTCGTCGACTCGTACGCGGGCCGCGCCGCCAGCACTCGCGACTTCCAGGCGGTCGTCGCCCGGAATGCACCGGCCGGGGGCGACTGGGGGTGGTTCTTCGACCAGTGGGTCTACGGGACCTGGGTTCCGACCTACACCTGGAGCACACGCGTCCCGTCACGGCCGAATGCCGACGGGCGCTGGGTGGCGGAGGTCACGGTCGCCCAGAGTGACGTCCCGGAGGGCTTCGTGATGCCGGTGCCGATGCGCGTCGACTTCGGCGGCGGCAAGACCGGGGAGGTCCTGCTCCCGGTGCGGCAGGGCGAGGAGACCTTCCAGGTCCCGCTGTCGGCGCGGCCGAGGAAGCTCGAGCTCAACCCGGACAACGCGGTCCTGGCGCGGATGCGGCACCACAAGTAGACTCGTCAGGCCTCCCGGGGGTGGCGCCATGAGGTGGATCAGCGTCCTCGGTCTACTCGTCCTGCTCGCGATCGCGTGGGCGATGTCCTACCACCGCCGAGCGGTGCGCGTACGGCCGGTGGCGTGGGGCATCGGCCTGCAGTTCCTGTTCGCAGTGATCGTGCTCAAGCAGAACGAGTGGAGCTTCGTCGGCATGGCGGTGCTCGCCGGGCTGGTCGCCGTCTATCTCCTGGTCGCTGGGCGGCAACCGCTCGCCGGCGGGATCGCGAGCGTAGCCGGGGTGGTGCTCGCTGCGGCCGTCGTCGCGGGGCTGATGGGGCGCCTCGCACCGGGCGCGCTGCCCGCGGTCCTCGGGCTCGGCGCCGTCGTGCTCGCGGTCAACGCGCGCTTCCGTCTGGTCCCGGCGTTGGGGTCGATCCTGACCGTGATGTTGCTGGCCCTGGGGATCGCATTCCTGGCCACGCGCGGGCTCACCGGGCAGGTGGTGTTCGCGTCCTTCAGCGCCAAGGTCGCCGCCTTCCTCAACCTGTCCGACTACGGTGCCCGCTTCCTGTTCGGCAACCTCGCCGACCCGCAGTACTTCTTTCCGGGGCCCGGCTCAGTCTGGCCGGGCTTCGGCTTCCTTTTCGCCTTCAAGGTGCTGCCGACGATCATCTTCTTTGGCGGTTTCATGGGGGTGCTCTACTACCTCGGCCTGATGCAGAAGGTCATCGAGGCGATCTCGCGGTTCATGCGCTGGACGATCGGCACCAGCGGCGCCGAGACGCTTTCATGCAGCGCCAATATCTTCGTCGGCCAGACGGAGGCGCCGCTGCTGATCAAGCCGTTCCTCGACGAGATGACCCGTTCCGAGCTCCTCACGGTCATGATCGGTGGCTTCGGGACCATCGCCGGCGGCGTGCTCGCGGGCTACATCGCGATGGGCATTCCGGCCACCCACCTGATCGCGGCGAGCGTGATGGCGGCGCCGGCGTGCCTGGCGATGGGCAAGATCATGTACCCCGAGCTCGAGCACTCGCAGACTGCCGGGGACGCCTCGATGCCGGAGATCGACGCCGGTGGGAATGCCATCGAGGCGGCCTCCAACGGCATCTCCGACGGCCTCAAGCTGGCACTGAACGTCGGCGCGATGCTGATCGGCTTCATCGCCCTGATCGCGGTGGTCGATGTGCTCCTGAACTGGGTCGACAGCCTCATCGACGGTTCCCTTCTGCACGGCGCATACGTCCAGTACGGCTCGGGTGGGATGTCGCCGGCGGTGGGTGAGTACGTGGGGATCTTCCCCGGCTCGCTGCAGACGCTGTTCGGCAGTCTGCTGCGCCCCCTGGCTTGGCTCATGGGCGTGCCGTGGGCGGACGCCGCCAAGGTCGGAAACCTCCTCGGCATCAAGCTGTCGCTGAACGAGTTCGTCGCCTACGGCCAGCTCGGGGCCTACGCCAAGGACGGTGTGCTGAGCCAGCGGGCGATCGTGATCTCGACCTACGCTCTGTGCGGATTCGCCAACTTCTCGTCGATCGGCATCCAGATCGGCGGCATCTCGGCGGTCGCACCCCTGCGCAAGAGCGACCTGGCTCGGGTCGGGTTGCGCGCCATGTTCGGCGGAGCCATCGTTTCGGGTCTCAGCGCCACCATCGCGGGGATGCTGCTCTGACCATCAGACCGCGTCGCTGGCAAGTCGCCTCGTCGCGGGCCGCGTGTCGGCCCGCAGAGGTGAATCGCGAACGCAGGCCGCGCCCGCTCGGTCCGCACGCCGGGTGTGGTAGATAATGCGTGCCCACGGAGGTGTCACCATGCGTCGTGCCCTGGTCCCGTTGATCCTGCTCGCGATCGCGCTGGCCGGCTGCGATCTCATCAACCCAGAGCGGCCGACGCCCCAGCCCGATGTCACGCTGTTCGGCAACCTGCTTGAGGTCACCGAGCCGAGCGCGGCTGGAGGTGCCTGGACGGTCACCCTCCAGGTCGGCATTCCGCGCGCTTTGGCAGCCGCCCGCCAGGCCGAGGGCCGACCGACCCCGGTGGTCGAGAAGGGGACGATCGCCGAAGTCACGCTCGATGGCGACACGGTCGTGCTGCTCGGCGGACACTCCGGACGCCTGTCTGACCTCAATCCCGGGTCCGAGGTCGTGGCCGTGCCGGTTCCGGGCACAACCCGCATGGCGGGAGCAGCGCGGATCTTCCTCCAGGCGGCGTACTTCATGGACTTCGCCACCTACCGGCGGTGGAACCTGCCGGGGCTCGAAAAGGGCGAGCCGACCGCGGCTCCTGTCGAAGACCCAACGCGGATTAACAGCTCCGGAATCGAGGATTCGCCGGTGCCCGTCGGTGACGGCCGGGTGCTGTACTTCAGCGCGCACCTTCGCCTACCTGAGCAACCCAAAGGAGCCTGGTTGGGCGCCCGGCGCGAGGGACTCGTCGAGCCGGCCGAGGGTGGTCGTGCCGTGACCCGCAGCTATCGCACCGAGCGGGGCGCCGACGGCTGGTCGGCGCCCCAGCTCGTGGTCCTGCCCGGAGTCGACGCCGCGGCCTCGGTTCGGGTGACCTGGGTCGCCGACGATGAGAGCCGGTGTCTGGTGACCGTCGAACCCCCGGACGAGAAGCCCTGGGTGGGGGCCGTGAGTCGTGCGGACCGCCGTCAACCGTGGGACGCTGTCGAAGCCGTGGCGCCTCTCAGCGGCGGCGACTCCGCGGACGGGGTCTACCTGGCGGGTTCGAAGAGCAAGATCGCATTCGCCTCGACCAGGGGCGGAGCAACGGGTTCGGATCTCTACCTGTGGGACCCGACCCGGGCGGAGGTGCCCCAGCCGCTCGACCCCCGCATCAACACACCGGCAGACGAGTGGTGTCCCCGGGTCGGCCCCCAGAATGAGCTCTTCTTCTGCCGGGGCGACCGCCAGCTGGTGCTCTCCGGCGGTACGGTGCGCCCGGTGCGCCTGCCGGGTCCGTTCCGTCGCGAAGCGACCCAGGCTGCACCGTCCGGAGATGGCGCGTGGCTGTTCATGGTCGTGCCCCGGTACACCCCGGTGGAGATCGACCTGGACATCGTGGTCGCTCCCATCGCGGCCGACGGCAGCGTGGGAGAGCCGGTGCCGGTCGACGACTGGCGCGGTTAGGCCGTGGTCCGGATCCGGCTGCGGAGGAGGCGCCCCGTCAGCGTGACGACGACGGCCCGCAGGTGCCCACGTCGCAGTGGCGGGCGAGTGGCAGACGATTGCGGTGTCGGGCGATGAAGCGGTACGCCGGGGGGCCCAGCCAGGACAGGGGTGGCAGTGCGCCCAGCGCCGCGACGACTCGCCACCCGGGCAGCGTCGCCAGCACTCGGCGCCAGGCTGAGTAGCCCGACAGCAGGGTGCCGTCCGGCTCTCGGGCCCAGATCTCGGAGGCGAGGGCGTCGCGCGAGGCTGGAAGCACCTCCGTTTCGGCCGTCCGGAGGTCGACGAAGCGGAGCCGGTGATGGCGATCGCGGCCTTCGACCCACTTGCGCGAGCGGCGGCACAACTCGCAGGAGCCGTCGGTGAAGACCTCGAGGGTTGCGGTGGACTGGGCCGGTGCGTTCATCCGCCTTGAACAACCTCGCGGCGGACGAAAGCGTTCCACGCTTGACAACGATTTTAGTATTGTCTAAAATATAGATATGGTAGTGCGTGCCCGCGACCGCCTCGATGTTCTCGGTCCCCTCCGCCGATCGAAGGACCCGCTCGACTGCGTCGCTCCCGACCGCAGCCCGAGCGAGTTGGCGGGTCTCCGCCGCGCCCTCGCCGCGGCTGGAACGTCCCTGCGGCGTCTCGCCGATCACCACGCCCTGCTCGCCGGGGAGTCGCGGCTCAAGATCCTCGCGCTGCTCCGCTCGGCCGGCGAGCTGTGCGTCTGCGACCTGGCAACGGTGCTCGACATGACCCCGGCGGCGGTCTCCCAACACCTCAGCCGGCTGCGCGGGGGCGGCCTGGTCGCCTCGCGCCGCGACGGCATGATGATCTACTACCGGCTCGCGGAGGACATCGGTGACACGGCATCGTGTTTGCCGAGTTTGGCGATTCACAGCACACCGGATAGACTGTGAGATGCCCCGCCGCGCGCTCCTGACCGCTCTGATTGTCACGGTGATCGGACTCGCCTTCGTGCTGGCGGCCTCACCGTCCCCCGAGCGGATGCGGGCCACCTTCACCGTGGACGGAGTGCACTGCGACGGGTGCTCCGCCACGATCACCACCAACCTGAAGCGGGTCAAAGGGGCCAGCGACGCCGGGCCGGACCACGCGGCGGGGAGGCTGTGGGCGGTCTACGCACCGGCCCGGACGACGGTCGACGCGATGGAGCGTGCGATCGACGGCCTTGCATACACAGTGGGTGCCGCGACCTCACAGGTGGAACCCACGCCGTCCGTCAGCTGACGAGCTACAATCCGGGCGTGCTGCGCGAACTCCTTGCCGACCGTCGCCTGCGCCGGGCCTGGGTGCTGACCAAGCTCGGGGTGATTGCCGCCGCCGGGCTCGCGACTTGGCCCCTGTCCCGTGTCATCGGACCCAAGGCCTGGCTCGGCTACGGCGTCTTCGTGCTCTTCGTTGTGGTGACGACCGCCGGGCTGCTGGCCTCCGGGAGGGCCCCCTCCGACGTTTCTCCGGAGTCCACCGACGACGACAGTGACTCCTCGGACGAACCTCCCCCCGGCGAGCCCGTCGTCGTTCCGGTCGAGGACAGCCTCGATCTCCACCCCTTCGCCCCGAGAGAGATTCCCGACGTGGTCCGCGCCTACCTCGACGAAGCGGTCGCGCACGGCTTCGAGGAGGTGCGTCTGATCCACGGGCGCGGGATCGGCGTCCAGCGCGAGCGGGTCCGCTCGGTGTGCGCGAAGCATCCGTCGGTGGTCGAGTACCACGACGCCCCGCCCACGCGAGGCGGCTGGGGTGCGACCGTCGTCCGCCTGCGTTGACGGCGCGACGTCTCGACTGATGCCCTGCAGCCCTGGCTTCGCCCGCAACTCAGGAGCGCTCCAGGGGCGGGCCTGCGAATGCGTGCTGCCGGCTGTGAGCCATAGGCATGGGCCGACCGAATCGGGGGGCGGGCGGCAGGCGGCAGGCGGCCGGAACGGGATCGGGCTCCCGACCGCCACGGCTGCGCCCTCCCGATCCCGACTCCCTGCGGCCCGCAGCCCGCAGCCTGATCCCGGTCCCGAACGCTAAGGAGCGGAGCAGCTGGGCCGACCTGCAAGGGACCTGGGGCCGAATCCGGGGGGTCGGGCAGCGGGCCGCAGGCAGCAGGCGGCGGGTGGCGGGTGGCGGGGTCGGGATCGAGGTCCCGCGGGTGGCCGGGCTGTCTGAACGGAGAGTGTGCTGGCTCAGCTGGAGTGCGTAGGCGGCCGGCAGTCGGCAGTCAAGGGCAAGCTCGCTTCGCTCACGGCCAGAGGCCGCCCTTGACAGCCGACCGCCGGCCGCCTTGGGAGCAGGTATGAGCCAGCACACTCCCCCGTCCAGACAGCCACAAACCTCCCACCGAAGCCCCCCTCGGGGCCGGGCCAAGCTGCTCGCGCTCTCAGTCGCCGTGGAGCTCGCCGCCAGCCTCGCCGAGCTGCCACTGCGTCGTGGCCTGTCACATCTGAGAGACCACCTGATCCGGGCCGCGAACACCTCGCCGCGAGCAGCCCAGCGACCGTGTCGTCATCGCAAGGCGAGGGCAACGTCGGGAGCAGGCTGATCGGGGGGAGTCACAAGCTGCGAAGCAGCGCAGTAACACCGCGCTGCGGCTGTCAGAGGCGAGCGGGCGGACGCTGGGCAACCGGTACCAGCATCTCGAGGCCGCCGATGCAGAGAACCAGGAAGTGCAGAGCGATCTCGTCCTGATGCAGGCTCGCGGTGTCGAGATCCCCGGTGCAGTCACTCGTCACGCGGATCGGCTCGGCGGTCTGATCTACGGGCTGCTGCGCGCAGAGCTGAGGCGAGCCGACCAGTGACGGCCGACCCCGCTGTCGTGGCTCGTCCGGCGACAGCTCAGGACGTGGGCACTGTGGGTGTCCTAGGGATAGATGCGATTGAGCGTCCGTGGGTAGGGGATCGCCTCGCGGAGGTGATGGATCCCGGCGAGCCAGGAGACGCAGCGCTCGATACCCATCCCGAAGCCGGCGTGCGGGAAGCTGCCGAACCTCCGGACGTCGAGATACCACTCGAAGGCCTCGCGCGGCAGCCCGTGCTCCGCGATCTTGCGCTCCAGGTGCTCGAGCGAGTCGCTGCGCTCGGAGCCGCCGATGATCTCGCCGTAGCCCTCGGGGGCGAGCACGTCGACCGCCAGCGCGCGGCTGGGGTCGGCGGGGTCGGGCTGCATGTAGAACGCCTTGATCGCGGCCGGGTAGCGGGTCACCAGGACCGGACGGTCGAACTGCTCGGCGAGGACGGTCTCGTCCTCGCCGCCGAAGTCGTCGCCGAACTCAACCCTCTGGCCGAGACGCTTGAGCAGCTCGACCGCGTCGCCGTAGTCGACCCGGGGGTACGGCCGGCGGGTCGCGGGTTCAAGCTTCGAGATGTCCCGTTCGAGCCGCTCGAGGTCCTCAGCGCAGCGCTCGAGGATCCGCGACACGAGGGAGGACAGGAACTCCTCGGCGAGGTCGAGGAGTCCGTCGAAGTGCATCCAGGCGACCTCGGGCTCGACCATCCAGAACTCGGTGAGATGGCGGCGGGTCTTGGATTTCTCCGCCCGGAAGGTGGGTCCGAAGCAGTAGACCTTGCCGAGTGCTGCGGCCGCCGGCTCGAGGTAGAGCTGGCCCGATTGGGACAGGTAGGCGGGCTCGCCGAAGTAGTCGGTCTCGAACAGGGTCGAGGTGCCCTCGCACGCGGCCGGGGTCAGGATCGGTGAGTCGATCAGGGTGTAGTCACGGCTTTGAAAGAAGTCGCGAATCGCGAACTCGAGCTCCGAGCGAACCCGCATCAGGGCGTGCTGCCGCTTCGAGCGCAGCCAGAGGTGGCGATGGCCGAGCAGGAAATCGGGTCCGTGCTCTTTCTTGCCGATCGGAAACTCGGGCGCGATCTG
>CAZQYU010000014.1:0-30135 GCA_964597585.1 uncultured Thermoanaerobaculia bacterium
CCTCTCCGCGACGGGGGCCGCATTTTACGACGACTTGCGCCGGTTGGCAAAGAACTCCACGAGCAGAGCCTGACTGGTTTCGGCCGCGAGCCCGCCTCGGGTCGCGAGCGGCGGCCCCAGGCGCGCATCCTCGGCGAGGTCGAGCACCGAGCCGCACGCTCCGGCGACCGGGTCGGGTGCGGCCCAGATCACGAGCTGGAGGCGAGCTTGGCGGCACGCCGCCACGCACATCGGACACGGCTCGAGGGTGACGTAGAGGGTGCAGTCCGGGAGACGCCAGTCGCCCCGGTGCGCGGCCGCGGCCCGCATGGCGATCAGCTCGGCATGGCCGGTCGGATCGTGGTCGGCCTGGCGGCGGTTGCCGGCCTGGGCGATGACGTGTCCGTCCGCAACCACCACGGCGCCGACCGGGACCTCGCCCCGAGCGGCGGCGGCTCGGGCCTCATCGAGGGCCAACGCCATCGCCGTCCGGTCGCCGTCGTCGAACACCCAGTCCGGTTGCACGAGGCGAGCATAGCAGTGGTCGCGGGCCCGAGCCTGCCGGCGCACGTGCGGGAGGAAGGCGAAAGCGCCCCCGCCGCCGAGCCCGCCGTCGGGAGGTGGCGAACGACGGGTCGCAGCAGCGGGGGCGGTGGAGCCTCAGTCGATCTGTTTGCGCAGGATCGCAGGGATCTCATACTCGTCGGTGATGTTGACTCCGTACTCGGCGTTCGGCCCTCCGGGAACGAAGAAGCGGGTCGAGCGCGCGGCGGGCTTCCGCTCCGGCTCCAGCGCGGGCTTGACCTGCGGCTGACCGACCGGAAGCTGGGCACCTTCATGGGCGGTGGCGAACCCGGTCGCGATGACGGTCACCTTGAGGCCGTCGCCCATCGTCGGGTCGACGACGGCCCCGAACAGGATCTGCGCCTGTGGGTCGACACCCTCGGTGATGATCTCGGCTGCCTCGTTGACCTCGTTCAGGGTCAGCTCTTCGCCGCCGGTGATGTTGATCAGCAGCCCTCGGGCGCCCTCGATCGAGGTTTCCTCGAGCAGCGGCGATGCAATCGCCTGCTGCGCGGCCTCGACCGCGCGGTGCTCGCCGGACGCCTCGCCGATGCCCATGATCGCGTGGCCCATCCCCGCCATCACCGTGCGAACGTCGGCGAAGTCGCGGTTGATGAGACCTGGCACCGTGATGATGTCGGCGATGCCCTGGACCGCCTGGCGCAGGACGTCGTCGGCGATGCTCATGGCGTCGACGAAGCTGGTGTTGCGCTCGACGAACTTGAGCAGGCGGTCGTTGGGGATGGTGATCAGGGTGTCGACGTGCTCGGCGAGGGAACGGATGCCCGCCTCCCCCTGGTGCCGACGCCGCGAGCCCTCGAAGCTGAACGGCTTGGTCACCACGGCGACGGTGAGTGCACCGGCGTCCTGCGCCATCTGCGCGATGATCGGCGCCGCTCCGGTGCCGGTGCCGCCACCCATGCCGCAGGCGATGAAGACCATGTCCGCCCCCGACAGGAGGTCGAAGATCTTCTCGGTCGCCTCGAGCGCGGCGTTTCGCCCGACCTCGGGGTTGGCCCCGGCGCCGAGACCCCGTGTCGCCTCGGCGCCGAGCTGTAGGCGAACCGGCGCCATGCAGCGGGCAAGTGCCTGTGCGTCGGTGTTGGCCGCAATGAACTCGACCCCGGCGAGGCCCGCCTCGATCATCCGGTTGACCGAGTTGCAGCCGCCGCCGCCGACTCCGATCACCTTGATCCTGGCCGGCGTCAGCCCCTCGTCCAGCAGGATGCCTGGCGCCTCGTCCGGTCCGGGCGCCGACCGCGATCCGTCCGTGGTCATCTCGATACCGTCCATCATTCCGTCGTCAAACTCGATCACGTTCCACCTCCCAGCTCGAATAGCTCTCCCAGGGCGGTGCGGATCCGCGTCAGCAGGCCGCCCTTTTCATCGTCCATGACGGGTACGCGCATCTGCCGCCGATGCTGCGTGTGAACCAACCCGCACGCCACAGCCCACTCCGGTCCCGCGACCGGGTCGGTGAGGCCGGCGATCTGGCGCGGCGTACCCACCCGAACGCGATATCCAAAGATCTCCTCTGCCAGCTCCTCCAGCCCCTCCAGCCGAGCACCGCCGCCGGTGACCACCACGCCGGCGCGTGGAGCACGGTCGAGGCCCTCTGTGGCCAGTGCGCGGTGTACCCGCACCAGCAGGTCTCGGCCGCGCTCGTACAGGATCTCGGCCGCGAAACGGGAGTTGTGGACCTGGTGCCCGGCGCCACCGAGAGCAGGGACCTCGATCGCCTCGACGTCGAGTCCATCGCGGGTCGGCACGGCGCCGACGTCGCGCTTGACCCGTTCCGCGGCGACGGTCGTGGTCTTGAGCAGGGTCGCGAGGTCGCTCGTGAACAGGCGACCCGCCACGCCGATGCATCCGGAGGCGACCACCACGCCCTCGGCGAAGAGGATCCACTCGCTCGATCCGTACCCGATGTCGAGCAGCAGGCAACCGAGGTCACGCTCGTCGCGGCTCAGCGTCGCCTCCGCGGCGGCCAATGGCTCATAGACCAAGCGGCTGACGGCCACCGAGGCGCGGTTGACCGCCTGCTCGACGGTCTCCGCGTGGGTCTTGTGGGTGTAGAGCACGAACGCCGACGCGTCGAGGCGGGTCCCGGGCATGCCGACCGGGTGAGCGACGCCGTCCTGGCCGTCGATGGCATAGCCGCACGGGATGATGTCGAGCACCCGGTAGTCGGCCGGAATCGCCATCTGCGCACAGGCGTGCAGCGCCCGCCTCTCGTCCTCGCGCGTGACCGTGTGGTCTCTCCCGGTGACCGGTACCGAGGCGGTCGACCGCAGCCCCTGGATCGAGGCGCCACCGATGCCGACGACCGCGCGCTCGACCGGCACGTTGGCCATCGCCTCGGCCTCCTCGGCGGCGGAGCGGACCGCCTCAGAGACCTCGTCGAGGTCCGCAATGACCCCTTTGCGAGCGCCGTCATGACGTGCCTGGCCGAAGCCGAGCACCGTCAGGCGATCGTCCTCCTCGGGCTGCGCCACGAGCACGGACACCGCCGAAGAGCCCACGTCGATGCCGATCAGGGGGCGGAGCTCAGCCATTGCTGCCCTCCGCGATGACGAGCCGGTTGGTCCAGCGGACATCGGCCCAGGCCGGGGCGTGTCCCGAGGCCACGGCCTCGCACCAGAAGCGCTCGGCGGGGGTGGAGTCGGGCGCGACATGGACCCGCACCTCAGGGCCCTCGTCTGGCAGGTGGAGCGTCGCCTCGAGATCGTCCGGGAGCACCCGGCGGAGGTCCGCTACGGTCGCACCGGTGGCCTGTTCGAGGCGGCGGACAACCGCGAGCGCGAGCTCGAGATCGGAACTGGTGAAGCCCTCGAGCCGCGGCTCGACCGGGGCCGTCAGCGAGCCTGCCGGGCGGCCGTCGGTGGTGACGCCGTGCCAGCCCTTTCCAACGCGGAAGGAGCCGTGGGTCTGGGCCCGACGCGCGACGACGCAAAGCGTGCCGGGAAGCTCGAGCTGCACGTCGACACCGTCGACCTCGGGGCAGGCGTCGACGATGCTCCGGACCCAGTCGAGGTCGAGGAAGAGCTGCGGGCTGCCGATCAGGCAGGTGAGGGACTCGCGGACCTTCGACGGAAGCTCCTGGCAGGCGTCGAGGTTGACCGATCGGACCTCCCACAGGGGCATCGCCGCGGTCGTCGCCAGCGCGACGGCGAGGGCGAGCGGCCAACGTGGGATCCGGCGGTGCGACGACCGTCGGCGGAGTCGTTCCGGGAACGGCGGCGGCAGGCCGGTCATGGGCGGCCTCCCAACCACTGTGGCCCGAGGCTGAAGATGTCTCCGGCGCCGAGCGTGATGACGACGTCGCCCTCGCGGACCAGCGTGTCGAGCAGACCAACGGCGGCCTCGATCGAGTCGGCGCGGTGGACGCCGCCGGACGCGCGACGCTCGAGAGCGTGTGCCACCAGATCGCTGCTCACGCCCGGAAGCGGGCGCTCCCGGGCCGGGTAGATGGGCAGCAGAACGGCAAGGTCGGCGGCGGCGAGAGCGTCGGCGAAGCCGTCGGCGAAGTCGCGTGTGCGGCTGTAGAGGTGGGGCTGGAACACCGCCACCACGCGACGGCCCGGGAAGGCCTGGCGTGCCGCGGCGAGGGTCGCGCGGAGCTCGGTGGGATGGTGGGCATAGTCGTCGACCACCGTCACCCCGTTGCGCTCGCCGATCCGTTCGAAGCGGCGCGCAACGCCCGAGAACCCGGCCAGGCGCTCGCGGATGGCGCCGAACGGGATCCCGAGTTCGAGCCCGATCGCGATCGCCGCGAGGGCGTTGGCGACGTTGTGACGGCCCGGCGCCGGCAGCCACAGCTCGCCGAGGCCGCGCCCCGCGGAGGTGATGGTGAATCGGCTGCCGAGGGACTCGGTCCGGATCGCTTCGGCACGGACCTGGGCGTCGGGCCCCTCCCCGTAGGTGGCCACCCTGCAGTCGAGGCGAGCGGCGACGCGGGCCACTCCGGGGTCATCGGCACAGGCAATCACGGCGCCGTAGAACGGGACCGTGGCGGCGAACTCGGCGAAGGCGTCCTCGAGCGACTCGGCGGAGCCATAGCAGTCGAGGTGCTCGGGCTCGACGTTGGTCAACACCGCCCACACCGGACGCAATGCGAGGAAGGAGCGGTCGAACTCGTCCGCCTCGCAGACCAGCAGCGGGCCCGCGCCCAGCCGTCCGTGGCCCCCGAGGCCGTGGACTCGTCCGCCGGCCACGACGGTTGGTTCGAACCCGCCGGCGTCGAGCACCGCGGCCACGAGCGCGGTCGTGGTGGTCTTGCCGTGGGTGCCGGCCACCGCGATGCCGTGGTAGCCGCGCATCATCTCGCCGAGCAGCTCCGCACGGCGTACCACGGGGACCCCCAGGTGCCGTGCTGCTGCGACCTCGACGTGGTCCGCTGCGACTGCAGACGAGACCACGAGGGCGTCGATGCCCGACACGTGCGACGGGTCGTGCCCGAGCTGGATGCGCGCACCGAGTCGTTCGAGGCGGAGGGTACGCTCGCTGGCCGCGAGGTCGCAGCCGCTGACCTCTCGGCCAGCAGCGAGCAGGACCTCGGCCAGCGCGCACATGCCGACACCGCCGGCACCAACGAAGTGGAGGCGGGCGATGCCCGGGAGCATCACGGGCCACCTCCAGTGGAGAGCAGCCGCCGGGCGATGCGCTGTGCCGCGTCGGGCAGGGCGGCGCTGCGGGACGCCTCGCCCATGGCCGCGAGCCGGCCGGGATCGCCGAGCAGCCGGGCCAGGGTCTGGGCGACGGTGGACGGCGTCGCCTCGGCCTCGGTCATGACAACCGCCCCACCGCAGTGCTCCAGAGAGCGGGCGTTGTGCTCCTGGTGATTTCCCGCCGCCGCCGCGAACGGCACCAACAGCGCGCCGCGGCCGGCGGCCGCGAGCTCCGCGATGGTCAGTGCGCCGGCGCGGGCGACGACAAGGTCGGCATCGGCGAGAGCCTGCCACGGCTCGGACAGGAACGCAGAGACCTCCGCCTCGAGGTGGACGTCCTGGTAGCTGGTGCGGACGACCTCGGTCCAGCGGACTCCCGCCTGATGGCGGACCGCGGCGACGAGACCCATCTCGCGCAGCTGTGACAGCGCCTGGGGAAGGGTGCGGTTGAGGAAGAGCGAGCCCTGACTCCCGCCGAGGACGACGACGCGGGGCGGTCGGCTGCCGCGCACGGGTCCGGTGGTGAAGAACTCGCGCCGCACAGGGTTTCCGGTCCACTCCGCGGGCAGTGACGGAAAGTGGCCGACAGCGTCGGCAAAGCCGCAGCAGATCGCATCCGCCCACGGCGCCAGGAAACGGTTGGTCCAGCCAGGGACGGCGTTCTGCTCCTGGAGAACCCACGGAATACCGAGCGCTCCGGCGGCGAGGACGCCGGCCGAAGAGGCGTAGCCGCCGACCCCGAGAACGACCCTCGGCTTGAGCCGGAGCAGGGTCGTGATCGCGGTGGAGATCGCGGCGGGAAGCTGGGCTGCGGCACGGGTGGCGGCGGCGAGGCCGCGCGCGTGGACGCCCTCGAGCTCGACCAGCGTGATCGGAATGCCGCGCTTGCCGACCAACTCGGCCTCGAGGCCGCGCCGGGCGCCGAGCCAGTGGCAGGCGACGCCCATGGCCTCGAGCTCCGCCACCACCGCAAGGCCCGGGAAGATGTGGCCCCCGGTCCCGCCGCCCGCGATCAATGCGCGCCCTCTCATCGCACCACCTGCCGCGAGAGGTTGAGCAGCAGGCCGACCGCTGCGAGGGTGGCCAGGAGGTCGATCTTGCCGTAGCTCACCAGGGGAAGTGGGATTCCCTTCGGCGGGACCAGACCGAGGCACACGATCATGTGGATCAGCGACTGGGCGGCAAACGCGAAGGTGAGCCCGAAGCCGAGCAGGCCGCGCTCCGGCGCCGTCTGGCGGGCAGCGATCGCCAGGCCCCGCCATACCACCAGCATCGGCAGCAGCACCAGAACCAGGATTCCGACCAGCCCGAGCTCCTCGCCCGCGATGGCGAAGATGAAGTCGGTGTGCGGCTCGGGCAGGAAGAAGAGCTTCTGCAGACCGGCGCCATAGCCGCGTCCGAGCAGCCCTCCCGAGCCCAGCGCGACCAGGCTCTGGTAGGTCTGCCAGCCCGCCGCTGAGCCCGCGGAGGGGTCGAGGAAGGCGCGCAGCCGCTCGAGGCGGTAGGGCGAGGTCAGCACGGAGACGACCACTGCAGCCGCCGCCGCCACCCCCGGAAGCGCGAGCAGGCGGATCGGGAGGCCCGCCACGAACGCCATCGCCCCGAGCACGAGGACCACCAGCACGGCGGATCCGAGGTCGGGCTCGATAACGATCAGCGCGCAGGTGATCGCGGTCATCGCGACCAGCGGTGCAAGTCGGCGGAGCGACCAGTCGTCCGCCGCGGCGCGGGGAAGCTCGACCGCCGCGACCAGCACCACGGCGAGCCGAGCGAGCACCGATGGCTGGAGGGAGACGCCGCCGATGGACAGCCAGCGATGGGTGTTCGCCACCGTGGGCTGGAGGAAGACAAGCACGAGCAGCAGCCAGGTCGCACCGAGCCCGGCCCAGACGAGACGGCGGCTGTCGAGCAGCTCGAGGCGCAGGTGCATCGCCGCGACCAGGACCCCGAGCCCGATCACCGCGACCGCCGCCTGCCAGGTGACGAAGAAGGTCCCGGGCCGGTGATAGCGTTCGGTCGCGACCAGCCAGGACGCGGACGCGAGGATCACCAGGCCGACCGCCGTCTGTGCGATCGTGGCGCCGAGGAGGAGACGGTCGAAGCGCTGCCTCATGGGCACGTCGCCACCTCCTCGAGAACCAGGCGCGCGAAGCGATCGCCGCGCTCGGCGTAGTTGGAGAACTGATCGAAGGACGCGCATGCGGGCGCGAGCAGGACGGTCTCGCCAGCACTCGCTCGGCGCGCCGCCCGACGCACCGCCTCGTCGAGGGTGACGCAGTCCTCGGTCGGGGCTGCGTTTTGAAGCACCCGTCCGATGTCCGGACCGTCGACCCCGATGAGGTAGAGGCGCGCCACCGAGCGGGCGACCTCGTCGCCGAGCGCCGCGAAGTCCTGGCCCTTGCCCTGACCGCCGACGATCAGGTGCACGCTGCGTCCAGGGTAGCCGGCGAGACCGGCGAGCGTCGCGCCGACGTTGGTCGCCTTGGAGTCGTCGACCCAGCGCACTCCGGCCGCCTCTGCCACGGTGCGGTGACGGTGGGCGAGACCTGCGAAGGAGGCCAGCGTCCTCGCCATGGTGCCGTGGTCCACACCCAGGCGCTCGGCGGCGAGCGCGGCGGCGAGCGCGTTGGCGAGGTTGTGTCGGCCGCTCATAGCGACCTCGGTGACGTCACAGATCGGGTGATCGTGGAGCACCAGTGTCGCGCCGTCGAGCCACGCGTCCGAGGGCCGTTCGAGGGAGAACGCGAGGCGCGCACCACGCACCGGCGTTGCCGCGACAAGAGGGTCGTCGGCGTTGACCACCGTCGCATCCTCGGGTCTCTGGAAGGCGAACAGGCGCTGCTTCGCTGCCAGGTAGGCGGTGAGGGTCGGGTGGCGCTCGAGGTGGTCTTGGCTGAGGTTGAGGAAGATCCCGACCCGCGCCCGCAACGACGTGCAGAGCTCGGCCTGGAAGCTCGAGACCTCGAGCACCCAGGCGTCCCATCCGCCGGCGAGGACGAGGTCGCTGGCGGCGGTACCGAGGTTGCCACCGGCCACGCTGGCGATGCCCGCGGTGCCCAGCATCGCCGCGACCAGCGAGGTCACGGTGCTCTTGCCGTTGGACCCGGTGACCGCGACCAGCGGCGTCTCGGGTCGGTGCAGCCAGGCGAACTCGATCTCCGGGACGAGCGCGATGCGCCGCCGGCGGACCTCCTCGAGCAGCGGCGCGTCGGCGGGCACGCCGGGGCTGACAATGACCAGCCCGACGCCGTCGAGCGCCTCTGTCGGGTGGCCGCCGTCCCACAGACGGGTCTCCGGCGGCAGGCGCTGGGCCGCTTCGCCGAGCTCGGCTGCGCCGCGGCGGTCCGTAACCCAGACCTCGGCGCCGTCCTGGGCCGCCAGCCGGGCGGCGGCCAGCCCCGACCGGCCGAGGCCGACGACGAGCACGCGGGAAGAGAGCACGAAGCCCATCCTCACCTCAGCTTCAACGTCGCGAGGCCGGCCAATGCGAAGACCACCGCGATGATCCAGAACCGGGTGACGACCTGGGTTTCCTTCCAGCCGAGGAGCTCGAAGTGGTGGTGGAGGGGGGCCATACGGAAGACTCGTTTGCCGCGCAGCCGATATGACGCGACCTGGATCATGACACTGAGACCCTCGAGTACGAACAGCCCGCCGACGATGACCAGCAACAGCTCCTGCTTCGCCACCACGGCGACGATGCCGAGACCGCCGCCGAGACCGAGGGATCCGACATCGCCCATGAAGACCTGGGCGGGGTGGCAGTTGAACCACAGGAAACCGAGCGCGGCGCCGACCAGGGCGCCGGTGAACACCGTCACCTCCCCCGACCCCGAAACGTAGAACAGGCGCAGGTACTCGGCGATCCGGACGTGGCCCGCGATGTAGACGAAGACCGTGTAGGTCGATGCGGTGACCGCGACGGCCCCGATCGCGAGCCCGTCGAGTCCGTCGGTGAGGTTGACCGTGTTCGAAGCGCCGAGCAGCACCAGCATCACGAACGGCAGGTACGCGAGACCGAGCGGGATCAGGACGTCCTTGAAGAATGGCAACGCCAGGGCCCCTGAGTGAGGGGCCGGAGCGGCGATGTGGCGCACCGCGAGCCCCGCGGCGAGCCCGACGATGGCTTGGAACGCCAGCTTCTGCCAGGTTGTGAGACCGAGGTTGCGGCGCCGGCTGACCTTGACCCAGTCGTCGACGAAGCCGACCGCGCCGAAGGCCAGGGTGGTCAGCAGCACAGTCCACACGTAGGGATTGGCAAGGTCTGCCCAGAGCAGGGTGGACAGGGTGAGGGCGCCGACGATCAGCGTTCCACCCATGGTCGGCGTGCCGGCCTTGACCTGGTGGTGCTGCGGTCCCTCCTCGCGGATCGACTGCCTGATCTGGAGCCGAGCGAGGCGCTCGACCACCCACGGTCCGGCGATCAGACTGACGAAGAACGCGGTGGCGATCGCGAGCCCGGTCCGGAAGGTGATGTAGCGAAAGACGTTGAAGCCGAACCAGTGGGATGACAGCGGGAAGAGCAGCCAGTAGAGCATCAGCCGGCCCTCCCGGAGGTCAAGGCAGCGACCGTGCGATCCAGGCCGACCCCGCGCGAACCCTTGATGAGCACAACGTCGCCCGGCTCGAGGGTTTCCGCGAGGAGCGTGGCGGCGTCCTCCGCGCCCGCCGCCAGCCGTGCGTCGCCGAGCCCGGCGGCTCGGGCGGCCTCGGCCAGCTCACGGGCTGGCTGCCCACCGACCGCGATCAGCAGGTCGCAGGCGCCGGCGGCGAGCCTGCCGGCCTCGCGGTGAGCCGCGGTTGTCGCTTCGCCGAGCTCGTACATTTCGCCGAGCACGGCGACCCGGCGGCCCGCGGTCTCGGTGAGCATCGACAGCAGGCGTCTGACCGCCACCGGGGATGAGTTGTAGCTGTCGTCGACCACCGTGACGCCGCCCGGAAGGCGGATGAGCTCGCCCCGGTGGGCGGCCGGGCGCAAGCCTGCGGCGGCCTGGGGAACCGCGTCGAGCGGGAGCCCGAGGGAGGTCGCGCAGCAGGCAGCACCGAGCAGGTTGTCGGCCTGATGGCGTCCGATCAGGTCCCAGCTGACCTCGGCCTGGCCAGACTCCCCGCGCAGGACGATGGTCGCACCGAGCAGGCCTCGGGAGGCGTAGCGTTCGATCCATAGGTCGCTCGCCCCGGGTCGCCCGTAGCGCACCACGCGTCCCCCGAAGCGGCCCGCCAGCGTGTCGACTCTCGGGTCGGCCGCGTTGAGCACCAGCACGCCGTCGCGGTCGAGGTGCCGGATGAGCTCGGCCTTGGCCTCGGCGATCGCCTCGAGGTTGGGGAAGAACTCGAGGTGGACGGGCGCGATGACGGTGTAGAGGAGAGCATCCGGCCGCGCGATGGCACCCAGCCGGTCGAGCTCCCCGGCGTGATTCATGCCGAGCTCGGCAACCATCCACTGGATCCCATCGGCCTGGCTGAGCAGCTCGGCGGGGAGCCCGGCCTGGGAGTTGCGGCTGCCGCGGGTGAAGCCGACCCGGTAGCGGCTCTGGAGCAGAGCGACGAGAAACCCCCTGGTGGTGGTCTTGCCGATCGAGCCGGTGATGCCGACCAGGCGGTAATCGGAGTGGCGTCGCTCGGCGGCCGCGAGTGCCTGCAGGGCGACCGTGGTGTCGGGCACCACCAGCTGCGGCAGGGTGTGGGCGAGCGGCCGGCTGACCAGTGCCGCGACGGCGCCCCGGGCGGCGGCCTCCGCGACGTGGTCGTGGCCGTCGGTGCGGGCTCCGGGCAGCGCGGCGAAGAGATCGCCCGGACGTGCCGTCCGCGAGTCGATCGCGACCCCGAGCACCTCGGGGCTCACGGCGGGCACCGCCACGTCCAGCCATCCGGCGAGCTCGGCGAGGGCGCGGCGCATCAGTCGGCCCTCCCCTGCGCGAGCTCCCGCACGACAGCCGAATCGGAGAACGGGATCCGATTCTCGCCGATGATCTGGACCGTCTCGTGGCCCTTGCCGGCGATCACGACCAGAGCGTCATGGCCGGCGAACTCGAGGGCGCGCGCGATCGCGGCCCGTCGGTCGACCAGGATCTCGGGCTCGCTCCCCGCCTCACGGACCCCGGCAGCGACTGTCGTGGCGATGGCCATGGGGTCCTCGGAGCGCGGGTTGTCGGACGTCACCAGGGCGACGTCGGCGAGCTCGCCGACCGCGCGGCCCATGGCGCCGCGCTTGCCGCGGTCCTTGTCGCCACCAGCGCCGAAGACCACGATTAGGCGGCGGTCGCTGACCGCTCGCAGCGAGGCGAGCACCGCCCGCAGCCCCTCGGGGGTGTGGGCGAAGTCGACGAATACGGGGTACGGCAGGTCGACCGCCACCGGTTCGAGCCGGCCGGGCAGCGGACGCGCCGCCGCGAACCCGGCGACCGTCGCCTCGACGGTGACGCCCGCGGCCCACGCCGTGGCGGCGGCGGCGAGCGCGTTGCGCAGGTTGTGCAGGCCGACCAGCGGGAGCGAGACCGGGCGCGCGCCGTCCGGGCGGACAAGGGTGAATCTGGTGCCGTCGAGAGAGGCAGCGACCTCGCGGGCATGGAGGTCGCCATTCTCTACCCCCCAGGTGACGTCGCCTGGACGCGGGTCGGCGGCGAGGCGTGCGCCAAAGGGCTCGTCAACGGGCAGCACGCGACGTCCAGAAGCAGCGAGGTGCTGGGTGAACAGGCGTCGCTTGGCCTCGAAGTAGCGCTCCATGTCACCATGGAAGTCGAGGTGGTCGCGGGTCAGGTTGGTCCACACGCCGACCTCGAACTCGAGCCCGGCGAGTCGGTCCTGGTCGAGCGCGTGGGAGGAGGCCTCCATGACCGCGGCCCGGCCTCCCTCGGTGACCAGACGTGCCAGCAGGGGCGCGAGCTGGGTGGCCTCCGGCGTCGTCCGCTCGCCCTCGACCGTGGTGCTCGGCAAGCGGTAGCCGAGGGTGCCGAAGGACCCGGTGACCACGCCGACGGCTTCGAAGATCCGGCTGATGAGATCGACGGTGGTGCTCTTGCCGTTGGTCCCGGTCACGGCGATCAGGCGCAGGGCGCGCTCGGGGTTGCCGGCCGCGGCCCACGCCGCGAGCGCGGTGTGGCGCCGCGGCGAGGCGCTCTCCACCCAGGGCACGGCCACGCCCTCGGGGCGTGGTCGATCCGAGAGCACGGCCGCGGCGCCGCGCTCGAGGGCCTCGCTCAGGAACTCGACACCGTGATGTCGCTGGCCCGGCAGGGCGGCGAACAGGGCGCCCGGACGGACCTCGCGCGAGTCGAGAACTACGGTGTCGACCGAAACGCTCGGATCTCCCTCGAGCCGGGCGCCATCGAGGCGGCGGACCAGGTCGTCGATCGTCACGCCCCCGCCCTTCCGGAGGTGTTGTGGCCGTCTGCAGAGGCCATCTCGTCGGGCTCGGGCGGTGGTGTCGCGGGAAGGTCGAGGATGCACGCCGCCTGGGTCGCGATCCTGGCGAAGGCCGGCGCCGCGACCGTCGAGGCCCAGAAGCCGTCGTCGGGCTGAACCACTGCGACCACGATCACGACCTCGGGATCGGGCAGCGGCAGGAAGCCCGCGAACCAGGCCACGTGGTGCGTGTCGTCGAAGCCACCGGCGACCGCCCGCTGGGCGGTCCCGGTCTTGCCGGCGACGCGATAGCCAGCGACCGCCGCATGGGTTCCGGTGCCGTCCATCACGACCCGCTCGAGCATCGCCTGAATCCGATCGGCGAGGCCGCGGTCCATGACGCGGCGCTGCATGGTGGGACGGTCGGCGATCGTGTCATGCTGCGACCCGGCTTGCCTGACGAGCGCAGGCGCTGGCAGCCACCCCCCGTTGGCGACGGCCGCATATGCCAGAGCGAGCTGGAGCGGGGAAACGGTCAGCTCCTGGCCGAGGGCGAGGCCTGCCCGGCTCATGCCCGACCAGCGGGAGACCGGTGCCAGAGCTCCCCACGCCTCGCCCGGGTAGCCGACACCGGTCGGTCGACCGAAACCGAAGCCGTCGAGGGTCCGCCAGATGAGGTCCGGTGCAAGCCGCTGAGCGACCTGGATGATGCCGGCGTTGGCGGACTTTGAGACGATCTCGTCGAGAGTGTAGCGGCCCGGTTCTGCGTGGTCCCGGACCCAGTGCCCGGCGACCTCGATGCCGCGGTGCGTGCAGTCGAACCGTTCCCCCGGTCGGACGGCGCGGGTGGACAGCGCGGCCGCCGCGATCAACGGCTTGAGCGTCGATCCCGGCTCGAAGGCGTCCTGCACAGGAGGCAGCCGCCAGCGCTCCGGCGGCACATCGCCGGGCGCCGCAGGGTCGAAGGACGGCACCGTGGCGAGGGCCAGGATCCGTCCGGTGCGGGCCTCCAGAACGACCGCGGAGGCGCTGCGTGCCGCATGGCGGTCAACATCGGCCAGGAGCTCGCGCTCGACGGCCCACTGGAGGCGGGCGAGAAGAGTCAGCTCAAGGTCGTAGCCTGCGCGTCCGGTCCTGAGGCGCTCGAGCTGGAGCTGGCGTTGGACGGCGTCCTGGACTGCCAGGTAGCGGTTGGGTTCCCCGGCGAGGAGCGCATCGTAGTAGTGCTCGAGGCCGGCACGTCCGACCGTGGTCAGCTCTTCGCGACCGACGAAACCGATCAGCGGGGCGGCCAGCGTGCCAAGGGGATAGACGCGCTCGGCGTCGGGTACCAGCACGACCGCTGACGGAGCCAGGGCGCGCACCGCGGCGGCCGTCTCACGGTCGACCTTCTGGGCCACCCAGACCGCGCGGGCACCGCCGGTGAGGCGACGCTCGAGGTCGTCCGGGGGACAGCCCACCAGTGGTGCGGCCGCTTGCGCGAAGAGGGAGGGGTACGGCAGCAGCTTGGTGTCGACCTGGATCGCGAGACGCGCCACCGATGTTGCCAGAACGTAGCCGTCCGCAGTGCGGATCTCGCCTCGTCGGCTCGGAGTGGTCAGGACTCTCTCACGCTGGCGTCTCGCCCGCGCGAGCCAGGACTCGTGGTCGACGAGCATGACCTGGACCGCGCGCGACAGCACCACTGCCGCGCCGAGCGCGAGGGTCGCCGCGACCAGGCCGAGACGTCGCCGGTTCACGAGGGCCCTCTCTCGGCCGGGAGGACCGGCACCGGCGGCGGCACCAGGCCGAGGGCGGCTGCGCGCTCGGCGAGGCGCGAGGGGTCACGCTCAACCTCGAGCTCGATCTCGAGCTCGCGCTCGCGTCGCTGGAGAGCCTCGACCCTGGCGCGCAGGCCGACCAGATCGTAGTGCAGGCTCGTGCTCTTGAGGCGCGGCCAGCCGACCAGGAACAGGGCTGCGGCGAGCACGACAGCAAGCAGCAGCAGGAAGCCGAGGGCCGAAAGCCACCGACGGTCACGTTCCATGACCAGGAACCGGTTCGAGGGACGGACCAGCGGGAGGTCCATCAGCCGGCCTCCTCGCTGAGCCTGGCCGCCACCCGGAGCCGGGCGGAGCGCGCGCGCGGGTTGGCGTCGACCTCGTCCGGTTGGGGCCGGATCGCCTTCGGGGTCAGGACGGTGACCGTCGCGCGCGCGCCACACACGCAGCGCGGGAGGTCGGGCGGGCAGGTGCAGCGGCCCTCGAGACGCCGCAGCGTGTGCTTGGTGATGCGGTCCTCGAGGGAGTGGAAGCTGATCACGGCCAGTCGTCCGCCGGGTCGCAGCGATCGGGCGGCGGGCTCGAGGAATCGCTCGAGCTGGCCGAGCTCGTCGTTGACCGCGATGCGCAGAGCCTGAAACGTGCGGGTCGCGGGATGAATGCGGCCGGTCTGGCGGCCGACCACGTCGACCACCAGACTGGAGAGCTCTCCGGTGGAGGTGAGGGGAGCCCGCGTCCGGCGAGCGACGATGGCGCGCACGATCGCACGCGCGCGGCGCTCCTCCCCCCAGTCCCACAGGATCCGCATCAGTGCCTCCGGCTCGGCGTGGTTGACCAGGTCGGCCGCACTGGGGCCGTCGGGCCCCATCCGCATGTCGAGGGGGCCGTCGTGCTGGAACGAGAAACCGCGTTCCGGGCGGTCGAGCTGGAGTGACGAGCACCCGAGATCGGCCAGCACCGCTGCCGGCTCCTGCGGTGCGAGCTCCTCGAGCACGTCCGGCAGCCGGTCAAATGTCGCCGCAGCGAGCCGGACCCGGCCGGAGAATGGCTCGAGGGCCTCGGCGGCGAGCGCCAGGGCCTCGGGGTCACGATCGAGGCCGAGCAGTGTGAAGCCGGGCTGGGCGGCCAGCAGCGCCGCGGCATGCCCGCCGAGCCCGACCGTGGCATCGACCAACAGGCCGGGTCCCGCCGGCGCGAGCCAGGCGACGACCTCCGCGAGGAGCACCGGCATGTGGGTGACGGGCACCGGCCTCCTCCATCACAGCTCCAGCTGTGCGAGCTCTTCCAGCTCCTCATCGCTGAGTGACGGTTCCTTGAGGAAGGACGCGGCGCGAGCCCGGTTGGTGACCGCCAGATGGTTGATCCGGCCCGAAACCACGACCTCACCCTCGACCTCGACCATCTCGCGCAGCAGGGAGGGAACCATCAGGCGACCGTGATCGTCGAGCTCGATGAGCTGGCCGTAGTTGACCCGCTCGATCAGCTTGAGGACCGCCGGTTTCATGCCCGGCTTGGACAGCAGTCGCTCCTCGACGGTCTCCCATACCGGCAGGGGGTAGACTCGCAGCTCATGGGGAAAGAACGAGCATACATAGACCTCACGGCCGAAGGCTGCCTCGAGCTGCTCGCGCAGCCGAGCGGGCAGCTTGACGCGACCCTTCGCGTCGATGGTGGCCGGGAATCCCCCACGAAACCGTTCCAAGATATCTCCCTCACCGGTGCGAAACGTGGGATCGGAAGGTGATGATCCCACTTCTGACCCCATTTGACCACTTCTGACCACACAATCATGCGTCGCTTCATCCGCGCTGTCAAGCCTCGCAGAGCCTCGGAAAATCGCCCTGCGATGGGCGGTGTCTGCGGGGGGGAAGGGTGTCGCGGGGTAGAATGTCCGGCGATGACGAACGGCCAGATCCAGCGCGTCGGCGTCGTGCTGAAGGCGTCGAGCCCCGAAGCGGTGGAGCTCGGGCGCCAGCTCCTCGACGAGCTCGCGCACCTTGGCATCGCGTCCGTGGTCGACCGCGAGTCGGCCGCGGCGCTCGACATCCCCGACGGCGTCGAGCGCGTCGACCTCGCGGCCGCGGTTGACCTGGTCGTTGCGCTCGGTGGAGACGGGACCCTGCTCAGCGTGTGCCGCGGGGCACTGGGCGGGACGCCGATCCTCGGCATCAACATGGGAACCCTCGGCTTCCTCACCGAGCACCCGGCCGAGAGCCTGTTTCCAGTGCTGCGCACGGTTCTCGAGGGGAGAGCCTCGTTCGAGCGCCGCGAGCGGCTCGAGGTGATCGTGGTGGCGCCCGGACGTGACCCGGTACGGCGCTTCGTGCTCAACGACGCGGTGATCAACAAGTCGGCCCTCGCGCGGATGATCGTGCTCAGCGTCCACGTCAACGAGGAGTTCGTGAGCCGCTTCCGTGCCGACGGGCTGATCGTGGCCACGCCGACGGGCTCGACCGCCTACAACCTCTCCGCGGGCGGCCCGATCCTCTACCCCACCCTCGAGGTGGTGGTGGTAACGCCGATCTGTCCGCACGCGCTCACCAACCGGCCGCTGGCCGTGCCGCTCAACTCCTTGGTCGAGGTCCGCCTCGAGAGCCAGTCCGAGGAGGTCTGGCTGACCCTCGACGGCCAGGAGGGCTTCCCGATCACCCCGCACGACCTGGTGCGGATCCGTCGCTGCGCCGAGCCGGTGCGGTTGATCACCGAGCGGCGCCGGTCGTTCTTCCATGTGCTCCACCGCAAGCTCAAGTGGGGAGATCGCGGCGGGTGAGGTACCGCCACCTCAGGCGAACGGCCCTCGCGGCCTCCGCGGCCGTCGCCTGCCTCGTGATCGTGGCCGCTCTCGCGGTCCGTCTTGCGGAGAGCGCCGCGGTCACACGACGTGTCGTCCGCTGGGTCGAGCAGGTCGCCGGCGCGGCGGTCGGGGGCAGGGTGGCAATCGGCGAGCTCGGCTGGCAGTTCATGCCGCCGCGCCTCGTCGTCCGCGACGTCACGGTCGAGGCGCCCGGCGTTGCGGCGCGCCTCGAGCGGGCCTCAGTCGCCCTCTCCGCCTTCCAGCTCGTGCGCCGCACGCTGGTGGTCGACAGCCTCGAGGTCGACGGGCTCCACCTCGACCTGACCCGCCCGATCCCTGCGCAGTCGTCGTCAGGAGGGGGCGGGTGGGTGCGATTCCGGGTGGGCCAGGCCGACCTTCGCCGAATCACCGTGGCGGGGGCCGAGCTGCCCCACGATCTCGGCCTCGGCGTGCGGGGTCTCGACGCCTCGTGGACGACGCGAAGGGGCCCTCCGCGGGGCTTCGTCCGCGCCTCTCGCGTCGAGCTCAAGGTACCCGGGCTCGAACCGGTGGCTGTCGCCGTGGAGGCGCGCGCGATCGCCGACGGCGACCTCGAGCTGCCGCGCTGGAGGCTGCGCGGCCGTGGCCTCGACCTCGAGGGCCACGGCCGCCTGTCGAGGGGCGGCGGCTCCCGGCTCACTGGTGAAGGGAGCCTGGATCTCGCCGAGCTTGACCGTGTCGTTCACGCCGGCGGTGTCCTCGAGGGCAGGAGCACGGTCGCCGTGACCCTCGCCGTGGCGGACGCGCTCCGACTGGACGCGCACGTCCGGAGCCCCTCGTTGAGCGCTGCAGGCTTCCGCCTGGGCGATGTCTCCGGCACCGTCACGCTGGCGGAGGGCCGGCTGCTCGGGCGCCTCGACGGCGCGACGTTCTGCGGTGGTCGGGTCAGCGGCAGCTACATCCTCGGCCACCTCGGCCCGCCCTACCCGCACCGGGTTGAGGTCACCGGCGGGGGGCTCGCGTTGGCGCGCCTGCTCGCGGCGATCGGTGTGCCGGCGGCGGGGCTGTCGGCGGCGGTCGAAGCGCATGCCACGCTGCAGTGGAACGGGCTCGGTCTGCCGCAGGGACGGGGGCGAGCTTCGGCGCAGATGGTCCGTGCTCCCGGACCACTTCAGGTCGCGGGCACGCTCGACGTCGAGCTCACCGGCGACGGGGTGCTGCGATTCTCGGGCCGGCAGCTCTCGATCGGCGACTCGATCGTGACGTGGCAGGGACCCTTGCGGCTCGGCGACTGGGAGCCCGCGTGGTCGATCCGGGCCGAGCCCGGAGTGCTCGAGCAGATCATTCCGCTGGTCAACCGGTGGCTTGGATCCGAGGTCCTTCCCGGGAGCATCCGCGGACGCGGCGTGCTCCAGGTGACGCTCACGGGACCCTGGCGTCAGTTGGCTGTCAACGTGCGGCTCGACGCCCATCCGGTGGCCTACCCGCCGATGGTTCTGGATCGCCTGGTCTGCGAGGCGACGATCGCTGATCAGAAGGTCGTCTTCGGTCCGACCCGATTCGGCATCGGGGGCGGGAGCGGCGAGGTGGAGGGTCGGATTACCTGGGCGGAGGGGGCCGGCGACGACCAGCTCGACCTCTTGATCCGTGCCGACGATGTGCCCGTGGACACGGTCGCGAGCTGGATCGACGAGAGTGGTGTGGCCGAGGGCACGGCTTCCTTCACCGGACGCCTGAGTGGCCCGATCGCGTCGCCGCGGGGCTCCTGGGCGCTGGCGCTGTCGGACGTCGCCCTCGCTGGCCATTCCCTCGGCAGCGGGTCCTCTGCAGTCGATCTTGCCGAGGGCGTGTTCACCGCGCGCGCTCTCGCTTTCGCAGGGGGGCTCGAAGGGACCGCGAGCTGGGCGGTACACGAGAACTCGGTCAGCGGTCAACTGCGCTGGCCCGGCATGACCCTCGCCGATTTTGGTTCCGCGGCCACCGCCCTGGTCGGTGAGCGCGCCGACGCGCGGCTCGACTTCACCCTCTCCGGAAGCGGGCCGGCAGCGGGAGTGCTCGAGCTCTCCACCGACGACGGCGCCACGCTCGAGGTGACCGCGGACCCGACCGGGGTCGAGGGACGCCTGACCCTGGCCGACGCGGCCTCGGCCTCGGTACGGCTCGAGCGTCGAGAGGATGGCGGCCTCGAAGGCGATGGTGAGATCGTCGTTCCCGAAGTGGCCCGCCTTGTGGCCCGGCTCGATCCCGAGGCCGGCGTGCCGCTTTCGGGGGTGGCACGGATCTCGGGTCACGTCACCTGGCCCCCGGACGCCGCACCCCAGATCGCGGGCCGGCTCGAAACTCTCAACCTCAAGCTCGAGGACCGCCCAGTCCACCTCATCGAGCCGGCTGCGTTCACGGTCACGAGCGACGGGTTCTCGACCGCCGGGCTCCGCCTCGAGCTGCTCGACGACGAGGTCTTCGTGCGTGGAGCGGTGACCGCCGACGGCCACGTCTCGGGCAACGTCTCGGGCACGATCGATCTCCTGCTGCTGCGCTTCCTGCTGCCCGAGTGGGAAGGCGCGGGGCGAGCGACCGGTGTCGTCGAGCTGCTCGGCACCGTCGACCGACCCCACCTGGAAGGCATTGCCAAGGTGTCCCAGGTCTCGTTCAGGATTCCGGGCGGCCGCGAGGTGGTGTCCAGCATCGATGGCACGGTGCTCTTCTCCCAGGACGAGATCGGTCTCGAAGGGATGACTTTCCGTTTCATGCGCGGGACGGGTTCGGGCGGCGGCCGGATCGGTTTCGCCGGAGACGTACCCGATCTGAATCTGGCGGGCACGATCGCCAACCTCGAGTATCCCCTCTTCCCCGGCCTGGAGCCCCGCCTCGGAGGCAGGTTCCGGCTCGAGGGTCCGGTCGATGGCCTCGAGCTGAGCGGCGAGCTCGAGGTCCGCCAGGCGACGCTTCGGCGCAAGGACGATCTCGCGACGATCATCGCAGATTGGTTCCTGGCGAGCTCTCCTCCGGCGGAGGAGGGTGGCCTGAAGCTCGACCTGCGGATCGAGGCCGACCGGACGCTGGAGGCCCGTACCGGTTTCATCCGGGTGGTCGGCTCCGCCTCCCTGGCCGTGACCGGAACCTCGAACCATCCCGAGGTGACCGGCACCGTCGAGTTCCTCGAGGGCGGCGACTTCACCTTCCAGGGTGTCCGTTACGAGCTCGACCGTGCGGTCGTGACCTTCACCGACCCGACACGGCTCAATCCGTTCCTCGACATCGTCGCCCGGGCGTGGATCGACACCTACCAGCTCGAGGTGCGCCTGACCGGCACTGTCGACCGGTTGGTTCCGGTGGTCACCTCCGACCCGCCGCTGCCGGAAAACGAGCTGATGACCATGCTCGCGTTCGGCCGCTCCGGGTCCGGCCTCGGCGGCGCGAGCCTCGGCATGGGGGTGGCGTCGTCGCTGCTCGCCCGGGAGCTCAACAGTGAGCTGGAGCGACGGACCCGAGAGCTCCTGCCGATCGACCAGCTCAGGGTCGATCCCTTCGCCGAGGCCTCGACCGGAAACCCGACCGCGCGGGTGACGGTGGTCAAGCAGCTGAGCCCGAACTGGTCGCTCATGCTGCAGTCGAACCTCTCCGCCAATCGCGAGGAAGTCGTCGTCCTGCGCTGGTTCCTCGGCCAAGGGGTGTTCCTCGAGGCGACCCGGGACGTCGACGGAAGCGTCGGCCTCGACCTCAAGCTGCGGCGGAGATACTGACGTTGGTCACCGCGGCGTGCCCGCGAGCTTCCCGAAGGGGGCACCAGGTCCTCCGGCTCGGCGCGTCCGCCCTGATGCTGGCGGCGGTGGCGATCACAGCGTGGGCCACGCCCGACGATCCACCTCCGATCGTCCGGGTCGAGGTGGTCACCGACGGCGACCTGCGCCCGGCCGCGATCCAGGACCTGCTCGGTCTCACCGAAGGAGCTCCGCTCGATCGGCGTCGTCTGCGCGAGGGGATTCGTGCGCTCTACGCCGGCGGCGGAGTCGACCAGCTGGAGGTGGTCGCCGAGGAGGAGGGCGGCGGGCTCGCGGTCACCGTCACGATGAGCGCCACGCCGCGCCTCGCGGACCTCGACGTGGAGGGGGCGTCACTGCTGCTCGGCGCCAGGCTTCGAGAGTGGACCGGGCTGCGCCGGGGTGCGTTCATCACCGCCGGTGACGTCGAATCGGCGGTGGCGAGGGTGCGCCGACGCCTCGACCAGATGGGCTGGGAGGAGGCCCACGTCGAGGCCAGCCTGGACTACCGTCGCGAGGACAACACCGTGAATGTCGAGATCGATGTCGACCTCGGTGTTCCGCTCGCGATCGCCCGGGTGACGGTGGTCGGCATTCAGCTCCCCGAGGGCGATCGACAGCAGATCGCCACGCGCTGGGCGGAGAAGCGCTACACGCGAGAGCTCGGCGACGAGATCGTGCGCGCGGTCGAGGCTCGGGTCCGCGAGCTGGGCTGGTGGGAGGCGGAGTCGATTGGAACCGAGCTTTCGTCCAGTGCGGGTCCGGTGACCCTGGAGGTCCGCATCGATCCTGGCAGCCGCTACGTCTTCGAGATCGAGGGCTCCGAGAACGAAGCGGTGGTCCGCGGGGCGCTGCCCGACCCGAATCAGGTCGATGTGCATCCTGCGCAAACCGACGTGCTCGCCGAGCAGATCCGTGAGGCCCTTCAGGCCGGCGGGCGTCTGCTCGCCCGGGTGTCAGTCGAGCTCGACGCCGCGATCGACCCACGGGTCGTCCGCGTGCAGGCGATGCCGGGACCGGTGGTCAGAGTCGCCGAGGTGAGGTTCGACGGCGCGACCTCGATCGCCTCCGGACGGCTCGAGGAAGTTGTGGCAGTCCACCCCGGTCCGACCACCGGCTGGCGGGGGCAGCACGTCACCACCGTGAGCCTCGAGACCGACCGCCTCGCCCTCGTCGACATCTACCGCCGAGAAGGTTTCGCCGAAGCTCGGGTCGACAGGCCCGCGATCGAGCCCGGCAGCGAGCCGGCGACGGTGGTCATCCATTTCTCGGTCGAGGAGGGCCGGCGGTGGCGACTGGCGGATGTCCGGTTCGAGGGAGTGCCCCTCGAGTTGGCCGGCGGTCTCGACCTGTCGTCGCTCGGCCTCGATACCGCCGGGCCGTGGGACCCGCGCCGGGTCGACGAGGCCACCCGCCTGCTTGGCGTCGAGCTGGCCAACCGTGGCTACCCCGACGCGCAGGTCGCGGCCGAGGTCGATACCACTACTCCCGGGGAGGCGCGTGTCGTCCTCCGCGTCGACTCCGGGTCCTTCGTCCACCTCGGCGAGGTCCTGGTGTCGGGACTGACCACGACCCGCGAGGGAGTCGTGCGGCGGGTCCTCGAACGGTCGGGGGTCGTGACCGGCGCGCCGTACTCGCTGGCTGCGGTGCTCGACGCCCAGCGGCGCCTCTCCGCCCTGGGCCTGTTCCGTCGAGTCGAGGTGGTCCCGATCCCGGGCCAGGAGCGGCTCGCGGTTCGTGGGATGGTTGTGCGCTGCGAGGAGGGCCAGCAGCGGAGCTATCTTTTCGGCGTCGGTTGGGACACCACCAGCGGTCCGCGCATCACCCTGGGCTGGACTCACCTCAACCTGCTCGGCGGTGCCCATGCCTTCAACGTCGAAACGCGACTTTCGAGGGACGAGAAGCGGCTTCAGCTCGGCCTGCGGGAGCGGTACCTGCCGTGGCTCGACGAGCCCGGCTACGCCTCGATCTACCGCACCGAGGAGCGCTTTCCGTCGTACTCGCAGCTGCGCCGCGGGCTGTGGTTCGAGGTCGGCGACAGGCTCCGGCGCCCGTTCCGCCCCTGGCTGCGCTACGAGTACCAGATCGTGAACCCCAAGGCGCCGGCGGACATCCTCTCTGATCTCGAGCGCGAGCAGCAGCAGATCCAGGTCGCCTCGATCACCCCGACGCTGGAGTACGACCTCCGGGACGACCCGCTGTCCCCGCACCGGGGCTCATTCGCCACCTTCTCGGTCCAGTGGGCCTTCCCCGCCTTCAATGCCGATGCCCGCTTCCTCAAGACGCAGCTCGGCCTCAGCGTCTACCACCCGTTCACGGGAGGCACGGCGTCGGCCGGCCTGCGGCTCGGCGCGATCCGTCCCATCGCCGCCACCGGCACCGGGCCCGAGAACCTCGAGATCCCGATCGGGGCGCGCTTCTTCGCCGGCGGGCCGACCACGAACCGCGCGTTCAAGCGTGATCTTCTCGGCGTGCCCGGGCAGACCATCAACGCAGCCGGCGACCCGATCGGCGGCAACGCGATGGCGCTGCTCAACCTCGAGTACCAGCACTCGATCCGAGGCGGCTTCCTCGGCGTCGTGTTCGTCGATGCCGGCAACGTGTGGGAGAAGCCCTCGATGGTGCGGCTGTCCGACGTGCGCTGGGGCGGCGGTCTGGGGGTGCGGCTCGCGACACCGGCGGGCCCGGTCCGGCTCGAGTACGGATGGAAGCTGGATCGCAAGCCCGGCGAGTCGGCGGGCGAGCTCTTCCTCGCGTTCGGCATTCCTTTCTGACTGATGCGCTTGACGCGTCGCGAAGGAATGGGGAGGCCAGGGCGGGGGTTGGCATCCTGGGAGGACGAAGATGATGCGCCGCGCGCTGCTGATTGCTGCAACTTTGCTGCTGGCCAACCTGGCAATGGCCGAGGAGGGGAAGATGCTCGCTCCTGGAGACCAGTTCCCGAGCTTCGAGCTCAAGGCGCAGGACGGCACCACGGTGTCGAGCGCCACGCTCGCCGGTCACACCTACCTCTTGTACTTCTACCCCAAGGCGGACACCCCGGGCTGTACCCGCGAGGCCTGCGAGCTGCGCGACCGCTGGCCGGACGTCGAGGCCGCCGGGCTGGTGGTGCTCGGAGTCTCGTTCGATTCTCCGGAGGCCAACCGGGCGTTCGCCGAGAAGTACCACCTTCCGTTCCGGCTGTTGTCGGACAGTGGCAAGAAGCTCGCCTCGGAGGTCGGCGCGACCCGTGCGCTGATCCCACTGCCGAAGAGGATCTCCTACCTGGTGGGTCCCGACGGCCACGTGCTCAAGGCGTACCCGGACGTCGACCCGAAGACCCACGCCGCCGAGGTGTTGCACGACTTCAAGGCCCTCGAGGGCGCCACTTCAGACTGACCCCGGTCCGATCGAGCGTTCGACCGGCCGCCGCTCTTGCGGCGGCCTTTGTGTTGCATCTCCCTTTCTCCTGGCCTGCACCTCTCTCCACAGTGTCCCGCCTTGTACGAAGCGCTTGCAGCTATAATCTCAAGAACCCATGATGGCGTCCGCAGGTGGAGCTGCGACGGCCGGCGGCTCGACGGCGCCGATCCGAGGTACCGCGAGCTTGGACTGGAGCCGCCTGCCGGGAAGGGGTTGACAGCGGGGAGATACTTTCGTATATTCCTAAATGGTTATTTTGTGAGGAGGCTGCCGATGCGATGGATCTCACTTGCGCTCGTGGCCGCCCTGCAGGTCACAGG
The DNA here is from genome assembly GCA_964597585.1 of uncultured Thermoanaerobaculia bacterium. Lineage (GTDB taxonomy): Bacteria > Acidobacteriota > Thermoanaerobaculia > Thermoanaerobaculales > Sulfomarinibacteraceae > CAVSIS01. The sequence continues at coordinate 24,571 of CAZQYU010000014.1, forward strand.
TACCGTCGCCGGGGCCGAGGAGCTCACGCTCCCGGCGGCCGTCGGGACGGCGCTCGAACACAGTCCCGCGCTGCTTTCTGCGCGATCTTCCGCCGAGGCCGCGGTCGCACGCTCCAAGCAGGCGAGGGGCTTCCAGCTGCCGAGCATCGATCTTACCGAGATGTTCAACCGGACGGACAGCCCGGCCGAGGCGTTCGCCCTCCAGCTCAACCAGGAGCGATTCGACTTTGGGAGCTTCGTCGAGGGCGATCCCAACAATCCGGATCCGCTCAACACCTGGATGACCCGCCTCGAGGTGACCCAGCCCGTCTACACAGGCGGCAAGCTATCGTCACGCATTTCGCAGGCCGAGCTGATGGCGACGGCCGAGGAGCTCACCGCCGGCCACGAGGCCGAGCAGGTCGCCTTCGACACCTCGACGGCATTCGTAAACCTGGCCAAGGCGAGGGAGTTCCTGGGTCTGCTCACTGCAGCCAGGGAGACCACAGCCGCCCACGTCAAGCTGGCCCGGCAGTACGCCTCCGAGGGTCTCATCGTCAAGGCGGAGGTGCTCAAGGCCGAGGTCTACCTCGCCCAGATGGACGAGATGGTCGCCCAGGCGAGCACCGGTGCCGAGCTTGCGCTGGCGGCGCTCAACTTCCACATGGGCGTCGACCAGAGTCGAGAGTGGTCGCTCGCTCCGCTGCCGTCCCCGCCCCCGGTCGCACCCCGGCTTGACGGCTGGGTGACCGCGGCCCTGGACCAGCGGCAAGATCTCGAGGCCGCGCGGAGCAAGGTCGAGGCGGGTCGTCTCGAGGAGAAGGTCGCGCGCTCGGGCTTCATGCCTGAGATTGCGGTGGTCGGACGCTTGGACTTCTACGACGACACGATCTTCGGCTCACATGGCGACTCTTCGACCCTGATGGCGGTGGCCAAGATCAACCTCTACCGGGGCGGCGCCGACCGTGAGGCGCTGGCTGCGAGCCGCCACGATACCGCCGCGCACGAGGCCGACGTCCATCGCTTCGAGGAGGGCATCCGTCTCCAGGTTCGCCAGGCGTGGCAGGAGCTCGCAACGGCCCGTGCGCGTCGCGACACCGCGCGGTCCTCGCTCGAATCCGCCCGCGAGGCGCTCCGTGTGACCGAAGAGCGCTTTCGTCAAGGCCTGGACAAGATGATCGACCTGCTCGATGCCGAGACCGCATTGCGGGAGGCGGAGGTCCGCGAGCTGGTAGCGCGCTACGACGTCGTGCTCTCCAGCTACTCGCTCTACTTCGCATCCGGCACGTCACTGGTCGAGCTCACCCATCCTTCGGAGGATCCGTCATGACGACCCTGCGCACTTTCACCCTCGTCACCATCGTCTTTGCAGCCGCCTTCGTGGTGGGTTGCCGCGGCGGCGAGCCGGAACAGTCTGCCGTCGAGCTCCAGCCGGTCAAGAGCCGGATCGTCACGGTGGCGCGCATCCACGAGTCCAAGCCGATCGCGGTCTACGGCCTCGTCCAGCCGGCGCGGCAGGCCTTCGTCTCGAGTCGGGTGGTCGGTCCGGTGGTCTCTGTGACGGTCGATGCGGGAGACCGTGTGAAAAAGGACGATGTCCTCGTGCGGATCGCTCCCCAGACGATCGACGGTCAGGTCTCTCAGGCCAAGGGTGCACTCGCCCAGGCCCAGGCCGCCCTCTCCCTGGCTGAGAAGAACTTCCAGCGCTTCGAGCACCTCCACACCAGCGGCGCGGCGTCGGACGTCGAGCTCGACATGGCCCGCATGCAGCGCGAGCAGGCGAAGGGCGCCGTCACCCAGGCCGAAGGTGCCGTCCAGTCGGCGAGCTCTGTGGCCGGGGAAGCCGACGTGCGGGCCCCGTTCGACGCCCGGGTGGTGAACCGGATGGTCGAGGTCGGCGACCTCGCTGCTCCCGGCCGACCGCTGGTCCAGGTCGAGTCCCTTTCCGGGAGCAAGATCTGGCTGACGGTGCGCGAGGCCGACATCCGACGTGTGCACGTCGGCCAGGTCCTCGACATCAGCTTCGACAACCGCTCCGACCTGGGGTCCGTGCCGGGCACGGTGCAGGAGATCGTCCCGTCAGCCGATCCCGCGACCCACACCTTCATCGTCAAGGCCGGTCTCGGCAGCACCGAGGTGCTGTCGGGCATCAGCGGTCGCTCCAGCCTGCCCGGCGATGGCACCGATCTGCTGGTGATTCCGGCAGGCACGGTGTACCGCCGCGGCGGCCTCGAGCTGGTCGTGGTGCGGGGTGAAGACGGCACCGCGCGGACCCGTGCGGTCACCACAGGCCGAAGCTTGCCCGACGGGCGCATCGAGGTCCTGTCCGGCCTCGACGAGGGTGAGCCGGTCGTCATCGACGCCACCGGCCCGCTCGCCGACGGTACGCCGGTGGAGGTGGTCTCATGAGCGAGCGCGATCCCCGCTCTCCCCAGACCGACCCGGCCCTCCGGGCACGGGACGAGGCCGCGGTCCGGCGCGAGATCGAGGAGGGGCGGCGGGAGGCCCTCCGCCTGAAGATGACCAACCGTCCGCTCGGCGCCTCCGGGCGGATCGCCAAGGCCTTCCTCGAGTCGAAGCTGACCCCGCTGCTGGTGGTGTTCTCGCTCCTGCTCGGCGCCTTCGCCGTGCTCATCACACCGCGCGAGGAGGAGCCGCAGATCAAGGTCCCGATGATCGACGTGATGGTCGGCTACCCCGGCGCCACAGCCGAGGAGGTCGAGACCCGCGCCATCACGCCGCTGGAGAAGCTGCTCTACGAGATCGGAAACGTGGACTACATCTACTCGACCTCCCAGCCCTCCGGCGGGATCATCATCGTGCGCTTCCTGGTTGGGACCGATCCCGACCAGGCCGCGGTCCGCGTCCACAACAAGATCGCTTCCGCGATGGACACGATGCCGCCCGGGATGATGCCGCCGGTGGTCAAGCCGCGCACCATTGACGACGTGCCGGCGGTGGCCTACACGCTGTGGAGCGAGCACGCAAGCTCGACCGAGCTGCGCCGCGTCGCCGACGAGCTCAAGGTCGAGTTCACGCGTCATCCGCGGGTGGCTCAGGTCTGGGTGATCGGGGGCCAGCGCCGAGCGGTGCGGGTCGACTTCGACCGCGAGCGTCTGTCCGGGTTCAACGTCTCGATCCTCCAGGCCTACCAGGCGCTGGGCAGCTTCAACTGGCGTCTGCCGGCCGGTACCGCCGACACCCTCAACCGCGAGGTCGAGGTCGACGTCGGTGAGTTCCTGAACGACGCCGCCGACGTCGGTGACGTCGTGGTCGGCGTCTACGACGGCCGACCCGTCTACCTCAAGGACATCGCCACCGTGACCGACGGGCCGGAGGAGCCGTCGACCTACGTCTGGATGGGCAGCGGCCCGTCGGCGCCGGAGAAGGGCATCGAGCGCGCCGGGATCGACACCTCGGCGGTGACCCTCGCGATCGCGAAGAAACCGGGCACCAACGCGGTCGAGCTCGTCCGCGACCTCGATGCTCAGGTGGCGCGGTTGCGCGGCACCCTGCTCCCGTCCGAGATCGAGGTCACGAAGACCCGCGACTACGGTTTCACGGCCAACGAGAAGTCCAACGAGCTCATCGACCACATGTTGATCGCGACCCTCGCGGTGGTGATCTTCATGGGCTTCGCCCTCGGCCGGCGGGAGGCAGTGGTGGTCGCGGTCGCGGTCCCGGTGACCCTCGCCCTGACCATCGCGGCATCGTACTTCTTCGGCTACACCCTCAACCGCGTGACCCTGTTCGCGCTCATCTTCTCGATCGGCATCCTGGTCGACGACGCGATCGTGGTGGTGGAGAACATCCACCGCCACTACGAGCTGCGCTGGGCGCACCCGCGCTTGGCCACTGTCTACGCGGTCGACGAGGTCGGCAACCCGACCATCCTCGCGACCTTCGCCGTGATCGCGGCGCTGCTTCCCCTGGCCTTCGTCAGCGGGCTGATGGGACCCTACATGCGCCCGATCCCGATCAACGCCTCGGCGGCGATGCTGTTCTCGCTCATGGTCGCGTTCGTGATCTCGCCGTGGCTCACCTTCAGGCTCTTCCACCGCAAGGCCGAGGCGGAGCTGGACCACGCCACCGAAGGGCCCGACCAGCAGACCCCGGAGGAGACCCGCCTGCTCCGGATCTACAGCCGGGTGATGACCCCGCTCATCCGCTCCCGCACGCTGCGCTGGGCGTCGTTGGCCGGCGTCGTCATCCTGCTCGTGATCTCGATGGCGACCGTCGCGGTCGGTTTCGTTACCGTCAAGATGCTTCCGTTCGACAACAAGTCCGAGCTCCAGGTCGTGATCGACGCCCCCGAGGGGACGACCCTCGAGCAGACCAACGCCGCGGCGCGCGAGATCGCATCGGTGTTCCGCACGCTGCCCGAGGTCACCGACTACCAGGTCTACGTCGGCACCTCCGCGCCGTTCAACTTCAACGGTCTCGTGCGCCACTACTTCCTGCGTTCCGGCGGCAACGTCGCCGACATCCAGGTCAACCTAGTCGAGAAGAGCCTGCGCAGTACCGACTCACACGAGCTCGCCAAGCACATCCGCGCCCTGGTCGACCCGATCGGGACGCGCCTCGGGGTCAACGTCAAGGTCACCGAGGTGCCGCCAGGTCCGCCGGTGATCGCGACCCTGGTCGCGGAGGTCTACGGTCCGACCCTCGAGGGGCGGCTGGAGATCGCGGACAAGGTCAAGCAGGTCTTCGAGTCGACCGATGGCGTCGTCGACGTTGACTGGATGGTCGAGGCTCCGGCGGATTCCTGGGAGGTCCGGGTCGACCGCGAGAAGGCGATCCGCTCCGGCGTGACGCCCGAACAGGTCGTGCGCACGCTGCGGGTCGCTCTGTCGGGCGCCGACGTGGGGCTGATCCACGTCCAGGCCGCGCGCGAGCCGGTGCCGATCGTGCTCCGTCTCGACCGCGTCCAGCGTTCGCACGTCAATGACCTGCTGCAGCTCACGGTACACGCCGGCAACGGCCGCATGGTGCCGCTGTCGGAGATCGCGAACGTGGTCTCCAGCCGCCGTGAGCGCTTCCGCTACCACAAGAACCTTCAGCCCGTGACCTACGTGACCGGTGATGTCTCGGGAGCCGCCGAGGCGCCGGTGTACGCGATCCTGAACATGGAGGACCGGCTCTCGGGCATCGTCACGCCGCTCGGCGAGAAGCTGCCGATCATCTCCACCCACATGCCGGACGACAGCAGCCGCTACATGATGAAGTGGGACGGGGAGTGGCAGATCACCTACGAGGTGTTCCGCGACATGGGCATCGCCTTCGCTGCGGTGATGGTTCTCATCTACGTCCTGGTGGTGGGCTGGTTCCGTTCCTTCGTCACGCCCTTCATCATCATGGCGCCGATACCCTTGACCCTGATCGGGATCCTCCCCGCGCACGGGATCCTGGGCGTGTTCTTCACCGCCACCTCGATGATCGGCTTCATCGCCCTGGCCGGCGTGATCGTCCGCAACTCGATTCTCCTGGTGGACTTCGTCAACCTCGAGCTGGAGGCCGGCGAGAGCCTCGAAGATGCGGTGATCAAGGCCGGAGCGGTTCGATTCCGGCCGATCGTGCTGACCGCGG
>CAZQYU010000015.1:0-28500 GCA_964597585.1 uncultured Thermoanaerobaculia bacterium
AGACAGCGCCACCCGCCAAGGGTGCCGAACCCGGCGACGCGAGTCAGCAGATCGAAGCGCTCACCCACCAGCTTGAAGTCCTCCAGCAACAGATGAACGAGCTCAAGGGCCAGCTCGCGGCGCTCCGCACTCAACAGGAGGCGCAGCACCAGCAGCAGCAGCTCCAAGCCCTGCGCGAGGAGGCGAAGGCGCAGGCGGCCGCGGCCACCGTTGCGCCGCAGGAGCAGGCGCAGACGTTCACTTCGCGCACCAGGATGCAGCCCCAGCTCAACCCCGAGATCACCGCGGTGGGCGACATGTTGGCCTTCGCCCGCTCCGACGACCGTGACGGCTTCTCCGCCGGGGAGTGGGAGCTGGACGTGCAGTCCTACCTGGACCCCTACAGCTTCATGCACCTGACCCTGTCCGCGGCGGAAGGGGAGGGCGCCTCGGTCGAGGAGGGCTACATCAAGTGGCTCGGGCTCCCGGGCCACCTCACCCTCACCGTCGGCAGGAAGCGCCAGCAGTTCGGGGTGCTCAACCGTTGGCATCCACACGCGCTCGACCAGGCGGAGCTGCCGCTGGCCGTCCAACGCGCGTTCGGAGAGGAAGGGCTGATCGGGACCGGCGTCTCGGTGGACTGGCTGATGCCACGCCTGTGGGCGAGCAGCAACGAGCTCACGGTCGAGGTCACCAACGCCGACAACGAGGTGGCCTTTGCCGGCAGCGGCTGGCAGCACCCGTCCTTCCTGGCACGCCTGAAGAGCTACTGGGACCTCACCCAGGACAGCTACTTCGAGCTCGGCCTCGACGCGCTGCACGGGCCGGCAGACCCGGACGGCCATCTCGGCCACGACTTCTACGCCGCCGACCTCACCTACAGCTGGACCCCGGCGGCGCGGGCGACCTATCGCGGGGTCATCCTGCGCGGGATGCTGCTCAACTCCCGCCGCGACCTCCCCGACGGCGACCGCCAGGAGGCATGGGGGGGCTACGCCTACGGGCAGGTCCGGCTCTCCCAGCGGTGGTTCACGGGCGTCCGGTACGACCGCGCCCAGGAGGGCCTGGGAGACGGAGAGGCCGTGTGGGGGCTGTCCCCCTACCTCACCTGGTGGCAGTCCGAGTTCGTGCGGCTGCGCGCCCAGGCGAACCTGAGGCGCTTCCAGGAGAGCGGATGGGACCGCGAGCTCCTGCTCCAGATCACCCTGGCGGCCGGTCCGCACCGCCACGACAACTACTGATGAGGGAGGCGGTCATGAAGACGACCCCCGCACTGCTGTCCGGCATCCTGCTCCTGTCTGCAGCCGCCCAGGCGGCTCCGCTGAAGGTGGTCACGACCCTGAGCTCCTACGCCGCAATCGCGCGCCAGCTCGGCGGTGACCGTGTGAGCGTCCAGTCGATCGCACCGCCCGACGCCGATCCTCACTTCATCAAGCCGAAGCCTTCCTATGCACTCATGCTGCGCAACGCCGACCTCTTCGTGAGCACCGGGCTCGACCTCGAGATGTGGGTCCCTGCGCTGGTGGAAAAGGCCGGCAACCGGCGCATCGTCGAGGGAAGCCCGGGCTACGTCTCCGCTTCGACGGGGGTGCGCCTGCTCCAGAAGCCGGCAACCGTGTCCCGGCTCGGCGGCGACATCCACGTCTTCGGCAACCCCCACATCGCAACCTCGCCGATCAACGCCAAGATCATCGCCCGCAACATCACCACCGGCCTGTGCCACGTCGACGCCGCCGGGTGTCCGACCTACAGGTCGAACCTTGAGAGCTTCGAGGGCGACATGGACCGGCGCCTCTACGGACAGAGACTGGTCGACGCCCTGGGAGCCGACGTGCTCGACCCCCTCGCCGAGTCGGGTCAGCTCATCCCTTTCCTGCGCGACCACGGACAGCTCGACATGCTCGGTGGCTGGCTCGCCGAGGGCATGGCGTTCCGCGACCGCGAGATCATCTGCTACCACGAGCAGTGGGTCTACTTCACGAGCCTGTTCGGGCTCAAGGTGGTGGACTTCGTCGAGCCCAAGCCGGGGATCCCTCCCACCGCGCGCCACGTGGCCGAGCTGATCGACACGATCCACGACGACCACGTGAAGGTGCTGCTCACCGCCGACTACCATGATCCCAACGCTCCACGCGCCATCGCCGACAGGACCGGGATCACGGTGGTGCGTGTACCCGTGGGCACCGGCGAAGAGGGCCTCGCGACCTTCGCCGACCTCGTCGACCTGTGGGTCGACAAGCTCGCTGCGGCGTACGGCGGAAGGGAGACCTCGTGAGCGAGATGCTGGTCTTTCTCGCGGCGCCCTTCGCCGCGTGCTTCGTGCTGGTCGGGATTCACGCCTACTTCGGCATCCACGTCATCGAGCGCAGGGTCCTCTTCGTGGACCTCGCGGTCGCCCAGTTCGCCGCCCTGGGGGCGGTGGTCGGCTTCGCATTCGGGCATCACCCCGGCAGCACGGGCTCGACAAATTGGAGCATGGGCTTCGCGGTGGTCGCGGCGGGGGTCTTCGCGGTCACCAGGATGCGGCACGAACGCATCCCGCAGGAGGCGGTCATCGGGATCACGTTCGTGGTCGCGTCGGCGATGGCCATTCTGGTCGCCGACAAGGCGCCGGAGGGTGCCGAGACGATCAAGGAGACCCTGGCCGGAACGCTCCTGTGGGTCACGTGGCCCACGGTCCTCAAGGACCTGGTGATCTACTCGGCGGTGGGCCTGTTTCACTGGTTGCTGCGCCGGCGTTTCGTGCTCATCTCGCTCGACCCCGACGAGGCGTTCCGCAGGGGCTGGTGGGTGCGTTGGTGGGACTTCCTCTTCTATCTCAGCTTCGGCGTTATCATCACCTTCTCGGTCCAGATCGGTGGCGTGCTGATGGTGTTCAGCTACCTCGTGATCCCAGCGTGCGTCGCGATTCTGACCTGCCGCAGCATGCGTGCCCGACTGATCGTCGGGTGGCTGGTGGGTTGGGTGGGCTCGGCTCTGGGGCTGCTGGCCTCCTACGCCTGGGACCTTCCCACCGGCCCGGCCATTGTGGTGGTGCTCGGCCTGAGTCTGGTATTGGCGTGGTCCGCGGAGCTGGCTCGGCGCCGGAGGCCGACCGACGAGCTGCAGGCGACTGGTCTTCTGCGCCCATCGGGAGTCGAAGGAGAAGCGGAGCGGACGTGAGGATCGTGAGGGCGGGCCAGGCTCGCACTCGGCGTGCGGGTACGAACCTCATCGCGACTTCCGGCCCGCCGCCTCGCGGGATGTGCTAATTTGGGACTGCGACTCGCGCTCAGCGGCGACCGAGACGACAATCCCCAAGGGAGGACAGCACATGTGGACAGCTCGTTTTCCGATTGCAATCCTGATTTGCGCGATGATGGCCCTTGCCGTGGCCCCATCGGCTCAAGCCCAGTTCGCCTCGCCGTTCCACGTCATTCCGGTGGTCGCGAAGCTCACCGGCGGTGCCGGCACCAAGTGGCAGAGCGACATGGCAATTACCAACCTCTCAGGCAAGAGCGTGACCGTCGGTCTGCAGTTCTTCCGGGAGGCACAGAACAACAGCTTCACGGGCGACTTCTCGAAGACCATCACCCTCGCGCCTGGGGAGACCCGGCTGGTGGAGGACATCCTCGGCACCTTCTTCCCGAGCGAGGGCAGCACAAAGGGCGTGCTCCTCATCCTGTCGCAGGACAGCGGCAGCGGTGACGATGGTCTCCTGGCCGTGACAACTCGCACCTACAACGCGGCGAACCCGTCGGCGACCTACGGGCAGACCGTGCCCTCGAACTTCCTGGGCATGATTTTCGGGCTCGGCAGGTCGATCCTGCCCGGCGTGCGTTATGACAGCCGGTTCCGCACCAACATCGGGGTTGCAAACCTGGGGCCCGTGCCCGCACCAGTGATCGTGAAGATCTACGACGCATCTGGCGCTCTCGTCAGTACCATGGCAAGGACCGTCGAGTCGTTCTCGCTGCGCCAGTGGAGCCTCGCGGACTTGGGCGCGCCGAACCTCGTCAACGGGCGGGCCGAGGTCCAGCTGGATACGGGCACGCAAGGGTTCGATCCTTGCGATCCCGGTTCGGTGCCGTTCGTGTCGACACTGCTGATGACCTACTTCTCGAAGGTGGACAACGCGACCGGCGACGCCGAGTTCGGCTACGGTCAGCTCGACTGGACCGACTATGCCGACACCTGCGGCACCAACCCGGTGGACAACTGCTCATCTGCTGCAACCGCGCAGGGTCTGGCGCGGCTGTTCATCTCGGGATCCCGGTAGCCGCGACACCGTTCCAATGCTCCCGGCAATCGTCCGGCGGGGAACCGCCGCTCGCGACGGCGGGGTCGTGCGGACAGGGTGGACGGGCGGTACCGACCCACCCGAGCAGGATCCTTCTTGTGCGGCCAGGCCCGGGACGGCCGGGGCCGGTAGGGCGGATCGAGGTACTCACGGCTCGATCCGCTCGCTGTGCTGCATTCCGGGCGGTAGAGGCGCTCAACTGCTGGCTAGACATGGGACGCTCCCGTGTGCGAGGATAATGTGAGATGTCAATTCAGGTGGCGCTTGCGTTTCGTGCCGGTATCGCTGCATAATCGGCGGAGGAGAGACAATCGTGACTTTTGACTCGACCAAGCGCAATCTCACCACAGGGGACATCGCCGAGCTGTGCGGCGTCAACTTCCGCACCGTGATTCGCTGGATCCAGCGCGGGCACCTGAAGGCCTTCCAGCTCCCAGGCCGAGGCGACAACCGCGTCCAGGTGGCGGACTTCCTGGCCTTTCTCCGGGACAACAACATGCCGATCCCGGAGGAGCTCCAGCGGACGTCGCGGAAGGTGCTGATCGTCGAGGACGACGACCGCATGGCCAAGGCGATCCAACGAACGCTCGGGCGCGCGGGCTTCGAGACGGAAATCGCCGCCGATGGTTTCAAGGCGGGAACGCTGGTCGCCAGCTTCTCGCCGGCGGTGATGACGCTCGACCTGAAGATGCCGGGTCTCGGCGGGCTGGAGGTCCTCAAGACGGTCCGCCAGGACCCCGAGCTGACCACACTCAAGGTGCTGGTGGTCTCGGCCATGCCGCGCGAGGAGCTCGACGAGGCGCTCGCCGCGGGGGCGGACGAGGTGCTCGAGAAGCCTTTCGCCAACAAGGACCTCGTGCAAAAGGTCGCGACTCTGGCCGGGGTCGAGGTCGAGCAGCGCCCACGAACCTAGCCCGCGTCATTCACCGGGGCTCGCTACAAGGTCGGCGAGGCGTTGTGCTGAGTGGGGTTCTCGACCCGAGGGGCGCGCAGGCGTACGCGCCGGTACGTTGAGCACCTCGAGCGGAGAGAGTACCGCTACCTTCTGCGCATCGCCGGCCGCGGCAGGATTCCGGAGAATGATGCGGGTATGCGCCGTCTCGACGGCGCTCGCCGTCTCCGGCACAATGGCCTGATGATGCCTTCGCGCATCGGACGGTACCGGGTCGAGGGGTGTCTCGGCCGTGGTGGCATGGGCGAGGTCTGGAAGGCGTGGGACGAGGGCCTCGACCGGTGGGTCGCGATCAAGTCGCTGATCCCGGGGATGCTGTCCGCCGAGCGGCGGGAGGGCCTCAAGCAGGAAGCGCGCGCGGTCGCAGCCCTCAGTCACCCAGCGATCGCTCAGATCTACGACATCGTGAGCGAGGACGGTGCCGACTACCTGGTGCTCGAGTTCGTCGAGGGGACCAACCTGGGCAAGGCGCTCCACGAAGGCCGGCTTGCGACCGCCACCGCGCTGCGGCTCGCGGCCGATGTCGCCGGAGGCCTCGCGGCCGCGCACGAGCGCGGCATCGTCCACCGCGACCTCAAGCCCGAGAACGTGGTGATGACCCCGGACGGCCGCGCGAAGATCCTCGATTTCGGTCTCGCTCGCCTGATCGCCGCCGGCTCCCCGGCCGCGGCCGAGGGCGGATTCGGCGGCACGCTGAGCGCGATGTCGCCGGAGCAGGTCGAGCGACGACCCCTCGACCAGCGCACGGACCTGTTCTCCCTCGGCAGCCTGATGTACGAGATGCTGACCGGCCAGCACCCGTTCAAAGCGGGCTTCCCGATCGAGACCATGCACCGGATCTCGCACTTCCAGCCGCCTCGTGTCGACGAGGTCGACTCGTCGCTGCCGCTCGAGCTGGGACGCCTGACCGAGCGGCTGATGGCCAAGTCGGTCGAGGCTCGCCCACAGCGGGCGGGCGAGGTGGCCCATGAGCTGCACCGGATCCTGCTCGCGATGGAGCCCTCCGATCCAGCGGCGTCGCGCTCCCATCGACGCCGGCGGTGGGTCGCGGCCGCCGCGGGGCTCGTGGTCGCCGTGGCCGGCCTCGGCCTGTGGTGGCAGACGGTCCGGGCGACTGAACCGCTCTACGTCGCGGTGCTGAGGCCCCATGCCGAGGAGCCCGGAGACGGCGAGCTGCTCGCCTCGGCGGTGCGGCTGGCGGAGATGAATGCCCTTGCCGGCCTCGACGGGGTCTACGTGCTGGGCGGGAACGAGGTCGACGCGATCTCGGGACCGCCGGCGCGGGTTGCCGCGGCGGTCGGGGCCGGTGACCTGCTCGCGGCGCGCGTGCGCCGTACCGGCACGCTGGCCCGGGTCGAGCTGACCCGCTACGCCGCGGACGGGCGAGTGGTGTGGACCGACGCCTTCGACGCACCCGCTGACGATTTCCAGCTCCTGGTCGAGACCACCGCCGCGCACCTGGTGCGCGGCTACGCCTCGCACCGGCCGCGACGCGGGGCCTTCACCGACAGCGCCAGCCCCGAGGCCTACCGGGACTTCCTCGAGCTCCGCCAGGAGGTCCAACACCCTGCCAAGGACCTGTCATGGCCGGCGGTGCTCGACAGGCTGACCTCGCTGCGCGAGCGGGCGCCGTCGCTGCTCAACATCCACCTGCTCGAGGCCTCGGTGGCGCGCTATCTCTACGAGTCGACCCTCGAGCCGCGCTACCTCGAGCGCGCCGACGCCGCGGTCGCGGCGGCGCGCAAGCTCGCGCCCGAGGACCCGCGACCGCTGATCACCGCGCTCGAGGTTGATCTGGCCGCGAACCGCCTCGATGCCGCCGAAAGCAAGGTCGATGAGATCGCGAGGCTAGCGCCGTCCAACCCCGAGGTTCTTCTCCAACGAGCCACCCTCGCCGAGCGGCGGGGCGACCTCGAGAGGGCGATTGCGCTCCTCGAGCGCTCCCTGAGCCTGCGCCGGTCGTGGCGGACGTTGCTGGTGCTGGGCAAAGAGGAGATTCTCAGCAGCCGCTTCGAGGACGCCAAGGTGCACCTCGAGGAGGCGCTCGCGCTCGCGCCCGGCAACGTCTTCGTCCGCGCCGAGCTGGCGAACATCGAAGCCAATCACGGCGACCCCGCCCGTGCCGAGGAGCTCTACCTCGGGCTGGTGGCCGACTCGCCGCAGCCGGTCATCCTCGTGAACCTGGCCCACACTGAGATGCTCATGGGACGCTATGCCCAGGCCGCGCAGCGGCTCGAGGCGGTGGTCGCCTCTGGAGTGCACCTGCCCGTAGTCGACGTCAACCTGGGCGACTGCTACCTCCTCCTCGGCAAGGACGTTCAGGCCCGCGACATGTACCGACAGGTGATCCAGATTACCGAGGCGAGCGGTGAGCTGACCGCGGTGGACCTCGGCTTCCGCGCCCAGGCGCTCGCGCGTTTGGGTCGGAGCGAGGATGCCGTCGCCACGGTCGAGCGCGCGGCGGAGCTGGCCCCCAACGCCGCCAACGTCGCCTACCACGCGGCGCTGGTCTACGTCCTGACCGGCAAAACGGCGAGTGCGCTGAGCGAGATCCGGCGGGCGGTCGGCCTCGGGCTCGATCCGCGCTGGTTTGACTCCTCCTGGTTCGACGGGATCCGTCCCGACATCAGGTTCGGTGCGTCGCTTGGTGGGACAGTGGCCCATGGCACACCCATCCCCTCCCACGGATCAGGCTGATCCCAGGCCTTCGTGCGCCAGGATGTTCGGGTCGTACAGGCCCGGAGTCCGGCTCGTCTCGGGTCAGTTCCCGCTCGGGGGGGTTGGCATGTTCCCACTACCGTCGCCAGCCTTCAGATTGGTCTTCACGTTCATGGCGATCCTCCAATTCGGTTCTTGGCGCCTGCCGGATCAAGCCGACTGGAAGCGCCGGGCACGTCCGCCCGGGCCGCTCTCGCGTCCCTCCGGTCCCGCCGGTTTCCTTGCATCTGCGAAGTGAGAGTCTTTAACATACTAATGTGCCTAACATAGAGCCTCGGCTCGAAGCTTGCAATCCCGCCAGATTCGGCGATCGCGGGAGGGGTAGAATTGAGAGGTGGGTCGCGGCGGTGCGGGCGGAGGTTCTCCGCCAGGCAGCCGCCGAGCGTTCCCAGGCGTCGGAGGCGAACCCCGTGGTCCCTGTGCTCTCGCGACGAAGCCTCTCGGGATGGCTCTTCCTCGGTGCCGCGTTGGCGGCAGCCGTGGCGGCGGCGGTGCTTCTCGCTACTGGCCTCGGTGCCGAGCGGGCCGCGCGGCCGCGGCTCGATCAGGCCGATCGCCTGGCGGCGCTCGGTCGCGCCCTCGACGAGCTGCATGCGGCGGCGCAGAGCGACTGGGGCGGGCGCTTGACCCAGGCTCGCGGCGTCCTGCGCCAGGTCCAGGCCGCCGGCTCCGGGGCTGGCGAAGTCCTCGACACCGCCGTCAGGGTCGATGCGTTGCTGACGCAGGCCGAGCGGCGGAAAGCGCGCGTAGGCCAGGGTTCCGAGGGGGGGGCAGCGGATCTGGTCGCGGAAGCTTCGGTGGTGGTGCGGGCAACGGAGGCCCGGCTTCTGACGGCGGTTGCTGGAGACCTCGACCGCGCCCGACGGCGGACGGTAGAAGGCATTGCTGTGATCCTGCTCACAGTTGTGCTGACTTTGCTCGTCGCCGCGGTGATGTGGCGCCGGCTGCGCGGCGCCGTCGCCGAGGAGGGGCTCCAGCAGCTCTCGTCGCTGCTCGCGGCAGCGGTGCGCAGCACCGAGGAGGGCATCCTCATCACCGACACCGGCATGACCGGTGACGACCCCCGGATCGTGTTCCTCAACCGCAGCTTCGGAGAGATGATCGGGAGGGTGGTGGACGACCTGGTCGGGAAGCCGCTCAAGATGCTGCGCGAGGTTCACCTCCAGGAGCGCGAGTTCTCGCTGCTCGAACACAGCTTCTCGAACAGCCGCTCGGCGACGATGGAGACCGTGCGTTGGCGCGAGGACGGTTCGAGCCTGCACTGCGAGTGGCACATCTCACCGGTGCGGGACGGCGAAGGACGGGTGACGCACTTCGTGTCGGTGCTGCGCGACATCACCGAGCGGCGTCAGCACGAGGCGGCCCTCGAGCGCACGGCCAGGGAGCTGGCCGATGCCAACCGGAAGCTCAAGGAGAACCAGGCCCAGCTGATCCAGTCCGAGAAGATGGCGTTCCTCGGCCAGCTCGCCGCCGGCGTGGCGCACGAGATCAACAACCCGGTCGGCTACGTGATGAGCAACCTCGAGACCGTCGGCGAAGATGTCGAGAGCTTGGCGGCAGGTGCTGCTGAAGCCGGAGGTGGCGGGAACGGCAGCGTCGATCTCGCCCAGCTCCGCGAGATGCTCTCGGAGTCCCGCAGCGGGCTCGAGCAGGTGAGGGACATCGTCGCCCGGCTGAAGAACTTCGCGCGGCCGGATGAGGCCGCTCCCGAGCCGGCGAACGTCAACGAGCTTCTCGAAGGCTCGCTCCGCATCGTGTGGAACGAGCTCAAGCACAAGTGCACAGTGCGAAAGAACCTCGGCGATCTTCCCGAGATCATGTGCAGACCCGGCCAGATCAGCCAGGTGTTCACCAACCTGCTGATGAACGCAGCCCAGGCGATTCCCGAGCAGGGCATCGTCACGCTCTCATCAGGGGTCGAGCGTGGCGAGGTGGTGGTCTCGGTCGCCGACACCGGAGTCGGAATTCCCCGGGAGCACATGGCGGAGCTGTTCACGCCGTTCTTCACCACCAAGCCGGTTGGGCAGGGTACGGGCCTGGGGCTCGCGGTCTCCTACGGCATCGTCAATGCCCACGGCGGACGCATCGAGGTCGAGTCCAGCCCCGGGTCGGGAAGCCGCTTCACCGTGCGTTTGCCGATCGTGCTGCCCGACGCTCAGCAACGGACCTCTCCTGGTGCCGACGTCGAGCGTGGTGGCGAGCCCGCGCTTGACCTGTCTGCGAGCCGTCGATAGCATCGCTGACGTCCACCATCTCGCTCGAGCGGGCCACGATATGAAGGCGAGACCGCACCTCTCCCGGCGTCCCAGCTGCGGGTGTTCTGGCCCGCATTGTGGCTCGGTGCGTTCCATGCCAGGTTGTACCGGGACCCCCGCTGCTCGTGCGGTGTCGGCGAGTGGCCCGTGGCCGTATCGGAACGGAGCTGCGTGACATGCATGCGGGCTTTCCCGGTACGGCTCGCGCTCTGCGTGAAGATGGTGCGGGACGCCAGGGGCGGTGGGCGGCTCTGGGGATGCTCGTGCTCGCACTCTGGGCGACGTGGCTGATCGTCGCCAGGATCGGCGTCTGGGCGGTGAGCGATGACGCCCGACTCGAGCGCACGGGCCGTGAGCACCCCGTCGAGTCGCCGGTGCTCGGCGAGGTGGTGGCGGTCCGAGTAGCCCTCGGCGAGCGGGTCAGCGCGGGCCAGGTGCTGGTCGAGCTGGACGCGCAGCGCGAGCGCCGTGCTCTCGATGAGGCCAAGGCGCGGCGAGCCGGCCTCGCGGAGCAGCTGGGCGCGCTCACCGGCGAGCTGAGCGAGAGCCACCAGGCTCTGGAGGCGGCGAAGCGCGGCGCCAGGGACGAGCTCTCCGAGGTTCGCGAGCGGCTTGCCGAGGCGACTGCGGCGGCCGATCTCGCCACCGCCGACGCCGCCCGCGTCCGTTCCCTCGCGGACCAGGGCATCGTGGGCGGCGCCGAGGTCGAGGCGGCGACGGCCGCGGCTGAGCAGCGTCGAGCAGCGCGGGCGGCGCTCGCGCAGCAGCTCGACCGAGTCGAGTGGGAACGACGCGCCGAGCTCGACGACCGTGAGGCCCGGCTCCTCGAGCGCGAGCGGGAGGCCGCGAGGCTGCGGGGCGAGATCGATGCTTCAGCGGCGGCCGAGCAACGCCTGCGGCGTGAAGCCGACCGGCTCGAGCTGCGGGCGCCGATCGCGGGTGTCGTCGCCCAGCTCAGCGATCGACCACCCGGCAGCGTGGTCGATGAGGGTGAGCTGGTCGCAACCGTGCTCCCCGAAGGCTCCGTCCGAGGCGTCGCGACGTTCGCTCCTGCCGAGGCCCTGGGTCGAATCCGGCCGGGTCAGTCGGCGAGACTACGGCTCAAGGGCTTCCCATGGACGCGGTTCGGGACGATCGGGGCACGGGTGGTGCGCGTCGCCGCAGCGCCTGACGGCACGGGAGTTAGGGTCGAGCTCGAGCTGACCGGGAACGGCGGGCCGCCGATCGAGCATGGTCTGCCGGCTTCGGTCGAGGTCGAGGTCGAGAGGACCTCGCCGTGGCGGATACTGCTCGAAGCGGCCGGCCGCAGACTGGCGTCCGCACCGGAGCCTACGGCTCCGCTGCCGTGACGCGCGCCGGCACTGTGCAACGGCGGCTGCTCGCTCCGGAGATCCTCCAGGGCTCGGCGATGGACTGCGGCCCGGCCACGCTCGCCTGCCTGCTCGAGGGTTTCGGCGTCCCGACCGATCTCGGGCGCCTTCGCGAAGCCTGCCAGACCGACGTCGACGGGACCTCGATCGACGCGGTCGAGGAGCTCGCGGTCGAGCTCGGCCTCGAGGCGGAGCAGGTGATGATACCGGTTGATCATCTCCCGCTCGCGTCCTCGCACGCGCTCCCCGCCGTCCTGGTCGTCGACACGCCCGGCGGAGGGCTGCACTTCGTGGTGGTCTGGCGCCGTCACGGTGGCTTCGCGCAGGTCATGGATCCGCAGGTCGGGCGCCGCTGGGCCAGGTGGCGGGAGCTGCTCGATCGCGCCCACCGCCACCGCCTGGTGGTCGCCGCCTCGGCGTGGCGGGAGTGGGCGGGCAGCGACGACTTCCTGGCACCGCTCCGGGATCGCGTGCTCCGTCTCGGGTGCCCGCGCGGCTTCGCCGCACTCGCCGTCGAGCGTGCAGCGTCCGACCCGAGCTGGCAAGGGCTCGCCCGGCTCGATGCCGCCGTGCGAATGGCGGCGGACGGTGTGTCGAGCCGGACGCTGCGCCGGGGTGTCGAGGCCCGCCGCCTGGTCGAGCACCTCACCGACATGACCGCTGCGAACGACTCCATTCCCGAGGCTTACTGGTCGGTGCACGCTGTACCCGGTGACGGCGACCGGCTGTGGCTCGAGGGTGCGGTCCTGGTGCGGGTGCGGGGACGTCGCGCCGATGCCGAGCGGCCCGAAGGCCGTGCTCGTCCTGATCTGGAGCGTGCACGCGAGAGTGCGGGGCCTGGTCCGCTCACGGCCCTCGCGAGGCGGCTCGCGGCCGAAGGCGTGGGTTCGTTGGTGCTGGTCGCGGTCGCACTCGTGGTCGCGGCTGGCGCGGTGGTCGTCGAGGCCCTGCTGCTGCGGACCCTGCTCGAGCTGTCGGCCCTGCTGAGACCCCCGCCACAGCGTCTGGTGGGGGTCGGTGTGGTGCTCGTGTTCTTCGCCAGCGTGGCCGTGCTCGAGGCGCCGATCACCGCCGCGCTGCTCGCTGCGGGCCGCCGACTCGAAACCGGGCTGCGCCTCTCGTGGCTGGCCAAGCTGCCCAGACTCGGAGAGCGGTATATGCGCACCCGGCCGGCCGCGGACATGGCTGAGCGGGCGCACGGACTGCACCATCTGAGGTCCCTTCCCCTGCTGGCAGGCCACGCGCTCGAGGTGGCGCTCCAGCTCCTGCTGACGGCCGGTGCGCTGATCTGGCTCGATCCTGCGGGTGGGCCCCTGGTGGTGCTCGTGGCGATCGCGGCCGTGGCGGTGCCCATCGTCGGGCTGGGGTTGCTCGGCGAGCGCGAGCTGCGCGTCCGGGTCCATTCGGCGGCGCTGATGGGATTGGCGCTGGACGTCCTGCGCGGCTCGACGGCGATCCGGGTCCACAACGGTCGTCACGCGATCGTGAGTGAGCACGAGGCCCGGCTCGCAGGCTGGAGGGGAGCGCGGCTCGGGCTGATCGACCTCGGCTGGGGCCTCGAGCTCGTCCACCTCGGCCTCGCCTACGCCGCGTCCGTCTGGTTGGTGGTCGAGCATCTCGGGCGCCGTGGTGCCACCCCGGCCGTGCTGCTGGTGGTCTACTGGGCGCTGCGAATGCCGGTGCTCGCAGAGGCCTTTGGCCGCGCGCTGCGCGAGCTTCCTCTCTACCGGAGCATCGCCACCCGCGCACTCGAGCCGCTCGGGTCCCCGGAGGAGGAGTCCTGCACCGCGAGCCGCTGCGGTAGGCACACGTCAGATGAGGCGCGGACCGCGGGAGCCGCGGCGAGGTTCGAGGGCGTCACGGTCCACGCGGCGGGACGTGGAATCCTGCACGATATTGACCTCCGGCTCGAGGCCGGCAGCTCCATGGCGCTGGTCGGTCCTTCCGGTGCCGGCAAGTCGACCCTGGTCGGTCTGCTCCTCGGACGTCATCGCGCCTCGTCGGGCCGGCTCCTGGTCGACGGGCGGGAGCTCGACGGTCCTGCGGCCGCCGCTCTCCGTCGGGAAACCGCGTGGATCGACCCGGAGGTCCGCTTGTGGGACCGGCCGCTGCTCGCCAACCTGTACTACGGCGCAGTACCCGGTGCGACGCGGCCGCTCGAAGACGTGCTCGAGGCGAGTGGCCTCGGCCAATGGGTCGCAGGTTTTCGCGAAGGGTTGCAGACGCAGGTCGGCGACGGCGGGACGATGATCTCGGGTACCGAGGGGAGTGCCGTCCGGTTCGGCCGTGCGATGGTGCGTGAAGGGGTGCGTCTCGTGCTCGTCGATGAGGCGATGCGTGGGTTGGATCGCGGCCAGCGGCGCGCCCTGCTCACCCGACTGCGCTCCTGGTGGCCCGGCGCAACCCTCGTGGCAGTGACCCATGACATGGACGAGCTTGACCTGTTCGACGACGTCGCGGTGCTGGAGGAAGGCCGCGTGGTCGAGTGCGGGAGCCTGGCGGACCTCGCCTTGCGGCCAGGCTCCCGTCTCGCGGCGATGCTCGCCGCCACCGACGACGTCGCTGCCCCGCACTGGCGAAAGCTGGAGATGCACGCGGGACGGCTGGTTCCCGACCGAGGCTCGGCATGAGCCGTATGGCCGCCCTCCGGTGGCCCGAGGAGCGGCTCGCTGACGCGCTCGCCGTGGTGGCTGGCAAGGGCGCCGACTCTGGCGCGGCCGCAGGCACATCCAGCCCGGTCGAGGCGGCGGCGGCGCTCGGGCTCGACGCGGAGGCGCTCGCTGCGGTCCCGAGTGCCGAGGAGCTCGGATCCCGGACAGTCATCCTGGCCGCGGTCGCCCCGGATCGTGGCTCCGGCTGGCTCCTCCTGAGAGGAGCACACGGCCGCCGGTTCAACCTCGTCGGCGCGGACGGTTCACGGGTCCGCCTCGACCGCACCGAGCTCGAAGAGATGACGGGAGGCGCGGCCGAGAACCCGTTCGAGAGTCGCTGGCGGGAGGCGCTGGAGGCGATCGGGACAACGCGAGGCACCGGGCGACGCCGGCGTATTCCGAGCTTCCAGCGGCCGGCGGAGTTGGGACTGCGGGTGCGGGCCTACCGGCTGCTGCCCGCGGGTGGGATGGCGCTCGCAGAGCAGGCTCGCCGGACCGGAGTGGTTGCTGCGGCGGGAGTGCTCGCCGTCACCCACGCCGCCCAGTACCTGCTCTGGATCGCGTCGTGGTGGCTGATCGGGAGGGGCGCGCTCGAAGGTCGGCTCGACTCCGGCTGGCTGGCCGCCTGGGCGCTGCTGCTGGCGACGCGGGTTCCGCTGGTGGCTGCAGCGTCGCGTGCCGCCGGTGTGACCGTGGTCCGGGCGAGCACGGTGCTGCGGCGGCGGCTGCTGGCAGGAATCCTCGCGCTCGAGCCCGTGGAGGTTGCCAGCTTCGGCTGTGGTCGGTTGCTCGGGCGTCTCCTCGAGTCCGGCTCATTCGAGGTCCTGGCGCTGAACGGAGGTGTGCTGACCTTGACGGCGTCGGTCGAGCTCGTGTTCGCGGCGGCCGTGCTCGTCGCCGGTGTCGGGGGGTGGCCCCACGCTGTCCTGCTTCTGGTGTGGGTGGCGGTTCTGGTCGTGGTCGCAACCAGGACCTCGAGCCGGATCGACGAGTGGACGCGGGCGCGGCTGGAGCTCACCGACGGGCTCGTGGAACGAATGGTCGGACATCTCACGCGCCTGCTGCAGCAGCCGGCGGAGCAGTGGCACGAGGGTGAGGATGCGGCTGCTGAGCTCTGCCAGCGCACCGGTCGCCGGATGGACCGGGTCGGTCCGGTCATGCTGGCGGCGCTGCGCCGGGGATGGATGTTGGTCGGGATCGCCGGCCTCGCTCCGGCCCTGCTGTCCCGCGACCCAGCCCCCGGTCCGTTGGCCGTCGGGCTCGGCGGCGTGCTGCTCGCGTCCGCGAGCGTATCCAACCTCGCGACCGGTCTCGTTCGCCTGGCGGCCGCCCGAGTGTCGTGGCGTCAGAGTGCATCGCTGCGTTCCGCCGCGCGGCGCGTTGACCCGGTGGCCACGCTGCCGGTGCCTCTCGAAATGGACACGGGAGCGCCGGCCTCGGAACGGGCGCACCTGGAGGCGCGGGAGGTGGAGCTGTGCCGACCCGATCGGACGCGTCCCGTCCTGCACCACCTCAACCTCCGTGTCGCCGCCGGTGAGCGCTGTCGGATCGTCGGCGTCGGCGGGAGCGGACGTTCGAGCCTGGCTGCGGTGCTGCTCGGTATGCTCCGATCCGATCGGGGCGAGCTGGTGATCGCAGGCCTCGACCTGGCTTCTCTCGGGTCCGAGCGATGGCGTCGATGGGTGGTCGGACAGCCGGCTTCGGAGCAGGATCACCTCCTCGGCAGCAGCCTGGCGTTCAACCTCCTGATCGGCCGCGGCTGGCCGCCGAGCGCCGCCGATCTCGCGGACGCTGAAGCGGTGTGCCGCGAGCTCGGGCTGGGCCACCTGCTGGACGCCATGCCGAGCGGGCTGTTCACTCAGGTCGGAGACACGGGCTGGCAGCTGTCCCACGGCGAGCGGACACGGGTGTTTCTCGCTCGTGGTCTCTTGCGCGGAGGCCGTTTCCTCGTCCTCGACGGCCCGCTCTCCGGGCTCGATCCGATCACGGGGGCGGCGGTCATCGAACGGCTGGATCGAGATCAGCGCGCGGTCGTGCTCCTGTAGTCGTTGGCTGAAATCGGCCAGGCTGGCTCGAAATCGGCCCGCAGGTCGGGGCTGGGACACCGGCTGCCTCTGGAAAGCGCTGGTGGCACGTGGGATCGCACGCCGCGCTCATCGCATTCCCCTGGCATGGTATTTGCTGTCCCTTTGGCGAGTCGCGAGCGCCTCGACGCTCGAGCCGGACCGACTGGAGGCTCTCAACTTCAGGAGGTCCGACGGAATGGAGGAAGTCATGATTCGCAAGCTCGTCATCACGCCGCTGGCGATAGTCGCATTGACGGTGCTCGGCAGCTTGCCGGCGGCTGCGGGCGAAACCCAGTCGACCGTGTTCAATGCCAAAGGCCCGAACGGGGCCCAGGTCTGGGTCAGCATCGATCTCACACGGCAGCGTCTGACGGAGCCGTATGTGCCCCTCGTAGTGGCCGTGAGAAACGGTCAGAAGGGCATTGCGACCCTGAACCGCTCCTCGTTCACGTTGATCGGGAGCGACGGGCGCGGCGAGCCGATGGCCAAGCTCAAGACGCTGCGGGCCAACTACAAGAGGGACCTGTTCGACCGCACCGCGGTCCGTCTCTACGGCTTCCCGTTCGGCACGCTTCTCGATCTCCGCCACGTCCAGCCCTCGGAGTTCTTTCCGGTGCCTGGCGCGGGCAGCGGAGTACGGCTCGACACCGTGGCACTCCAGCCGCTCAACTGGACGGTGGACATTCTGTACTTCAAGCGTCCCGCCGGCATGGCCGAAGGCCAGGAGATGACTCTGAAGGTCGCACCAAAGGGGTGGGAAACCCCGATCGTCCTGCACTTCGCCGTGAGGTAGACGCCACTGGGTCCCTGCTGCGCAGACTGGATGCGCGACGCGCATCCAAAGCGGCTCGTGCCGCAGAGCCCGCGAGAAGCAGCTGACCTTGAGGATGACCGCCCCAGGGCTCCGAGGCGCGAGCTGCTAGGGGATCAAGACCAACGCGCCCTCGACATCTCCCGTGCGGAGGCGGTCGAGGGCGTCGTTGGCCTTTTCAAGCGGCATCGTTTCGACCTGGGTCCGAACCGGGACCTGGGGCGCTATCGCGAGCAGTTCGTCGCCGTCGCGCCGTTCCAGGTTGGCCACCGAGCGCAGCTCCCGCTCTTCCCACAGCAGGCTGTAGGGAAAGGACGGGATGTCGCTCATATGGATGCCACCGCAGACGACCGTTCCGCCCTTAACCACGCTCTTGAGAGCGGCTGGGACCAGAGCACCGACCGGGGCGAAGATCAGCGCGGCGTCGAGGGGCTCGGGTGGCTGCTCGTCGGAAGCTCCGGCCCACTCGGCACCGAGACGGCGGGCGAAGGACTGTGCGCGGGCGTCTCCGGGTCGGGTGAAGGCGAAGACCGAGCAGCCCTGGTGGCGGGCGATCTGCGCCACGATGTGGGCGGCGGCTCCAAAGCCGTACAGGCCGAGGCGGCGCACCCCGGCTCCGGCGAGGCGAAGGGAACGGTATCCGATCAGTCCGGCGCAGAGCAGCGGTGCCGCCTCGGCATCGGCGAAGTCCTCAGGGATCGCGAAGCAGTAGCGCTGGTCGGCCGCGGCGTACTCCGCGAAACCACCGTCGAGGGTGTAGCCGGTGAAACGCGCGGTGTCGCACAGATTCTCGCGACCCTGTCGGCACGACGGACACGTGCCGCAAGTCCAGCCCAGCCAGGGAACGCCGACGCGGTCTCCGAGGTTGAAGCAATCGACGCCTGGACCCCTCTCGACGACGGTACCGACGATCTCGTGCCCCGGGATGACCGGGATCGAAGGGCTCGGCAGCTCGTCATCGACGAGGTGCAGGTCGGTTCGGCACACGCCGCACGCGAGGACCCTGAGCAGGAGCTGACCACCCTCAGGTTCGGGGACCTGTCGCTGGCGGAGGGCGAGCCGACCTCCGGGTTGTTCGAGCACCATGGCGCGCATCGTGTCTGGGATTCGTGTCACGGTCTGCCTCCTGGTTCGCTTGCGGCCTCGCCCGCCTACCTCGAGGGCAACAGCCGAGCGGACCAGACGCATCCCAGCGGTTGCCTCAGCCGAAGAAGGCCAGCACGTAACGTCCGCCGACCACCACGATCACCGCGGCGAGCATGGCCTTGATGGCCTTCGCCGGGGCGTGCTTCTGCGCGCGGGCTCCGCAGTACATCCCGGCTGCGCCGCCGACGCCGAAGAGCAGCCCGAGAAGCCAATCCGGGGCCACGGCAAGATGCGGGTAGGCGGGTGCGATGGCCTGGTAGAATGCCACCGCTGCGATCGAGGTCACGAAGGTCCCGGCGAGGGTGGCGCCGGCGATGGTGTAGACCGGCAGCCTGAACACGCTGACCAGGAACGGTGCGATGATCGCCCCGCCGCCGATGCCGTAGACTCCGCCGATGACTCCGACCACGAGCGACAGGGCAAACACGCCGAGGGTTGGGAAGGCGAAGGTCTCTCCGTAGAACTCGAAGCTGATCCGGCCGAGACCGAGGCGGTGGACGACAACCCGGGGCAGCGACTCGCCAGTGGCCGGCCGACGGCGAAACTCGGCGACGAGGCGCTGAAACCGTTCCTCGGCTCCGGCAGCGCCTCGCATTGCCCGACGCGCAACAAGGTCGCGGACCATCCGTGCACCGATGTAAAGCAGAACCAGCCCCGCGAAGAGCTTGAAGCCGCGGGGGTCGGGCAGGTAGCGCACCCTGAGCAGGGCGCCCGCCAGCACGCCCGGGAGGGTGCCGAGGATGACGATCCAGGTCAGCGGCCAGACCATTCGCCCCTCGCGAACGTAGCGCCAGACTCCGCTCGGAATGGCGACGATGTTGTAGAACTGATTGGTGGCGCTCACCGACGGGCTGGTGAAGCCGAGCACGCTCATCTGGAAGGGGAGCAGCAGAAAGGCGCCGGAGACCCCGCCCATCGAGGTGACGAACGAGATCACGAATGCCACCAGCGGCGGCACGAGCGGCGAGATCTCGACCCCTGAGATGGGAAAGTCCACCTGGTCACCCCCGGTGAGAGTATGCCCGTGTGGCCCCGATCTCAAGACCCGGGGACAGCTACCGCAGCACCGCCGCAGGGCCAGTCCACGGCTGGAGTGTACGTTCTCGACCCCGGACCGGTACAATTGTTGGAGACGTCTCGACCGGTGTGTGCTGCAGAGGCAGAGAAGGAGGACCCGCATGCGCAGGGTACCCGAGCTCCTGATCATTCTCGGCGTGATCTCGTTCCTGATGGGGACCTCGCGGGCATTCTTTGGGCGAATGATCGTGGGTTACTCGAGGCTCGCGGTCAGTCCGGAGACCTATTGGCGCGGGGCGGCGTTCCTGGTGCTGCTCGCCATCGCCCTACTGCTGCTGGAGCGCCGCGAGCGCAGCGGCTGACTCTGCGGGATGCTCGAGGTTGGTGCGGGCGAGTCGTGGCGATTGCGTTCCGGGGCCGGCTGACAGCTCCATCCGCTGGCATCGATGGGGTGCACCGGGGCGTGCCGGTGGGCTCCGGAGCGACTCGCTTGCCTGGCTCTGCCAGAGGATGTCACGATACGCCGAGATGGAGGGTGAAGAGGCGGGTCCCGATGGAGAGCCCGCGACCCGAATGGCGGGTGTCGCTTCGCGCGACTGGCCCGACCGCAGAGTTGGGAGCGAGGTCACGAGGACTGGGAGGCTGGGCAGGTGGAGGATGACCACACCGGATCGGAACGGCAGGATGCGCGCCTCGACCTGATTGCGCGTTACCTGTCGGACGAGATCGCACCGATGATCTTCCTCGATGCGGTCGACGATCTGCTCCAGGCACCTGCTCGTGTGGTCGGCCTCGCGGTTCGAGGATGGCTCGTCTCCCAGCTGCGAGGCGCGCCGGGTGTCGCCATCTCGGACTATCTCTATCACGCGGTGAAGAAGCTCCACTTGCTCGGCGAGCTCGAGCTCGTTCCGGCGCCCGAGCTGGCGGCGTTCCTGCGAGGCGTCTTCCCGGAGATTCTCAAGCTCTGTCCAGACCAGGAGCGCGCAGCGCTGGTGCAGAACCTCGAGCACATCGGCTCGAGCGAAACGTCCCTGGCTTCGCGGGTTGAGGTGCTGCATCGCCCGGCCGGCGGATCTGGGGCGTCGGGGGGTGGTGCACCACCGGGAGTCGGGGTGGGGGGCGGGCGGCCAACGGCGCAAGGACAGGCGGTTGGTGCAGTCGCCGGCCAGCCGGTCTACGCTCCTGCAGCCGGTGCGGGTGCCGGACCGGTGGCCGGAGGTGCTGCCCAGGCTGGCACCGCCCTTCCGGTCTCGGTTGTTCAGGGTCTGGGCCGGCTCAACCTGCTGCTCGATCGGATCGAGAACATGCCCGCGACCGGGGGTTCCCGGGCCCCGGACGCCGAGCTCCTGGCCGGAGTTGCAACCGAGATGGCGGCTGTCTCCAGCGACGGGATCGAGCTCGATGGGCGTTTGCGCAGGCTCCAGGAGCTGGGCGGCTCGCAGATCGGCTCCAGCGTGCTTCGCCTGCTCGGTCGGAGCCTCCCCGACTGGGCGCCGCCGTCCGGCGAGATCCAGCAGCTCGGCGCGGTGCGCGCCATGCAGAAGATCATCAACCTCGCCCAGGAGAGCGAGGAGACGCAGCGGCGGTTCAGCGAGCTGGTGGCGGCCGCCGTTGAGCAGTTCAACGAAGGCGCGCTCGGACGGGCAGTGAC
Organism: uncultured Thermoanaerobaculia bacterium; assembly: GCA_964597585.1. Classification (GTDB taxonomy): domain Bacteria; phylum Acidobacteriota; class Thermoanaerobaculia; order Thermoanaerobaculales; family Sulfomarinibacteraceae; genus CAVSIS01. The sequence goes on from CAZQYU010000015.1 coordinate 20,896, forward strand.
GATGCTCGATCTCGCCCAGCGGATGATCGACGACGAAGAGGTGGATGCCACAATCATCAAGGCGGTGGTCGGCCAGGTCTACCCGAACCTCGATCATCTCCAACTACGGGCGATGGCCGATAGCGAGGAGAAGCACCAGCTCCTGCGACGGGTCATGGCGTTCTTCCCCCAGCTCGGACCCGAAGAGCTGCTCCTCGAGCTCGAGGTTGAGCCGAAACGGGACCGCCGTCGGACGCTCATCTCGTTGCTTACGGTTCACGGCACCACCGCGCGGACCACGGTGTTCGCCGCGCTGCGCGACGGGATCTCCGGCGTTCGGCAGTTCCCCTGGCACTTCGAGCGCAACCTGCTCTACCTGCTGCGGTCCATCCCGCGCTCCGACAGCGAGCCCCTCGACGCGGAGATCGACGTGCTGGTGCACTTCTCGGACCCCGCGGGCCCTCTTGCCGTGGTTCGGGAAGCCCTCACAGCCCTCTCCCAGATCAGCCACGATCGGGTCGACACCACCCTCGCCGCCCGGATGAGCGAGCTCGAGGATGCACTCACAGGTTCGCGGGAGCTCCCGCACACGCAGGAGGAGCTTCGGGGACTGCTCGACAGCATCGTCGTGGCCCTTGCCCGCACCCCGACCGCCGCTGCGCGACGCGCGGTGGTCAGTCATGGTCTCAATCGGTCCGGTGCGCTCGGTGATACCCTCGGACGACTCGCCCGCCTCGGCTTGCAGGACCTCTCACCAGAACCTCAGCTGGTCGAGCGCCTGCTCGGCGCGGTCCGAGCCGAGCTTCCGACCAAGGTCTTCGGGCTCACCGTGACCACCAGCCGGCGGGCTCACGCGATCGACCGCCTCATTCAGGCCCTCGCCGGGACCGACACGCCGGCCGTCCGGCAGCTCTTGACCGACATCGCGAGCCGCTTTGCCGGCCAGCCGTTCGCAGAACCCGCCGCACGCACCCTGGCCCAGCTCGGGACCGCTGTACAGGAGGAGGAACGTCCAACGGCGTCGCTCTCCGGTGATCTGAAGCTCTTCGGTCTGCCCAACCTGCTGCAGAATCTGTCGGACTCGCAGGTCTCTGGAGTGCTGACCCTGTTCGACCAGGACGGCGCAGTCTCCGCGTCGATGGTGATCGACCGCGGTGCCCTTCGTGACGCGCGCGCGGGAGCCCTGTTGGGCGACACTGCCGTTTTCCAGCTCCTCGAGCGACCGGGTACGGGGCGTTTCGTGTTCGTCAACCGGACCGACTTCCCTCCGAGGGATACTGAGGAGAGCATGACCGACTCGGTGACGGCGATTCTCCTCGAGGGCATGCGTCGCTACGACGAGCTCGCGCGGGCAACCACGGTGGTGCCGGATCATGCCCGCTACCGGCCTACCGGCCGCAAACCGAGCTCGATCGAGGAGGAGGGCGACCCGGAGCTCGTCCGGTCGGTGTGGCTGCAGGCAGCCGAGGGGTGTACGCCGGTCGAGTGTGAGCACACCCTCGCCGTCGACAGCTTTCGCGTGCGCCGGCTGTACGAGCAATGGTTGGCTGAGGGGGCGCTCACGCCGAGCGAGGAGAGTGCGCCGGACTGACGCGCCGGGACCGAAAGCGACCGCTCCCGGCGACGTCAGTGGGGTGCCACGCTTTCAATCAGCAAACGCAGCGCGCCGCTTCCTGCCCCGTCGACTCTCGCGACGCCTCCTGATGACAGTGCTCTTCTCGATTCCCTGCTGCACGTGCGGAGGGGGGTAGACTGAACGATGCGAGCTGGAGGTGTCATGGTCGAACCTCGCCCTCTCGACGAACGATTCATCGGACGGACCTTCGCCGACTTCCTGTTCCGGCCCCAGTTAGGCGCCGCGATTTCCCGCCGGCAGATCTCTCTCGAGTCCAGGTTGACCTCGCGGCTTGCTGTCGGGCTGCCGATCGTGTCCGCCAACATGGACACGGTGACCGAACTGGAGATGGCCAAGGCGATGGCCCTCGAGGGCGGCGTCGGGGTGATCCACCGGGCGATGCCGATCGACCGTCAGGCCGAGATGGTCCGTCGCGTCAAACGCAGCCACGGCGCAGTGATCGAGACGCCGTGGCGGCTCCCGCGCGGTACCAGCGTCCGTGAAGCGAGGTCCTTCGCCCGCCGCCACTCGATCAATGCCATCCTGATCGAGGAGAGCGAGGGCTCAGGCATCCTCGCCGGGCTCCTGACGGCGCGCGACATGCCGTGGTTCCCGGGCACCGAGGACCGGCCCGTGGACGACTTCATGACGCCTTTCGAGCGGCTCGTGGTGCGCCCTCCCGGGATCTCGGAGGACGAGGCAGAACTCCTGATGTTCGAGCATCGGGTCGAGCGGCTGCCGCTGGTCGATGAGCGGCGGCAGATCCGTGGTTTGATCACTCTGCGCGATCTCATGGTCTTCCACCGCCGTCCGCACACCTCCAAGGACCGCAAGGGCCGCCTCCTGGTCGCGGCGGCGATCGGGGCCAGGGGCGACTTCCTTGATCGGACGGCGGCGCTGCTCGAGGCCGAGGTCGATGCCCTGGTCGTGGACATTGCCCATGGTCACTCCCGGGCCATGGCGGACGCGATTGCTGCGTTGCGCGCGAGATTCGCGAACGTGCCGCTGATCTGCGGCAACGTCGCCACCGCCGAGGGGGCTCGCTTCCTTGCCGACTGCGGCGCCGATGCGGTGAAGGTCGGCGTCGGACCGGGCCGCGGATGTCGCACACGCCTGGAAACTGCGGCCGGGGTGCCCCAGCTCCAGGCGATCCGGGAGGCCTGGTGTGCCGTCGGCGACGAGGTTCCGATCGTGGCTGACGGCGGCGTCGTCCACGACAAGGACATCTTCCTGGCACTGATCTGCGGTGCCTCGACGGTCATGCTCGGCAGCGCGCTGTCGGGCACGGACGAGTCGCCGGGACACGTCATCGAGGACCCCGCGAGCCACGAGAAACACAAGATATACCGTGGTATGACCTCGCCACAGGCGGTCTTCGAGTCGCTCTACGACGGCGACGAGAGCAACGACCTCGAGGATGCCTTCGAAACTCCGGCGGAGGGCCAGGAGACCCAGGTGCCCTACAAGGGTCCGGTCTCCGATGTGCTCGGTCGGATCCGGGGTCACCTGCAGTCGGCGGTGAGCTATGCGGGCGAGACCTCGCTCACCGCTGCTCGCGCCAAGATCGTGCCCGATCCGATGGGGTACCTGATCCCACTCAGCGAGGCCTCGCGGAGAGAGTCGTTCGAGCGGTGATGACTCAGGATCCACCTGCCATTGGTGACGGGTCGATGTAGATCCGATAGTCGCGGATACGTCCGTCTGGAGCCGACCGGAGCACGTTGCAGAACGGGAGCGTCAGCTCGCGGCCGTCGTGTCCAGTGTAGGTGACTGTGCCCTCGATCGCAGCGCGGTCGCCGTCCTCGGTGACCTCGTCGATGCGGTGGGCAAGACCCGCAAAGGACGCGAAGAACGCGGCGACTGTCTCGGCGACGGCGTCGAGGCCGTGGACGGGCTCCCGGCTGCCGTACCGAAAGCTGCAGTCGGGAGTCAGCCATGCACAGAACGCGTCGACGTCTCGGGCGTCGACGGCAGCGAACAGTGCCGGGAATCGATTGGAAGACATCCTGCAACCTCCTCGTGACAGTCCCCTCTGTGGAACCGCTCGGAGGCCCCCATGAATGCCCGATGTCCCCCATCGCTGCGATATGCTCGTGACCGTGCACGAGAGGAGGCGAGATCATGGCTCACGACAGGGGATACACCGTCTCTCCGGGAAAGCGCTTCCGGCTCGCGCGGCTCGCCCCTGACCACACCGGAGGGCACGACAAGAAGCGCGCCCGCAAGCTCGTCGGCCAGCGCCTCGAGCAGCTCAACGAGCTCCAGGAGCGCCTCTACTCGAGCGGCGAGCGGGCCGTGCTCATCGTGCTGCAGGCGATGGACACCGGCGGCAAAGACGGGACCATCAAGCACGTGTTCAGCGCCTTCAACCCGCAGGGAGTCGAGGTCACGCCGTTCAAGGTTCCTTCCGAGGAGGAGCTCGCCCACGACTTCCTGTGGCGGGTCCACAAGGCCGTCCCACGTCACGGGATGGTCGGGGTCTTCAACCGCTCACACTACGAGGACGTGCTGGTCGTGCGGGTCAAGCAGCTCGTTCCCGAGGCGGTGTGGTCGAAGCGCTTCGAGCAGATCAACGCCTTCGAGCAGCGGTTGGTCGCGAGCGGCGTCGCGATCGTCAAGCTGTTCCTGCACATCAGCCCCGAGGAGCAGGCCGAGCGCCTGCACGAGCGCCAGCAGCGGCCCGAGAAGAACTGGAAGTTCAAGCCCGCCGACCTCGAGGACCGAGCGCTGTGGAAAGCGTTCCAGTCCACCTATGAGGACGCCCTGAGCCGCTGCAACACCGAGTGGGCGCCGTGGCACGTCGTGCCGGCCGATCACAAGTGGTACCGGAACCTGGTGGTCTCGAACATCCTGCTCGATACGCTGGAAGGGATGGACCTGCACTACCCCGATCCGCCGCCGGACCTGGCGTCCTACGTGATCCCCGACGTGTGAGTGCTTCCGGGTGGGCGGGCCGCAGCAACCCTGTCACTGCTCCTGCAACATCGAGAAGGGGCGGATCTGACACGGCTGCCACGACCGTTGCAGTCTCCGGGCTAGTGTGACTTGAGGAGCTTGAAAGTGAACCGCATCGGGAGTCCCGTCTGAGGAACCGGTACTGGTGCGTAGAGGCGCAGGGCCTTCTGCAGGAAGACCGAGCCCTCGATCCGTGTGTTGCTGGCCTGTGAGATGAGGAGCGTGCAGCTCGGCACGCCGTTCGGGCTGACCGGCAGGGACACGAACGTCCCGGCGGGTACCTCCGGCATTTCGACGCGGAAGTCGGCGCCGAACGCCTGCAGACTGTAGACGCCTCGCGGCCATGAGATCCGGTCGATTTGACGGTCCGCCGGCCCGAGCGGCAGGCGGAGCTTGACCGTGGCTGGGTGCTCCTTGCCGGCGAAGCTGGCACGGCCCGAGGCCTCGAGCAGGAAGACGTACTGCCCGAGCTTCGCGTGGGTGCCGATCCGGGCGCTGAGATTGCTCGTGAAGGTGCGTCGGAGCTGCGGCTGGCCGTTGTCCAGGTCGTACACGAACACGCCCTCGCCGGAGCCGGCGATTCTGAGCGTTCCGACACATCGCTCAATGTCCTTCTTCGACACCATTCCAGTGGAACGCAGCAGGTTGGCCTTGGTATAGACCGCGGCGAGATTGCCTGGGATTGAGGGCCCGCCGTGGGCTTGCATGGCCTGACAGGCGAAGTCCTTCGGCTGCTGTGAGGCTGGCACAGCCTCCCCGTCCCACTGTTGGTTGAACAGGGGAGCCGCGATCATCCAGCTGGCGAACTCGGCGATGTCCTCGCCCGGGCTGGTGGCGCCGTAGGGGGACATGAACCCCTGAGTGGCGACGGCGTTCGCTTCCGCCTCGCCGCCGCCCCACTCCCCCGTCCGGAAGTCGCCGGCCAGCTTGAGCGACTGGAAGGTCCGGTGGAGCCGCAGCCACTCGGACCGGAAGCCCCCTCGGAGACGATTCTCGGTGACGATCCTGTCGGCAAGGTGACCCGCTCCGGCAGGCCACTGCTCGGCGTCTGCCTCACCCTTGTCGTACAGGTCCTCCCCGCCGAAACCTTCCAACAGGCTCCTCTCCGCGTGTCGGGACTGCAGCAGGAAGTCCGCCGCGTGAGCAGATTCGTGAAGAAACGCCTGGATCGCCTTGACGACCGGGTAGGCGCCGAAGCCCCGCTTGAGGGGGTCGTAGTTGATGAACACCAGATCGGCCGCGCTTGGCAGGACCCAGCCGTCCTCCGCGGCGTAGCGATAATCGTTGACGAAGACGACTCGCTGCACCGCGGCACACATGAGCGGTGTCATGTGCTGCAGACCGGCCTCGATGACCAGACGGTGTTTGGAGTACGGTCTCACAACGACGTCGCGATAGCCGCGGGGGAGCTCGTCCGCGTCGTCCGGTGTCAGCAGGCGGACGCCGCACGTTCCGATGCCGATCTCCTCCGCCGCGTGCGCGGCGTGTGATGCCGTTGCCAGCAGCATCGCTGCGAGGCCTACGGCCTGCGATCGGCGAATTCCATGAAACACCTTCCGATCTCCTTCTCTCTTGACATGCGATCTGCTGTCTCGGTTTTGAAGCTCCCTACCATGACACTACGAGAGGCGAGTCAAATTCCCGACACGGCATCCGGCAGAGCAGGCCCGGCCTCGTGCCGGAGCGCCCGGACAACGCCGCTCGGAGGCTGTTCTGGGGTGAAGTGTGCCGTCCGGGATGATCAGTACTTGACAGCGCCCGCTTTCGGCACTATAACCAACTAGTCGGTTCAACCGACTGGTTAGTTGGAGGCAGGAGATGCAGACGAGAGACCCCGCCGGAGAGCCCGAGAGCCCGCAGGAGCGCATCCTTGACGCCGCGTCCGGGGTCTTCGCGGAGGTCGGTTTCGCGGGCGCGCGAGTCGATGACATCGCGGCGCGCGCGGGCGTCAACAAGGCGATGCTCTACTACCACGTGGGCGACAAGCGGGCGCTGTACAGCGCGGTGCTGGTCCGCAACTTCGATCGCGTATCGGATGCCCTCGCCCGCGCCCAGGAAGACGGAGGCTCTCCGCGGAGCCGCCTCGTCGCGGTCATCACCGAGCTCACCCGTATGGTGCAGCAGTATCCCGACCACCCGCGAATGGTGCTCCGCGAGGTCGCCTCAGGCGCGGCCAACCTCCCTCCGGAGGCCCTGTCCCGAATGCTTGAGGTCGTCGACATCGTTGCCGGGCTCCTCGGTGAGGGCGTCGCGGCGGGGGAGTTCCGGCCCACCGACCCTGTCCTCACGCACCTCGCGATCGTCGGCACGGTGGTGTTCATCAACGCCATCTCCCCGGTGCGCCAGCGCGCGTCGGAGCTGGGGACCCAGGTCGTGCTGCCGGACTCGTCGACCGACATCGCGGCCTTCCTGAGCGACCTGGTGCTCGAGGGGATCGCCACCCGCGGAGCCGACAGTGATGTGCGTTGAGCCCACTCTCTTCGACGCTGCGGCTGCCGTTCGAGAGACCATCGGTCGGTCCCGTCAGAGCGCAGGGCACAGGTTCGTTTCGGCCAATGTCTGTCCAGATGACCCGGGGGTCCAGTCGCAGCTCGGTGTCTCAGCGCGCGGCGATCACCACCCTGGGGGCGACCTTCCTCTTCCGGACGGCGTCGCCCCTACTGGCACCCGACATGCTCATCACGCGTGTGAACCACGCCCGCACCCGCTGAGCGGAAGCTGCTTGAAGCACTTACATCGACTCGAACTCAACCGCCGCCCGAGCGCAAGACGGAGGAAGCTCATGACTCGACGGAACCGAACGCTGACGCTGTTGACCATCCTCGCCACCGCCGCCGGCCTCGGCACCGGTTGCCGCAAGGCCGAGGACGACGGAGCCATCCACGCCTCGGGCCACATCGAGGCGACCGAGGTCCGGGTCGCCGCCAAGGTCGGTGGCCGGCTGCTCGAGGCGCCGCTCCAGGAGGGCGACACCGTCCACACAGGCGACCTCGTGGCCCGCTTCGACTCGATCGACGCGGAGCACCAGCTCGCCCAGGCTCGTGCCCAGGTCGATT
>CAZQYU010000016.1:0-28377 GCA_964597585.1 uncultured Thermoanaerobaculia bacterium
CCTTCTTCTCATGCTTGTCCCGGCGGTGGCGTCGGCACAGTGGATTCCGACTCGCCCCCAGGCGATTACGCGCTGGGAGATGAGCGTGTTCGGCGGTTACCGTTGGGGCGGGAGCTTCGATCTCCGCGAACAGCAGGACTCGGCGAGCATCCTCTCAGTTGACGTCGGCGACGACAGCGTCCTGGGCTTCTCAATCGCAGCGCCGATTGGCGCCGACTATCACGCCGAGCTGTTCTCGAGCCGGCAGAAGACCGCGGTCCACGGAGCGGGCACCGGAGGTGGCGTCCAGGTTTCGGGTGACATGAGAATCACCTACCTGCAGCTCCAGGCGGTGCGCTCCTGGTTTCACCGCAACGGGCTCAGCACCCACTTGGGATTCGGGGGCGGGGTGACGCGCATTGATCCCTCTCTGGTTGGGTTTTCCAACTCGGACAGGTTCTCCCTCAGCATCACCGCTGGCGCGAAGTTTGACCTGCTTCGGCACCTCGCACTGCGCTTCGACGCGCGGATTTTCTGGACCGTGGACGACGCACCGCTCGAGCGCACTTCAGACGTGCCGGCGGTGCTCGATGCGGGTCGTCTGAGCCAGGTCGAGGCAACCCTCGGGCTGGTCGCTCGCTGGTAGCAGCTCTCGTCGAGCACCTCGACGGCGGGCCGTCGGATCGGGACACTCGGCCAGGGTCCGACGGGGTCGGCGATGCTACAATCCGGCCGAGCTTCAACGAAACCGGCCCTGCTTGCTGTCACTTCCGATGGAGGATGAACGTGAAGATCCCGTCCCTGATTCTCAAGCAACTCTACACCTTCGGCAGTCTCGAGAACATCCCTGACGGTGTGCGGCTCGCGCTCAAGAACCGGCTCAGCGACGCCAAGCTGACTCGCCTGATCGGCGTTCGGATCGACGGTGACGACGTCCCGCTCGACGACCTCCGGCTGGAGATTGCCAGCGGCGAACGTTTCGCTGCCAACGACGTTTCGCGGACTTCGCCGGTGGAGTTTCCTCTCCGTAGCCACGTCGACCTGATCTGGCTCGGCGCAGAGCTGGAGAACGGGAAGCACAGCATCGGGCTGAGCTTCGAGACCGAGCCCTTCGGTGCACTCTCGTTCAAGATCTCCGACGCGATCCGCGAGGCACGGGAGGAACGCGTAGCCGTTCCTCACGACAAGGAGAACGACCAGAGCCTGGAGATCGTCCGACAACGCCAGGAGTTCGTGGAGTCGTGGTCGGGAATCAAGCTCCAGCACCTGGACAAGTTCTCGTTCGACCCGTCAGCGACCCGCGGAAATATCGAGAACTTCACGGGGGTTGCGCAGATCCCGATCGGACTGGCCGGACCGCTCAGGGTCAACGGCGAGCACGCCGACGGTGATTTTCTGATCCCGCTCGCGACCACCGAGGGGACCCTGGTCGCCTCCTACAACCGCGGCATCAAGGTTCTCAACCTGGCGGGCGGCGTCACGTGCACGGTGCAGGACGACAGAATGCAGCGTGCGCCGGTGTTCGTGTTCGACTCGGCGCGCGAGGCACGTGCCTTCCGCGATTGGGTCAACGCGAACATCGACGAGATCCGGAAGGCGGCCGAGGCCACCTCCAGCGTCGCCAAGCTGCTCGACATCGACATGTTCCTGTCGAACAAGTTCGCCTACCTGCGCTTCAACTACTCGACCGGCGACGCGGCCGGTCAGAACATGGTCGGACGCGCCACCTTCGCGGCCTGCAGCTGGATGCTCGACCAGCTCGACACCGTGCGCTCGTTCTTTCTCGAGTCGAACCTCGCCACCGACAAGAAGCACTCCCAGATCAACATCATGCGCACCCGGGGCAAGCGGGTGACCGCCGAAGCGGTCATTCCGCGAGACATCCTGATTCAGCACATGCGCGTGGAGCCGGAGAGCCTGGTCTACCACGCGGGTATCGCCAATGTCGGTGCGATGCTGTCAGGTGCGAACAACAACGGCGCCCACTCGCCGAACGGCATCACCGCGATGTTCATCGCGACGGGCCAGGACGTGGCCAACGTGGCCGAGTCGAGCTCGGGCATTATCTACACCGAGCTGACGCCGGATCGGGACCTCTACATTTCGCTCACGATCCCGTCCCTGATCGTGGCCACCTACGGCGGCGGGACCGGTCTCGCGACCCAGCGGGAGTGCCTCGAGATCCTCGGGTGCCGTGGCCGCAACACGGTCAGGAAGCTGGCGGAGATTATCGCCGGCGTCGCGCTCGCCGGAGAGATCTCACTGGCGTCGGCGATCTCGTCCCTGGACTGGGTCTCGAGCCACGAGAAGTACGGCCGCAATCGCTGAGCGGCCGCATGCCCGCTTTGCGAAGGATGCCATGAGGGGTCCTGCCGTAGATGCACCGCAACATCTCGCGCTGCGGTCACCGATCGGGTATCGTCGGAAGATGCCTCTCGAGCGGCGGGGGCCGCATGCCTGGGAGACCGGGAGACAGTCGGTCGCTCGACGGCGAGATCGCGCGGACCGTGGGCGGTCGTTCGCGTGAGCGACGATCCCCGCCTCTCCGAGGCCCGGCCACGGCACCCCCCGGTACGGCGTCGGCGCAGGGCGCGCACAGGTGGCGCGTTCGGGATTCCCGGCATCGCGCGCCGCGGGCGGACGACGCTGCGTCAGCTCTTCGGGCTGCTGTCGGGCAGCTACGTCCGTTGGGTGGACGACCGTCGAGAGGCCGGGAAGCGGGGTCTCCTGTTCCGGGGCGAGCGCGCGCTTGCGTGGACCATGGGCCTGTTCGTCGATCGCGAGCTGGTCTCACTGCCGTTTCCCGAGCAGCTCCGACGCCGACTCGAGACGCTCGGCCCGACCTACATCAAGCTTGGGCAGATCCTCTCCTTGCGTCGCGACATCCTGCCGCGCTCGGTGACCGACGAGCTCACGTCGCTGCTGTCCCGGCTGCCTCCGGTGCCCTTCGACGAGATCCGGGCGGTGATCGAGGAGGACCTCGGGGTCGTACTTGAGGGGGCGTTCCAGACCGTCGATCCGGTGCCCTTGGGATCGGCGTCGATCGCGCAGACCCACCGCGCGGTGACCGTCGAGGGTGAGCCGGTGATCCTCAAGGTCGTCAAGCCCGGAATCCGAGAGCTGCTCTGGCGCGACGCCTCGCTGCTGAAAGCGTGCGGCGTCGTTCTGCAGTGGGTCTTCAGCCGCTATCAGCCGCGGCGCATCATTGACGAGTTTTTCGAGTACACACTGCGCGAGATCGAGATGACCTGGGAGGCCGACAACGCCGAGACCTTCGCCGCGAACTTCAAAGACATGCCGGACATCGTCTTCCCGCGTGTGTACCGTCACCTCTCCGGCGAGCAGGTTCTGTGCATGGAGTACCTGGCCGGCCGCCAGCCGGATCCGGTGAGCCTGTCCGAGCTATCCACCGACGAGCGCGAGCGGCTACTCGACCTGGGTGCAGCGGCAATCATCCGGATGCTCTACGAGGACGGCTTCTTCCACGCCGATCTGCACCCCGGAAACCTGATGGTGTTGCCGGGGGCCAAGGTGGGCTTCGTCGATCTCGGAATGGTCGGACGCCTCGACCCGAACCTCCGCACCCACCTCCTGTTTCACTTCTACTGCCTGATCATCGAGGATTATGACAACGCGGCCCGCCACCTCGCGGCGGTCGCGGAACACGGTCCGGGCTCGGACGTCGCGGGCTTCCGGCGGGCGGTCAAGGACCTCGCCCGGCGCTGGCGTCGCGCCGGCTCCATCCCCGACTTCTCTCTGGCGATGCTGATTCTCGAGTCGATCCGGCTGGGCGCCCGCTACCGCATGTACTACCCCCTCGAGATGGTGCTGATGGTGAAGGCGCTGGTGACCTACGAGGGGGTCGGGTACATGCTCGACCCCGGGTTCAACGTCGCCGCCGTGTCGCAGCGTCACATCGGCCGCATCCTGCGCCAGCACTTCAATCCGCTACGGCTGCTGCGCGAGGCACTGCGTGGCGCACCCGAGATGGTCGACGCGCTGGTCAGGCTGCCGCTCCTGGTGTCCGAGGGCCTCGATCTGATGGAGCGTCAGGGCAGGCGGCAGCCAGAGAACCCCTTCGCTGGGCTGCGCGGCACCGTCCTCGGTGCAGCCTGCCTGGTATCGGGCGCGATTCTCGCCGGTCTCCACGCGCCGTGGCCGCTCTGGACTGCGATGCTCCTGGCCGGCATCTTCCTCGGCCTGAGACGCACGAGCTGACCGGACCACAGCCACAGAGCATCGCAAAAAAAGAGGCGCCGCAGAAGCGGCGCCCGGGTCAAAACCGCGCCGTGCGCGGGACGTAGGTGATCGACTACTTGGTGGCGGCCTTTGCGGCCGGCTTGCGGGCGGCCGGCTTCGGGGCGGCCGGCGCCTCTTTGACGCGCAGCTTCTCGATCGCCTTGGTCAGGTCCTCGACCTTGCGGGTGAGCTTCTCGATCTCGTCCTTGGTCGGGACGCCAACGCGATGAATGACGGAGGTCATCTTCTCGTCGACGGTCCGCTCGAGGGTCTCCCAGTAGCTCTCGGCAACGGTCCTGACGCCGGCAACCGCGCCGCGCGCCTTTTCGACCTGCTCCTTGCCCTTGGCCTCGAAGCCCTCGCCTTTTTCGACCAGGTTCTTGAACATCTTGCCGCCCTCTTCCTCGGCGAACGCCAGCGCGCCGAGACCGGCGAGCCAGATCTTGTGGGCAGAGTCCATGAGGTCGCCCTGAAGCTCCTTCGTCTTCGCCTTGACCATCTCTTCATCCTCCTTGCCGGTTTCTTCCGGCGGTGCGTGGCGCTTGGGGGGCGCCGGATTGTCGATCGAGTTCATGCCGCTCTGCGGCATCTCCCATGCGCAGAATATAACGCACTGCGGCAAGACTGTCAAGGGGCTTTGCCGCGTTGCAGCAAATTCCTCTAAATTTAATTCCTATAGTCTCTTAATGCGACGGACCGATGCTCGCGCAGCACCCCGGACGATGTGATGCCGCGCTGCGGCGTCCCGCACGAAGCCGCGGCTCAGTCCCAGCCGTCCGGGTAGGTCGTGTCGACCCGGGAGGCCGAGGCGACGAGCTCCTTGGCGGCCTTGGCATACGGCAGCAGTGCGAACAGACCGCCCTTGGCGAGCTTGAGCTTGCCGCCCATGAGACCGACAATCGGGTCGGTCCGGCCCGCGAGGACGTTCTTCCAAGTGGTGGGGGTGGCCTGGATCAGGTAGGGCACTTCGTCGATCCCCGCGCGTTCATCGGCGACAGCGCCTCGACAGTCGCCGTGCCACAGGTCGGCGACCACGATGCGCTCCTCCGGAATACCCATATCCGCATCCGGGGTCATGACCAGGCCGATGGCACCCTCCCAGCGGGTTGCCGCCGCCTTGTAGGCGGAGTTGGCGTTGATCTGGTCACTCCACAGCGCGGCCCACTCGGTGGTGAAGATCTCTGCCGCCATCGTTCCTCCCAGGACTGCGGAGCTGCCCGCAATGCAGATGTGATATCTCAGATTAGCTCACTCACTGCTGGTGAAACAAGCCTCTCTCAGCGACCGTCCTCATGGCAAGGGGCGTCCCCGCCGGGGTCGGGCTCGAGCGCACGGACGACTCCACCGAGCTCGTCGAGGGCACGGTCCAAGCGTTGGATAACGGCCGCCGTTGGTCGTGGACGGCGCGCGTGAAGTCCGACCGACTGCCACAGGTCGCGTTGCGGGTCCTCCAGGATCTCGATTCTCAGACGGACACCCGAGCGCGCGAGAATGGGCACGAGCCGGTCCCGGTTTTGCCACAGTTTTCGGCGCGTGCTGGCATAGGCGTGCTCGCAGATCGCCTTCCGGTTGGCGAAGCTGAACACGTTGGTGAAGAACATCTCGTAGTCGTCGCGGCGCGGCTCGAAGACGAGCACGTCCTTGCCCACGTAGCGCGTCTCGTAGGCCGCCAGTCCGACGCCCATGCGTGAGTGGATGATGGTGCGGAACGTCTGCGACAGGACCGTCGGCAGACCGCGGTCGGCCAGGCGACCGCGTCGCATGATGCCCTGCTCGACCGAGCGCACGGTGTCGACCGGAACGATCGGGTTGACGCACAGCACGAGATCGGCACCGTGGTCGAGGGCGACCGAGGCATGCACTGTCTTCAGTAGAACGCCGTCGACGTAATGCCGTCCGTCGATCAGCACCGGCGGATACAAGCCCGGGAGCGCAGTCGACGCCTGGACCGCCTGCGAGATTGGGACGTGGTCGAAACCAGATTCCCCGAACCGGACTGGAAGACCGGAGTCAAGGTCGGTGGCGACGACGATGAGTGTGTGGGCGAGGCGGCGAAAGTCGTCCGTACGCCCCGGCAGCGCAAAGATCTTCTCGAGGTAGCCACGGATCGGAGCGTTCCGGAAGAGGCCGACGGGAAGAGCTCGGGACAATCGGGAGAGCGATTCGAGGAGGCTGCCGTCCTCGTCGTGGCGCATCCAGTCCCACAGGGCCTCCGCAAGCAAGCGCGGGAGCCTGAGCCCGCCACGGACGAACTCTCCGACGGCAGGGGAGAGAAAGGTCTCGGGAACGAACGGATGCTCGCCCGGCTCGGACTTCACGATCGCACGGCACAGCTGAGCGGTCGAAATCCCGTTCGCCAGGCAGGATGCGATGAAGGCACCGGCGGACACCCCAACATAAACCCGAAGGCGAGTGAAGTCGGCTCCTTCCAGTGCCTCGTCGAGCGCCCTGACCGCGCCGATCTCGTAGACCGAGCCTTCCGGTCCGCCTCCAGCGAGGGCGAGCCCGATTCGCGGGGAGGGTACGGAGCCATTCGCCAGTTGGTTGTTCGCCATGGCTCACCAGGCTCGCGTGACGCGCATCGGCGTCTCACAGTGGTCCGGTATCGCTTCCCGGAGCGCCCCCGCGTCCTGTCGAGCGCTGGGCGTCGATGCAGCCGACCGGAAGAGGACCCAGATTCTCTCGTTGGTCAACACCGCGGTTCGTCTATCGACGGCCCTGAGACGAGCTTTTCGAAAGTTCCGAGACAAGCGGTGTCGACCGACGTCCCGGCTATTCATCCTCGCTCTGAGTGGTCTTCTTCGAGGCCTTCCGCCCGGATGTAGGGCGAGGCTGGACTTCGATGGAGCCGCGATCGTCCTCGAGAGCGGAGAGGGAGGACTCGAGCTCCTCGAGCCGTTCCCGGAGACGTTCCATCTCCTCGCGGGCCCGTCGCACCGGTCCGATGCGGTCGATGGACGCCTGGACAATGCGGTCCATTCGATCCTGAATGTGTTCCACCCCGCTGGAAACGGCCTGCTCGCCAGCGCGAATCAGCTCGTGCAGCATCTCGTTGGGAAGCAACGATCGGCCCTTGCGGCCCTCCTCGGAGATGATCTGGGTGAGAGTCTGCGCGGTCACGTCCTCCGACGTCTTGTTGTCGAGAACGCGAATCTGCTGTCCTACCCGGATCCACGCGGCAAGCTCCTCGAGAGAGACATAGCGGCTCTCCTCGGTGTCATACAGCTTGCGGCTGCCGTAGCGTTTAATCAGTCGAATCATGACGGCTCTCCCTGCACACGAGTGTGCCGGATCGGGCGGCCGACAGAGGGTCGGTGGCGTCCTCTCCAGCGCAATGTACCGCAGTGCGGCAAGACTGTCAAGGCGACACCATCCGTGACCTCGTCCTCGCGGACGGACGAACCAGAAGATGCTCCTTGACATGGAGTTTGTCTTGAGACCGGCGGCGGGCCACCGCGCCGCGCGCACGGTCGCTCCCGCGGCTCCGGCATGGCCTGTTGATGCCGCAATGCGGCATGGCCACCGTGCCCATTAGGTTGGTGGCCGGTCACGGGCCGGTCCCGCCGAAGGGCTCTGGAACGGCGAGGAAGAAACCCTGTGCGTAGTCCACGCCGATCGTGCGGAGTGCCTCGAGGATCTCGCCGCGTTCGACCCACTCGCCGATGGTCTTCAGGCCCATCCGACGTCCGATCCTATGGATCGAGGCGACCATCTCGTAGAGCACTGGCTCGTCAAGCATCGCACGCACAATGGCACCGTCGATCTTGACGAAGTCCACCTGGAGCCGCGACAGGTAGCGGAAGGAGCTCAGGCCGCTGCCGAAGTCGTCGAGCACGAACTGACAGCCTCTCTCGCGGAGGTTGGCGATGAGCAACTGCGCGGAGGCCATGTTGGTGATCGCCGATGTCTCGGTGATCTCGAAGCTGACGGCCTCGCCCGGCACGCCGTGCAGCTCGAGCTGCCCCGCGATGTACTCGAGGAACCCGCGTTCACCAAGCGACTGGCCCGAGAGATTGACTGCGAAGCACTTGCCGTCGAGGCCACCCTGCCGGTGGAGCCTACCTATGACGACGAAGGCATGCTCGACCACCCAGCGATCGAGGGTCGGCATGAGACGGAAGCGCTCCGCAGCGGAAATGAACTGGTAGGCCTCGACGACCGTCCCGTCGACCTCGACGAGGCGCAACAAGATCTCCGACAGTGACCACCTCTGTTCACCTGCCAGCGACACGATCGGCTGGTGGTAGAGGCGCAGGCGACCGTCCTCGATCGCGCGCTCGATCCGCTCCATCCACCGCATCTGTACGCTGCGGGCGGCGAGCTCCGCGTCGTCTGGCTCACTGAGGTAGATCTGGTTGCGACCGCGGTCCTTGGCCACGTAGCAGGCGGAGTCCGCGGCGCTCAAGAGCTGGGACATGGTTGCGGATGGGTCGCCGAGCGGGACGACGCCGATCGAGGCGCCGACGCTGAACACGCGGTCCTCCCATGCGAAACGGTGGCGCATGATCGCGCCGAGTAGCTGATCGGCGAGGCGTCGGGCGTCCGAGACCGGGCAGTCCGCCAGCAACACCGCAAACTCGTCTCCTCCGAGGCGTGCGACGGTGTCGCACGCGCGGATGTTGTCGGCGAGGATCCCCGCCAGCTGGCGAAGCAGCTCGTCTCCAGCTCCGTGGCCACAGGTGTCGTTGACGATCTTGAAGTCGTCCAGGTCGAGATAGCAGAGAGCGAAGCGGCGTCCGCTCGTTCGCAGCGAGCGGATCGCACTAAAGAGGCGGCTCTCGAACTCGCGTCGGTTGATCAACCCGGTCAGCGGGTCGTGGCGTGCGAGGTAGGCCATCTCCCGCTCGAGGCTCCGCAGGCGTGTGACGTCCTGAAATACGAGCACGGCGCCGACGGTGCGACCGGAGGCATCGCGGATAGGAGCGGCGCTGTCGTGTACTGCGAGCTGAGAGCCGTCGCGGCGAAGCAGAGCCACCGGGTCCGACGTTTCCATCACCCGGCCTTCGCCGAGACACTGCCCGACTGGATTGGGACGTATCCTGCCGGTCGCCTCGTCGCGGACCCTGTAGATCTCGTCGACGGGTCGTCCGGCCGCCTCTCTCGAGCGGTGTCCGGTGAGCATCTGTGCCGCCGGGTTCATGAAGTCGATCCGGCCGTTGGCGTCGGTCCGGATGACGCCGTCCCCGATCGACGCGAGCGTGACCTGCGCGTGCTCCTTCTCTCGTTGGAGCTCCTCCTCGGCTCGCTTGCGCTCGGTGATGTCGGCCGAAACACCGATCATGCGAACGACCCAACCCGAGGCGTCCCGCACCGCCTGGCCGTGAACCACGAGCCAGTACACCTGGCCATTGGGGATGAGGATGCGGTGCTCGACGGCGTATGGCTCGTCGAGCTTGAAGGTCCTTCGCGACGCCTCCGCGATCCGGGGCAGCTCCTCACGCGGAACGTACGCCAGGAGCTCTCGGCCGTGGCTCGGGACGTCGTTCGGGTCGACGCCGAAGACCTCGGCGACGTGTGAGGACATCAGGATCCGATCGTCCTCGGGATGCCACTCCCAGGCGATACTGCGGCCCGCGCGCTGGGCCAGCTCGAGCCAATCGCGACTCGCCTGCAGATCCTGGAGGGCACGATGGCGGTGGAGCGCGCTGCCGACGATCTCTGCCGAGAGCACGAGCAGGCGGCGATCGGCGTCACGCCACCGGCGCGGACGTCCCAGAACCTCGAGACGGAGGCATCCATCGAGGCGGTCAGCGACCGTCATCGGGACCCCGAGCACCGCGCGAACACCCTCGGCGGCAGCGACCTGCCGCTCTCCGGAGGCGTCCTCGGGCAGGCGTTGCGCGTCGATGATCGCGACGACCTTGCCGGCGGCCAGTCGCGGTCCGCTCCAAGGAAGGGAGATCGACGCGACATGGGCGCCGGACGGTGCCCGTCCCTCACTGAACCTGCTCCACTCGTGGGTGCAGGCGAAGGCGTCTTCGCCTGCGACAGTTCGCAGCAACCGGCACCGATCGGCGCCGGTCGCGCGTGTGATCCGCTCGAGCGCATCGGTCACCGCGTCGTCGAGCCGCGCGGGCTCGACCTGGAGAAAGTGGTGCGACACCTCGGCCAAGAGGTTTTCGAGGTCGAGCCGGCGCGCGAGGGCCTGCTGGGCACGCTTGGCCTCGGTGATGTCAACGGCGGTTCCGAGCCCGGCCTGGACCCCGTCGAGCTCGACCCGAGCGGCGGTGAAGGCGATCCAGCGCTCCTCTCCGCTTTCTCGGACGATCTTGAGCTCGACCGGTCGAGCAGCGATCCGCGGCTCGGCCGGCTCATCGTGAAGACGGGGGATCGAATCGCGAAAGTCCGGATGGATCAGGGACCAGGGGTCGAGACGGAGCAGCTCGTCGACGGTGTAGCCGGTGAGGCGAGCCGACTCCGGGTTGGCAAACAGGAAGCGATCGCGGCTGTACACGAAAACAGCCACGCTGGCCGTTTCTGCCAGCGTTCGAAACCACTCGACCCCCGGGACGACCTGGGGCTGCGATCGCTGCTGCACGTCTCGACTACTCCTGGCAGAACCGATTCGGCCGCGCGCCTTCAACACGCTTGGACAGGGAGGGCGCACAGCCAGTATAAGGCGTGCCAGCGGGCTCGCGATCGGCGGTGATATCGTGGCGGGCGAAGGCGCGGCGGACTGGGCGCGCGGCATGGGGGACGGTGGCTTTTCCTGACCTGAGGTCGTTCATCGATCGCCTGCGGGAGGACGGCGAGCTGTGCGAGGTCGACGTCGAGGTTGATCCGCGCCTCGAGGTGGCTGAGATCCATCGACGGGTGATCGCTGCCGGGGGGCCGGCTCTGCTGTTCACGCGCGTGCGCGGATCCGATCTCCGCCTGGCCACGAACCTGTTCGGGACGCAGCGACGGGCCGAGCTCGCCTTCGGCACTCGACCGAGAGCCTTCCTGCGCGGGCTGACCGAGCTGGCACAGGGCCCCCTTCCACCGTCGCCCGGCGCCCTGTGGCGGTCTCGAGGGGTCGTCGGGCAGGCACTGCGGATCGGGCTCAGGAAGGGACGATCAGGACCGGTGACGGAGGTCGTCGAGCGCGACATGCGGCTTGACCGCCTCCCGGCGCTCACAACCTGGCCCGCGGACGGCGGCCCGTTCCTGACGCTGCCGCTGGTCTACACAGAGCACCCGGACGGGCGCGGTCACAACCTCGGGGTGTACCGGATGCAGATCCACGGCCCGCGAACCACCGGGATGCACTGGCAGATCGGAAAGGGCGGCGGCTTCCACCACGCGGTCGCCGAAGCACGTGGTCAGGCACTCCCGGTCACAGTATTCCTCGGCGGTCCTCCCGCATTGATCCTGGCGGCCGTCGCACCTCTTCCGGAGAACGTTCCCGAGCTGATGCTCGCCTCGCTGCTCATGGGGCGTCGCCTGAGCCTGTGCCCGGGGCCTGGGCCCCATCCGCTGGTCGCGGCCGCCGAGGTGGCCCTCATCGGCTCGGTGCCGGCCGGCGTGCGGTCGCCCGAAGGGCCGTTCGGCGATCACTACGGAAGCTACTCGCTGCGTCACGACTACCCGGTGTTCGAGGTCGATGCTCTATGCCGGAGGCGCGATGCGATCGTCCCCGCGACGGTGGTCGGGAAACCCCGCCAGGAGGACTTCTACATCGGCGACCTGCTCCAGGAGCTCCTGGGGCCTCTGTTTCCACTGGTCATGCCGTCGGTCGTCGATCTCTGGTCGTACGGCGAGACCGGCTACCACGCCCTCGCCGCAGCCGTGGTGCGGCAGCGGTACCGTCGGGAGGCGATGCAGGCTGCGTTCAGGGTGCTCGGAGAAGGTCAGCTCGGGCTGACCAAGTTCCTGCTCGCGACCGATCGGCCGGTCGACCTGCGCGACTTCCGCGCCACCCTGGAGCACGTCTTGGAGCGGACGCGACCCGAGACTGACCTCTACGTGTTCGCCAACCTGGCGATGGACACCCTCGACTACACCGGACCCGAGGTCAACCTGGGCTCGAAGGGGATCTGGCTCGGTCTTGGCGATCCCGTGCGCGAGCTGCCCCGGGTGTTCTCGGCGGCAGAGCTCCCGGACGGTGTGGGGGAGGTCGAGGTCTTTTGCGCCGGCTGCCTGGTCGTCGGCGGCCCCGACTGGTCCGAGGAGCCCGGTGCGGCCGAACGTCTCGCGCGACATCCGGCCTTCGCCCAGTGGCCTTTGATCGTGCTCTCAGACGAGCCGCGGCGTGCCGTCGCCAGCCCGATGAACTTTCTGTGGACGACGTTCACCCGGTTCGAGCCCGCCGCCGACATCGCCGCAGCCGATGTTCGTGTGGTGCGCCACCATCTCAGCTACTCAGCGCCGATCGTGATCGATGCGAGGCGCAAGCCGGGCTATCCCGATGAGCTGTTTGCCGACCCCGGCACCGCCCGCTTGGTCGACCGCCGCTGGCGCGAGTACTTCCCTTCAGGTGGCGTCGAGATGGGCGACTCGGACACGGCTCACCTCGACCGTGCCTGAGCTCTGCCTCGGCCGGGAAGCCGCGGCTTTCTCAAGCGATTGTGGGTAACGTAGAGGCTGATACCCTGCCGGGCAGAGGCACGAAACGGAGGTGGAGTCGTGTCCGGATCGCGGGTCGGTCCGCCGCGCGGGCCCCTCGGCCTGTTGCGCGTGGTCGGTCCCGGTCTGGTCGTCGCCGCGACCGGGGTCGGAGCCGGGGACCTCGTCGCTGCCGCCAAGGCCGGGTCGACCCTCGGTTTCGCCGTGCTCTGGGCGGTGCTGGTCGGCGCACTGCTCAAGCTCGTACTCGCCGAAGGGGTAGCGCGCTGGCAGCTCGCCACCGGGACCACCTTGGTCGAAGGGTGGTTCACGGTGCTCGGCTGGCCTGTCAGGCTCTACTTCCTGGTGTTTCTGGTGGTCTGGACCGTGGTGGTTTCGGCGGCGCTGATGTCCGCATGCGGGCTCGCTGCGTATGCGTTGCTGCCGGTTTTGTCGGTTCGAACGTGGGCGATGGTCCACGCGGTGCTTGCCGCTGTCCTGGTGTGGCTGGAGGGCTACCCGGTCTTCGAGCGGGTGATGGGTGTGGCGGTGGCTGTGATGGTGATCACCCTGGTTTCGGCGGCCGCGCCGCGAGTGCCGGCCGTCGGGACTCTCGCTCGGGGCCTCTTCGTGCCGGTCGTCCCAGCGGGCGGTACGCTGCTGGTGACGGGCGTGATTGGCGGCGTCGGTGGTACGGTGACACTGCTTGCCTACGGCTACTGGTTGCGGGAAAAGGGCTGGACGGGCACCGGCTGGATTCCCGCCGCCCGGGTCGATCTCGGTGTCGGCTATCTGCTGACGGCAGTCTTCGGGCTCGCGGTCGTCGTGTTGGCGGGCGCGGTGCTGAAGCCCGACGGCGTCGTCGTCGCGGGCTCTGAAGGCGTGGTTCGCATGGCCGAGATGCTCGGCGAAGGCGTGGCTCCGCTCTGGCGGACGGTTTTTCTGGTCGGATTCTGGGCGGCCGTGGCGAGCTCGATCGTCGGTGTATGGCAGGGCGTTCCGTACCTCTTCGCGCACGCGGCGGAGCTGCTCGGACTCTTGCGGAGCGACGATCGACCCGTCGCCCGGAAACCGGTCTACCGCGGCGCGCTGCTCGCGATGACCTTTCCGCCGATGGCGCTGCTCCTGCTCGACCGACCGGTGTGGCTGGTTGTCGTGTACGCCGCCCTCGGGTCGTTGTTCATGCCGTTTCTCGCCGCGACGCTGCTGGTCCTGAACAACCGCCGCGACCTGGTCGGGGAAGCCCGCAACCGGACCGGCGCGAACATCGGCCTCATCGCATGCCTGGTGCTGTTCGCCTACCTCGCCGCGGTCGAGCTCGCCCGCCTGTTGCGTTAGACGAACCTGAAATACCACAGAGACACTGAGACACAGAAAGCCACAGAGCACCCGCCCGCCCACATCGCACCGGGCTCGCATCGGACGCGAGCCCGGTGCGATGCCTCCGGAGGGAGGGGGACTCGCTGTGTTCCTCTGTGCCTCTCTGTGACTCTGTGGTTTCTCCCTGCCGTCTATCGGAGGGCGACGAGGAAGCGCTGCCAACGGGGGTCGAAGCCCGGGCTCGGGTCGATCGAGGCGAGCACGGCGACAGCGCGGCCGAGGATCAGCGAGCGGTCCACGACACCGAAGTAGCGTGAGTCCAAGCTCGACTCCCGGTTGTCGCCGAGCACGAAGTAGCTGTTCGGCGGCACGCGGACCGGGCCGAACCGTCGACCCGCACCCTCGGCGGGGGCGACCAGAACGGCGTGGCGCGCGCCCGCAAGGTCCTCGCTGGCGATGAGCCGCCTGCCCGCGCGGCACTCAAGCGTCTGCACCACGTGGTCCCCGACGGGGCCGTAGCTGACCGTTCGCCGGTTGATGATCAGCCGGCTGCCCACAATCGCGACCTTGTCGCCCGGCAGGCCGACGACCCGCTTGACGAGGCGAACCCCATCGTCCGGGGAGGACAGGATGACGATGTCGCCGCGGCGGGGATCGGCGAGGTGCACGAGCCGCGTCCCGGCGAAAGGTAGCCTCAGGTCGTAGGCGAGCTTGTCGACGACGATGCGATCGCCCTCCGCGATGGTGGGCTGCATCGAGCCGGTGGGCACGTCGTTCCAGTCCGCGACCGACGACCGCACCGCCAGCACTCCGGTCACGACCAAGGCGAGCGGCACGATCCCGGCGACGGGCAACGCGCCGATGGATCGGCGCAGGCGGGCGAAGCGACCGGCTGCCACATTCAGAGGTACGCAAAGGGCGCGGCAGTGTTTTGCACGCATGCACCTCTCACCACGTCACGTTGCGAGGGCGCCGAGGTGCCTGTGAGCACCGAGTCATTGAGCAGAGAGGCGCTGAGTCGTATGCAGCATACATACGTCGCAGGCGCCGCGTCGCGAAAGGGCCGGCGATGGCTGGTAGATCGTCTGCTCGCTCATGCGCCGGTTTTCGGCCTCGGTGACCCAGCCGTTTCGCGACCGCTCAGGTCGTCCGACCGGCGGCGCGCAGCAGGCTCTGGTTGGTCGTCGCGTCGAGCCCGGCCTCAGCGGCCAGGCGGATGACGGCCTCGTTGCGATACTCGAGCGCCTTGGCGGCGGTCGGACGAACCCAGCCGATCGGTTCGACGGCGGCCAGAAACGCCGGCCACCAACCGGGCTCGGCATTGGTGTCGAGTGCCGCGGACGCGGCCTCGACCGCCTCCCGGAACACCGCCTCGGCTTCCGCCGGCTCGCGCTCGAGGTACTCCGCGAGCGACAACCCGTGAACCGCGAGCGGAAGGCCGACGACGCAGTTGAAGCCCATCTTCTCTGCCTCGAGCGCGGCGAACTCCTCCGGAGGCACGGCGGTCGCCGGGATTCCCGCGGTGGACAGTGCCATCGCGAGGGGTTCGGCGACCGCGCCACTCAGGACGCTGGGCCGCAGCACTCGAAAGAAGTCGCCCTTCGACGTGAACCAGATGAGGCCGCGGCCCGCACCCGGGTGGTGGCTCAGGAGCGGCCGGATCCAGCCGTTCTGGACAGCGACGATCCGCTCCCCGCCCTCTCCTTCAAGCCGGTCCAAGACACCCTCGAGATCCTCTTCACGCACGGCGACCAGGCGGATGCCCTCGGGGTCCGTAACCGCCTGCGTCCACCCGGCGTCGCGAGTGACGGGATGCACCTCGAATCCTGACTCCGTCAAAGCGTCAGCGAGGCGACGACCGACCTCACCCATTCCGATGACGTACCAGCGCATCGTCTCCTCCCGTCAGCTGAAGCGAGTCAGCGACACCCGCAGTGTGCGAGCCCGTCGTGACGACGGCCGCCACTGAATCAGGATGGGGCTCTGGTACTGACCGCGGACGAGGTCGGGTGCACCGCCCGATGGGCGGATTACGGGCATGCTGAGCGAGCGTTTGAAGCGAAGCAGGCGGGCGGCCGGAAATGCCATGACCCTGGCCACGAGCCGCTCAAGCAGCGACTCCGACAGGCCGAGGGCATCGATCAGCTCGTTGATGACTCGGACGGCGTCGTACTTCGCGTAGCCGAGGCTCTTGGTCGGGATGGCCATCGGGTCGCGTAGCATGTTGCGTCCCTGGCGGGCCATGAAGCGTAGCGGGTCGCGGAGCACCTCGGCGAGGTCGTGGCGCATCAGCAGCGTCTCGAACTCGTTCACAGTGACCGCTGCATACTCTTCGGAGCCGTCCAGCGAGATGTCGATTCGGCCATGCTCGACCGGATTCGCGGCGAGCAGCGACTGCACTCGGTCGGTGAGGCCGACACGCGGGTCACTCAAGTTGACCGAGTCGATTGCGTGTCGGGAAACCGGGATTTCGAACGGGACCGACGCGACGACCTGCTCATCCGTGTACGCGATAAGAGAGGTCTGACGTTCGCGTGCGCGCCCGTCGCAGACTCCGTCGAGGTCCATGAAATAGACGGGTTCGCCGGGCAGATGCTTGTAGGTCACGCAGTTACGCAGGCCGGAGCCGATGAAAGCGAGATGCGCGTCTCCGTTGCGGGGTTCGACCAAGCGCTGCTCGTCGCTGAGCTCTCGGCGCAGGTGGAGCTCGTCGTGGGAGTAGCCGGCGTCGGGTGGAAACAGTGTCTGGTAGGCGTGCATGTAGGGATCGAGGCGGTCCCGGCGGTGCTCGAGGCGCTGCTGGATGCGTTGATCGAGATAACCCGCTGTGGTGTGCAGCGAGCAGTACAAGACCCGCCGGTAGGACGACAGAACATCGCCGACCGTGTCGACGACGCGGTGCGCGACGTCGATCACATCGTAGCGTGACCGTGGTCGAAGCTCGAGGGTCAGATCCAGTGGTCGCGGTGTCATCGCATGCGTTCCGTGTTTCTCCGTCCCGGTTGCGAGCTCACCCACCATCGGGGCACCGCCGCTCGGCGCCACATGGTCCGATCGTTCCACTTGCACGACGGGCAACGGCTCGCGCGTCATGCTCCTTCCCCCGTGCGCCATTCTACACGCGCTCAATGCCTGCTCTGTCCCTCGACAGGTCCTTCGACCAAGCGGGCGGACGCAGGTGGGATGACAAGAAGAGCCTGCGCGAGGGGGAGGTCCGCAGCCGGCGCACCGGAAACGCTCACTCGAGGAGGCGCCGGACAGCCCCCTCGAGGGCCCTTCGACAGACCGGGCAGAACGGCTTTTTGCCCTTGCTGAACATGATGCAGTCGACGGCGGGTCGGTACAGCCCGACAGAGCTGTATCCTGCGCCTTCGAACGCTCCGACCGTGCCGGCGCCAGCGCTCGCAGCCAGGAATGCGTCGACACGGCGGGCGTGCTCGAGCGAGAGGCGCTCGGCCTCCTCCTGGAGCTGGGTGGTGCGCTCGGTGGGCGCACCGCCGCGACTCGCGGCCGCGATCCGGTCGTTGAGATCTCCACGGCGGCGCTGATAGGCGAGGTCCATGGCGTCAAACTCCGCCTTTTCCCAGGGAGTGGGCACGGGGGTGCCCGGTGTGACCAGGTCGCGCCACTTGAGATCCGACGGGTCGAGCAGGGCCGTGATGTTCGGCTCCACGGGCTCGATGCCCCGAGGGTAGAAGTCGTTGTAGGCCACGCTCGAGGTGTAGTACTCATCGGCGAGGCCACCGAAGGCGTGCCCGAGCTCGTGGACCAAGACGTACTCACTCCACTGGTTGTGCGTCGTGAACGTCGCGTAGGTGTTGTAGATACCCCCGCCTCCGTAACGAGACTGATTGACCATGATGACGATCACGTCGTAGGGGACGGCCGCGGCGACGTCACGCAGCGCCTGGTTGTCCTCGGTGAGGACGTAGCGTTCCGATCCGAGCGAGTCGAAGCTGGCGCCGACCGCCGTGCGTCGCCACGCGCCGCGGCTGGGCTCGTCGATGCCTGAGTCCTGCGAGGGACGGAGCACGCCGCGCACGTTGATCCGATCCGTGAAGGATGCGTAGGGCTCGACGGCGAGGAGAACCCGGGTGAAGCGGGCGAGGTCGGCGCGAAACACCGCGGCCTCGTCGGCGCGGTAACCCTCGCCGACGAGGACCAGGTCGAGCCGGGTCGCGGGTTCGCCGGTCACGTGCTGATCGACGATCTCGAGGTTTTCCGGTGCGGGTTCGAGGCCGATCGTCGCGGCACCAGGGTCGATCGTTGTCGCGAGCAGCTCCTGGGGCTCGCCGTCGCGCGGGCGGACCGTGAGCCGGACTCTCACCGGCCGACGGGGGAACGGCACCAGAATCGTCTCGCTGTAGGTGCGCGTCACCCCTGAGCTGGCGCCGCTTGTGGTCCGGTACTCGCCAAACAAGCTGTCGTACCCCCACGCAAAGAGAGGGCGGTCGGTGGCGGCGTCGCTCACGGTTACGAGGTAGCGCCCGATCCCGGGTTCGTCCAAGAGGTGGGTGCGGCTGCCCGCCCATCGTCCCTGGCGCCATGCGCGATCGAACGAGGCCCACTCGGTTCGGGCGTTGCCGCCGTGGAACAGATCGACACGCAGCGTGGCGTCCATGAAGTCGGCGTCGAAGCCGGTCGCTCCGACGGCTCCGGCGGGCAACACGACCAAGGCGGCCTGGAGAAGAGACACCATGAGCAGGAGCAAGCGCATTGTGACCTCCGCGGCGGTCGGACCGCTCGGCCCATTATGGCGCGACTGAAGCGCTGAACCCGGCTGATCGATCAACGCGGCGTGGTGTCCGGTGTCCGCACGCGCGGCAGCGAGCCGAGAACGACGCGCGATTGCGGGGTAAGATGGGTTGGAGGTCGCCGCGGCCGCGGGGGCGGGGTGTGCGGCGAACCGTCGTCGAGGGAGGGGTGAGGATGGTTCCGGAGGACGACGGACGGCGTCCGAGCACGTCCCGCGGGCAGGACGACCTTCCGGTGGTCGACCTTTGGTTTTCGGGCATTCGCGAGCTCGAGAAGCGCATGCGGCAGTGGATCTCTGCGGACGGTATCTTCGTCGCGACTCCGGAACCGCAGCCACCGTCCAGCGTCGCCCGGGTGCGTCTGATTCTGGCGGACGGGTTCGTGCTGACCGAGGGAACGGCGGTCGTGGTGTGGGCACGATCCGAATCCGAGGACTCGGGTTGCGAGCCCGGCATGGGCATGCGCTGGATGGTCCTTCCTGAACCGAGCCGCCAGGTCATTGAACAGCTGGTCGCGGAGCACCAGGCCGACGGTGGGCATGCGTTCGACCCCGATCGCTTGCCCGAAGGAGATCTCGCGCCCGGCGACGTGGAAGGCTTTGCCGCGCTTCACGATCAGCCGACGGTCGTGCGGTTCCTTCCCGACACCGAAGACGACGGGCGGGTTGTGATCTCCGATCCCGGTGCCGCGCCTTCGACGGAGATGTCCCACGACGCGCCGGAGCTGATGCCCGCGATCCAGGTCGCATCCGCAGACACGATGGGCCACGCAGCTTCCCGAGGGCACGACCCTGAGGTCGATCGCGCTGGGACACCACCGGAAGATGGCGCGATGCTCGATTCAGGGTTGGCCGATGCCCTCTCCGACGGGATACCGCCGGACGCGTCAGAAGGCACCCTCACAGCGACCGACGGCGCGAAGCCGGCAGGTGACGGCTCCACCGTGGACCGGCCGGTGCCCTACCTGGAGGAACCCGGATTCGGGTCGATCTCTGACCTCGACGAGGAGGCTGGGTCGGTTCCGTCAGAGCCCATGATCGTGATGCCCGACGAAGACGATCTCCAATCTGCCGTCGTGCCAGTGCGGCGCACGGCGGGACCGGTGATCCTGTCGGCGATCGCGGTGCTCGTCGTGGCGGTGGCTGCCGCCGTGCTGCTGTCCCAGCGGACGCCGAACGGGACGCCTCCTGTCGTTTCGGCGGTCCCTACCGTGCCACCAGCTCAGGTCTCCGCCCCCGTGCCTGATCCGACGCCGGCGCAGCCGCTGGCAGATGCCGTGCTGAGGGAGCCGACCATGCTTCCGGCAACCCCACCGGACGAGCCGGTCGCGGCGACCTCGGTGGTGCTCCCACAGACCACGTCAGGAGCATCCGAAGCGGACGCACCGTCGCGGAGCGATCGGGAAGCCCCGGCCGGACCACCGAGCGGCGCGTCACGCGCCGTCGCTGGGATCTCCTGGAGCCGCCGTGGCAGCGCCACGGTCGTTGAAATCCAGCTCGAATCGGGCGTGGCAGCGAGCTCGGCCATCGTCAGTACGATGAGTGATCCACCGCGCGTGCTGGTGCGGTTCCCCCGCGTGGCAGAGCCCTTCTCCCAGCTCCTGATACCGGTTGCCTCTCCTGAGCTGGCGCAGATCCGGTCGTGGCTGCACAGCGAGCTGCGTCCGCCCGAGCTTCACATCGTGCTCGATCTCGCGGGAGATCGGGTCTCCCTGCTCGAGGTGCGGCGGGAGGAGCACACCATCGTCCTCGTGCTCGGTTCACCTGCCGGGCCCTGAGCCTGCAAGAGCGGGGCCTGACGGTAGGACCTCCAACTCAGAAAAAGCCCGCCGGCGAGGCCGGCGGGCGGTGTCACGAAGATACGTAAGGATGGCTCAGCGGCGCAGGAGCCAGAGGCCCGCGCCGGCCACCAGGAGCAGCAGCAGCCCGGTGGCCAGCGGTCCGGCCATGGGGATTCCGGGGGTCTTGCCCTCGAGGATCTCGATCGCCGTGTTCACCGTCTGGTTGTCCACGGTGCACGAGACGTTCGCGGTGCCGCTGGTACCGCCAGCCGTGAAGGTCGTCGCCAGCTGACCGGCGTAGGTGGCGTCGTTGATCGGGTTGACGGTGCCGAGTGTGGCTCCGAAGGTGGCCGGGGTGTTCTCGGGGATCGTGCCGCCGCCCGAGGTGTTGACCGCGTCGGAGTTCATCACAAGGTCCGAGCTGATGGCAGACATCCCGAAGGGCGGAAGCGTCGTCGGGTTGGCCGAGATCCGCAGGATCAGCCAGGGGTCGCTGTCCTCGAACCCGACCGAGCTGTCGCAGCCGGTCTGGTTCGGACCGGCGTTGCAGCCCCACCAGTTGTTCTCGGAGATCACAGCGCCCGGCGAGCTGCGGTCGTCGACGCCCTCGGCGTTGCCGACGATGCGGTTGTACTCGATGGTGGCGACCGAGGTGTCGTCCGTGTCGTAGCCGACCGTAACCGCGCCGTGGTTGTTGGTGAAGTAGTTCGACCGCACGGTCGCGTTCGTGCCCGGCCCGTACACGGTGTTGATGTTCACGCCGACCGACTCGTCGGTGGGGTCGACGACCCCGCCGTTATTGGTGAAGAAGCTGTCGTGGACGGTCGCCGTCGCCCCGGCGCCGACCTCGACACCGTAGTCGAAGTGGTCGCCAGCGCCCTTGCCGGTGAAGCTGCAGTGGCCGGCGTCGCCGGCGGTGACGCCGGCGCCGAAGAACAGGATGCCGACCCGCCCGTAGCTGCTGAAGGTGCAGTTGTTGACCGTGATGTCGACCACGGTGGCGATCTCGGTTCCGGCGTACTCCGGTCCCTCCGCGTGGTACTGCATGTTCTGGAAGGCGCAGGTGTCGAAGGTCGCAGCGGCGCCGGAGTTGATCCTCCAGCCCTGGAAGATCAGGTGGCCGGTGCCGTCGAAGGTGAGGTCGTGGACGTTGACCGTCACCCCGGACATCACCACGAACCAGCCGCGTGCGTCGCCGCTCGTTCCGGTGTCGACGCCCGCCGTCACGATCTCGCTGCCGGTCTGGCCGCGCAGCGTGATGCTCTTGGTGATGGCAACCTGTCCTTCGATGTGGTTTGCCACGGTCACCTCGAGGGTGTCGCCCGCCGAAGTGGCCGCCGCGTCGATGGCGTCTTGAATCGTCGAGTAGGAGAGCGCGGTGTCGACGTTGAGGATGTCCGTCGGCCCCTGCGGGGCCTGAGCCCTCACGGGTATGAACGGTGCCTCGCCGCTGGCGCCGAAGTCGGTTGCCGGGACGACGGCAAAGGCGGCCGGGGCAACAGCCAGGAAAAACACGGTCAGAAGAGCCAACGGACCCGCGGCCCAACGCTGCCTGCGATCACTCATGGTCGAACCTCCATAGAATGCCAGCCAAGTGAAACGATCCGGCAATTATCGAGAGATCATACGAGTCATACCTAATTCTCGCAAGCAGTCTATATCACGATCGTCAATATTTCCAGAGACTCGAAGAAAAAGTCGTGACGGGATTGGGGCCGAGGTACGTGATGGACTCCGGTCGCAAAGCTGCCGCAGGCTGTCGGTCGAAGCCGAAGAATCTCATCGCGGAGGGGCATCGGTATGGCCCAAAAATGTGCACGGCCATTCTGGGTCGTAGATCGAAGGGGCCGCCCGCCAGTCGTTTGCGGGTGCTGCCGTCGTCGCGCTCAACGCGAATGATGGCGAGGTGTTGAGCCTCGATGGGAGGAGGCGGATAGGGCCGGAGGTGCTCGGGGCGGGGCACAGGAATCAGGCTTTGATCGTGGATTGCGGACGCCAATTCGCAGGTCGCGTCCTCACCGGCACATCCTGTTTCGCGGCTTCGACCCAATCTGTCATCATCCGAGGTCGGAAAGTCCAAACCGGGCGTGGAGCTTGCCGCGCCAGGAAGCCCCGAGAAACGGGCACGCGGCCAGCGCCTGCGCCGGGCCCACATCTCGGTGCCGAGAGTACAGAATCTGGACCGCGTCGCGAACGCTGATCTCGGGATGCGGCCGTTCGAGCAGCGTCACGTCGGACCCGGGAGCGATCTCACCCGGTCTTGTCACGCGGCAGTACCAGCCTGTGCGCCCTTCGGCCGCGAGGCGCTTAGGCAGGCGCGTGTCGTGCCAACGGCGCGCGATCTTCCATGCTGGCTGGCGCGGTTGCACCACGCGGAGCTGCGCGCCGCCGATCGCCACGAGATCTCCGATGCAGGCCGACCCTTCGTCGAGTCCCTCGAGCAGCAGATTCTCGCCGAATGCGCCCGGTGAGGCCCCGCTGAAGCCACTGGCCCGCAGTGCGTTGTAGCTCGATTGGGAAAACACAAGGACCGCCTTCTCCTCGCCGCCGTGCCGCGTGGGATCGGCGTGGTGATCCCCGACGGGCCCCAGGTGGCCGAACCAGACCGGGCCGGCGACGGGCCGCTTGAAGATCGCCGTCCGCCAGGGACGATCGATCCAGCCTCCGACTCCGTCGGCGGGAAGATCGCGGATCTCACCGACCAGGACGGCGAGCACGTGGCCGATCGTTGCCTGACGGAGAGGGATGCCGACTCCCACGACAACAGCTTAGCTCTCACCGGCTGGAGCGCGAGGGATTGCGCATATGCACCAGCGGGTGGCTCTTCACCATCAGCGGGCAGGGGGCCGGGCTTGTGGCGGGTTACCGCGGATGGTCATGCCCAGAAAGTCCCTCTCTGAGGCCCCTCTGGGCGCAGCGCGCCGCGCCGTACGGTGGAATCGGGTCGTCGATCGACTGCCCGGCCTCGGGTACGCGCGCGCTGGAACAGAAGATGCAGCCATGGCGAGTGGGAACGGCGTCCGAGCGGTGTGGGGGCGCGGGTGCGCTCTCTGTGCCCACCGGGCGTCGGCCCATGCGTCCGACCACCACTTCCGGCGGCGGACGGAAGTTCACGAGGAGGCACACATGTCAGTCAAGCCCATTGCAACGTTCACGATCGCCGCCGGGAGTGCGGTTGTACTTGCGGCAGTACTCGCAGTGTCCACGCCAGCGTTCGCGGGCCAGAAGGGTGAGGCGTCCCAGGGCGCCCAAGCGTCGACCCCCGCAGGCTCCACCCAGCAGGAGGGCGCCAACTTCCCACAGATGATGCAGCGCATGCACGAGCTCATGGGAGAGATGTCCTCCATGATGGAAGGCATGGGCGGCGGGATGATGTCCGGCAGTGGCGGCATGATGTCGGGCGGCCACGGCAGGATGGCGAACGGTCACGGGATGATGGGCATGATGAGGGGCACCGACTCCATGGGCTATACGATGGGGTCGATGATGCGTCAGATGCAGACCCTCATGGGCAACGAGCAGCTCATGCAGAACCCCCAGATGTCGGGCTCGATGAACATGATGCGGCAGGGCATGGGTACGATGATGCAGGGCTACGAGGGGCTGGTGAAGGGGCTCAAGTCCCAGCAGCAGGCGACCAAGTAGCCGCCGAGACGGCTGCACTCTGGCGCCCCTCGGCGGCCACCGCGCCGGGGGGCGCTTGGCGTCCGCACGAATGGCCGTCGGCGGTGAAGATCTCGACGGTCACCGTGACGGGGTTGGGTGACACGTTGACCAGGCCGAGGTTGGCACGGAACCCGGCCGACTGGCTGACGCTCACACGTAGGGCTCTGGCCTGCCCGGTGCCCGTCACCGACGCTTCGGCGAGGGGGATGCCGGCGATGGTCTGGCCATAGGTGGCGGCACCGACCTGCGGTGGTGTCCAGGTGCGGGTCACGACCTCGACCGGTCCGTTGGCCAAGTAGTGGAGGCTGCCGATCCCCTGGGTGTGGAACCCGGTGCCGACGACATCGGCAATGAACGTTGCAGGGGCGGGGCAGCGACGTCAGGGACGCGAGGGCGGCGCTCATGACCCGGTCTCCGATGTGTGCAGGTCGACGCGGCGCAGGCGCAACGCGTTGCCGATCACCGACACCGAGCTGAAGCTCATCGCGGCAGCGGCGATGATCGGGGAGAGCAGGATGCCGAAGAATGGGTACAGGACGCCTGCCGCCACCGGTATGCCGAGCGCGTTGTAGGCAAAGGCCCAGAACAGGTTCTGCTTGATGTTGCGCATGGTGGCGCGGGACAGCACCCGGGCGCGAACGATGCCGCTGAGGTCCCCCTTGACGAGGGTGACGCCGGCGGACTCCATGGCGACGTCGGTGCCGGTGCCCATCGCGATGCCGACCTGGGCCTGGGCCAGAGCCGGCGCGTCGTTGATGCCGTCGCCGGCCACGGCCACAACTCGACCCTCTGCCTGGAAACGCTTCACCACGTCGGCCTTCTGATCCGGCAGCACCTCGGCAACGACCTCGTCGATGTCGAGACGGCGCGCGACCGCCTCCGCGGTCGTGCGGCTGTCTCCGGTGAGCATGACGACGCGAAGGCCCTCCTCGTGCAGACGGCGGATCGCATCGGGAGTCGTGCTCTTGACCGGGTCGGCGACGCCGAGCAGCCCGGCAGGCGTGTCGTCGAGCGCTACGAACATCACGGTCTGGCCGTCGGCTCGCAGCTCCTCCGCCTTCTTTGCCAGCTCGCCAAGAAGAACGATGCCCTTTTCCTCGAAGAGCGTGGCATTGCCGAAGGCGACCCTCCTACCGCTGATCTCGCCGACGACGCCACGGCCGGTGAGGGACTCGAACGACGCCGCCTCCGCTAGGGAGACGCCCCTCTCCTGCGCGCCCGTGACGATCGCCGCTGCGAGGGGGTGCTCGCTCGCGCGCTCGAGGCTCGCTGCCATGCGCAGCAGCTCATCCTCGCTGACGTCACCGGCCGGGACGACTGAAACCAGCCTCGGCTTGCCCTCGGTCAAGGTGCCGGTCTTGTCCACCACCAGGGTGTCGACCTTGCGCATCACCTCGATGGCTTCGGCGTTTTTGAACAGCACACCGGCGGTGGCGCCTCTGCCGCTTGCCACCATGATCGACATCGGCGTGGCGAGCCCGAGCGCGCACGGGCAGGCGATGATGAGCACCGCGACCGCGTTGACCAAGGCGAAGGCCATGGCCGGCTGCGGTCCCCACAGCGCCCAGAGCACGAAGGTCACCACCGCGGCGCCGAGCACCGTCGGAACGAAGTAGCCGGCGACCTGGTCCGCCAGCTTCTGGATCGGCGCACGGCTGCGCTGCGCCTCGGCGACCATCTGGACGATCTGGGCGAGGAGGGTGTCGGCGCCGACACGCTGCGCCTCCATCACGAGGGACCCGGTGCCGTTGACGGTGGCCCCGATGACCTTGTCGCCTTTCGCCTTTTCGACCGGGATCGACTCTCCAGTGACCATCGCCTCGTCGACGGAGCTCGTGCCGTCGACGACGACGCCGTCCACCGGGACCTTCTCGCCGGGGCGGACCCGCACGCGGTCACCGGGCTGAATCTGCTCGAGGGGTACGTCGTGCTCGCTGCCGTCCGCCTCGATGCGCCGCGCGGTCTTGGGAGCCAGGCCGAGCAGCGCTTTGATCGCGGCCGAGGTCTGGCTCCGCGCCTTGAGCTCGAGGACCTGGCCGAGCAGGACCAGAGCGGTGATCATGGCTGCGGCCTCGAAGTACACCCCGACGTGCCCGCCCGCGTCGTGGAAGGACGCCGGGAAAAGGCCCGGCGCGAGAGCGGCAACGAGGCTGTAGAGGTACGCCACTCCAACGCCCATGCCGATGAGGGTGAACATGTTGAGGCTGCGATTCACCACCGAGCGCCAGCCGCGCTCGAGCAACGGCCAGCCCGCCCAAAGCACCACGGGCGTGCTCAGGACCAGTTGGAAGAAGGTCCAGAAGCGCGCTGGTGCAAGAGCTGCGAGGTTGACGCCTGGGAGGTGCCCGATCATGGCCACGACGAGCACCGGCAGCCCGAGAGCGGTGGCGACCCAGAAGCGACGGCGCATGTCAGTCAGCTCGGGGTTTTCCTCCTCCTGAAGGGCGACCGTGCGGGGCTCCAATGCCATGCCGCAGATCGGGCAGCTCCCGGGCTGGTCCTGCACCACTTCGGGGTGCATCGCGCAGGTGTACTCCACCTTGGCGGCCGACGGCGCGACGGTCACCGGCTCCAGGGCCATGCCGCAGTCCGGGCAAGGGCCCGGTGCCTGCTGCCGCACCTCGGCATGCATCGGGCAGGTGAACTCGGCGGCCTCCACCGCCGGCGCTGCGCGATCGGCATGTCGGTGCTGATGGTCGTTTCCGAGCCCGTGCGTACGAGCCTCATGGTGTTCGTGCTCAGGGTGATCCTCTTGCCCATCGGGAGCGAAGCTCTCGGGCTCCGCCAGGAACCGCTCGAGGCACGAGGCCGAGCAGAACCAGTAGGTTCTGTCCTTGAACTCACAGGTATGCGGTGTTTCTCCGGCTGTGACCTGCATGCCGCACACCGGATCAGTGCTCATGGGGCTGCTCCTTTCAGCGGTCGTGAAGATCCCCCGGGGCCCGATCCCGGGTCACGGGAGCACAGACCTGCACGTCACTTCGAAATGACTTCGCCGCAACGTGCCATCTTCTGACCGTAGTAGGGGTTGCCGATGTCGCCCTCGGGCTGGAGCCAGCTCTTCTTGGCCATCGGGCAGTAGACCACCATGGGCCGCTCGCCGCCGGCCATCTCTCGGTAGCGCACCATCGGCTTGGAGAGGTCCCCGAACGCAGCCCGCGCCGACTCCAGGTCGGCGGCGTCGGCAAGCGCGTTTGCCGTCCGTTCGACCTCGGGCAGCAAAGCAGTGCACTCCGACGTCTTGTCGGCCGAGACGTTCGCCTTCGCGGCGTCGAAGCGCGCCGTCAATGCGGCGGCCTCGGCCGCGATGGCCTTGGCATGGACCGCGACATCCGTCGTGCTGTCATGCAGCAGCGCCTGGCGAATGGCCTCGTAGTGTCCGGTCATGGTGGCGAAGGCGGAGGTCTGACCATTTTGCCCGCCGATCGCGAGAGTGGGGGCGGCCACCAGGGCCGCCAGTGTCACGAGAAGAACGACTCGACGCATGGTTGACTCCTTCACGCTTCTGCCGTCTCGACGTCACCGCCGCCGTGCGGGAACAGCGCCGACCGCTTGAGCTTGATCGAGCGCCAAATGAAGTAGATGGACGGGTAGACGATGAGCTCGCCGACGAAGGACGTGACGACCCCGCCCACCATCGGTGCCGCGATGCGCCTCATGACGTCCGCGCCGGTGCCGGTCGCCCACAAGATGGGGACCAGCGACAGCATGATCGCCATCACCGTCATCATCTTCGGCCGGATGCGTTGGACCGCGCCGTGGTCCACCGACTGCACGAGATCGGCGTAGGTTGCCATGCGCCCCTCCTGCCTCCAGCGGTCGAAGGCGATGTCGAGGTAGAGCAGCATCACCACCCCGGTCTCGGCGTCGAGGCCGGCGAGCGCGATCAGCCCGACCCAGACCGCGATCGACCAGTGGTAGCCGAGGAAGTACATCAGCCAGATCGCGCCCACCGCGGAGAACGGGACGGCGAGCAGGACGATGGCGGTCTTGGTGATGGACTTGGTGTTGATGTAGAGGATCAGGAAGATGAGGAAGAGTGTGATCGGGACGATCACCACGAGGCGCGCCTTGGCGCGCTGCATGTACTCGTACTGGCCGGACCAGAAGATGGTG
>CAZQYU010000017.1:0-12171 GCA_964597585.1 uncultured Thermoanaerobaculia bacterium
CCGGAGGTAGCGTGCCTCAGTGGCAGCGAAGCGGCCTGCGATAGACTCCTCGCTCTTCACTCCTCAGTGGCTGCGAAGCTGCCTGGCGCCCCGGTGCGGGCTATACTGAGCCAACGGCCCCCTGTGATGGCGACCCGAACCGACCCTCGCGACCCCGGGGCCACGCCGTCTTCATCGGCGTTGCGTGCGAACCTGGAGGTCACTCGACGGGAGGTCGAGATCCCCCCGGAGTACCGGGTCCTGCTCGAGGCCGTCGCGCCGTACTGGGGTGTCCGCCGCTCCGCCGAGAAGCTCCTCACCGAGTTCTTCCACCCCTACCGCAACCTCGACGAGGTCACCGCGCAGCTGCGCAATCTGTGCGGCGGGATGTTCCACTACCTCGAGCGCGCTTCCCAGCGCGCGGAGTGCGTCGACCTGCTCACCCGGCTGCTTGGCGAGCTGTACCGCAGCCGTCCGCCCCTCGAGGCGCTGCACGCTGTGGTCGGCGTCCACCTCGAGCTCGTGACGCACCTGGTCGACTCGCCGTTTCGAGGCGAAATGGAGCCGGCTCTCGACGGGACCTTGGCCGCCCTCGACGGTGCCGCCGAGAGCGACGTCGACGCCTTCCTCCCCTTCTCGGGCCTGATGAGCCGGTTCGGCTCGCGGCTTGCGCCCGACGATCCGGCGGGCGAAGCCTTCGCCGCGATCTACCGGCGGGCGGTCGAGCGCGGGCTCGAGGTCTTCGAAGGGACCATTGATCTCGAGCGCTGGTGCCGCCGCCAGGGCGACGGCGCCACCTGCCGGGACGGTGTGGCGCAGCCGGTCGCGACGGCGGTCGCCGAGGCCCGCGCGGCGCTCGAGGACGGCGTCGCCTCAATCTACCGTGCGCCGAACCTGGACGACCTGCTCACGCTGACCCTCGCCCGCACCGCCGAGCTCTCGAGCCCGGTGGAGCGGATCGCGCTGTACGTCTACCTCGCGGGGGTCGCCGAGCTCGGCCACCGCAGCATGGAGATCCTGCGCACCCTCTACTACTCGATCAAGACGGCCTGTGACGAGGGCAGCGAGGCGGACGCCATGCGCTCGGTCGACCTCGTCACCGAGCACCTCCGGGACTGCGATCCCACGACCCGCTTCCTGCTCTACAAGTGCCTTGAGAAGCTCGGCGACGGGATCGCCGCACGGGCCACCCACGCGGTCACCGGGCACCTTGTGGACCGGGTCATTGCGACCGGCTTCGAGGCCCCCGACGTGCGTGGCGTCTCCGACGAGTGGGAGGTCTTCGTCAACCCCAACCACCTGCCGTGCCTGCGGGCGTGGCTCGCGATCATCGAGGCCGACCCGATCCAGTACGAGGCGCTGCTCTCTGCGCTGGTCATCAACCTCCACCTTCACGGCGTGTTCGTCGCCGACACCGACCTCTTCCAGCGTGACATCTCGACCCTGCTCAACGCCGACATCGCAGGCGCCTTCAACCTCATCCTGCAGCTGGTCGGGTTCTTCCCGGTGTTCTTCAACGAGGTCGGCTCGGAAGGCGAGCTACGCGACGTCTCGACCCGGATCGACCAGCTTCGCCACCGCCAGGATCCCGTGATCCACTACCTGCGCAAACAGTCCCACGCGGAGTCGAACAACCGCCTCGTCGGCTTTGCACGTGCGGTGTGGGCCTGGTGGCGCAGCGGCGACTCCACGGTGCTCGAGGACTACCTGCCGCCGACCATCCTGGTCGGTCTCGACCCCGACGCCGACTGGTTCACCGGCCCGCACCGGATCGTGTGTGAGCTGCAGCGACGCCACGGCCTGACCGAACGCGACCTCGGGACCGTCGACCACGCGGAGCTCGAGCGTCACCTCGAAGCTCTGGACGACCTGCCCGACGTCGACCGCGAGCGGGTCGCCCTGCTCTCCCGGCTCGAACGGCTGTTGCGCGCCAAGTACACGCTGTCCTCAGAGCCGCTGCTGGCGATGCTCGACGGCTCGCCGCTGGTCCGCACCGAGGTGAGGGCGGCCTTCGCGGCGGCCTGCGCCAGCGGCGACGACCTCGCCGTGGTCACTGCCGGCAACCGCGTGCTCGCGGAGCTCAAGCGCATCATCACCGACACCGAGGTCACCGAGGCCGAGGAGAACATCTTCTACAAGCGCCACATCGCCGCGGGCATCCCGTCCATGTACGGGACCTACAAGGAGCCCAAGTTCGACGCCATGGGGCTCATGATCCGCGCGATCGGCTTCCTCCGACCCCACCTCGAGGCACTCGTCGCCGGCTTCAACTTCCGGGTCATCACCCGCGAGTCGGTGCGTGAGGCCCACGCCGTGCTCGAGCAGATGCTCGCCGGCCTCGTCATCTCCGGCCTGCGGGTCCACCACCTGTCGACCAAGCTCGACCTGCTCGGCCGTGCGATCGCCTTCGGCAGCCTGTCGGTGGAGCAGTACCTCAATGTCTTCGACTTCATGGCCGAGGCCCTGAACGACGTTGTCGAGACCAACTACATCGCGCTCCACAACCCGAACCTCGAGCGCATGGCAGCCCAGCTCAAGGCGCGGCGGCCGGGCGACGACCCGCAGGCCGTGGACCGCGCCAGCGAGGAGCTCCTGCGCTCGCTGATCGCCTCGACCTACGCCATCCAGGAAATGGACCTCTTCCTTCGCCGCATCCGGCGGACCCTGCGGCGGATGACCGGGACACTCTCAGAGCGGGCGTGTGCGGCGATCCTACGCTACTCCCCGGCACGGCTGGTCAGCTTCCTGCACGACCCGGTCGCCGTCCATGAGGACCAGCTCAGCATGGGCTACAAGGGCTACTCGCTGAAGCGGCTGGCCGAGCTCGGGCTGCCAGTCCCGCCGGGCTTCGTGATCTCGACCGAGCTGTTCAACCTCAAGGAGGCGCTCGACGACCCCGACGTGGCCACAGATACCCGCGAGCGTGTGATCGATGCGGTGCAGCGGCTGGAGCGCGTCACCGGACGCGGCTTCGGCATGGCGGAGTGTCCCCTGGTGGTCTCGGTTCGCTCGGGGTCAGCGTTCTCGATGCCGGGGATGATGCTGACCGTCCTCAACGTCGGTGTCAATCCGGCGATCGTGGAGGCCATGACCCGTGCGGGCCACCCCCCGTGGGGCGCCTGGGACAGCTACCGACGCTACCTGCAGAACGTGGCAATGGCCCACGGCGTCTCGCGCGACCTCTTCGACGAGGTCATGCTCCAGGCCAAGGAACACCACGGCGTCGAGCGCAAGAGCAGCTTCACCGCCGAGCAAATGCGCGAGATGACCGAAGGCTACCGGCGCATTGGCGAGGACCACGGAGTGGTGTTCCTCGACGACCCCGTCGACCAGCTTCTGCAAGCGATCCGACTGGTGCTCGCCTCGTGGCAGTCGGAGCCGGCGCGTCTGTTCCGCAACCAGCTCGGACACTCGGACGACTGGGGTACAGGGGTCATCGTCCAACAGATGAGGTTTGGCAACCTCGGCGACGGCTCCGGCTCCGGGGTTACCTTCACCCGCAACCCGCGGTCGTCCACCACCGGCATTGGGCTGTTCGGGGACTTCACCCTGCGCTCCCAAGGGGAAGATGTGGTCGGCGGGCTGGTGCGGCCGTATCCGGTGAGTGAAAAGCAGCGCCGAGAGTACTCGCCGCACCTCGAGATGTCCCTCGAGCAGTCGTTCCCGGAGATCTACCGCCGGCTCGGTGAGATCGCCACGCTGCTCATCCTCAAGCACGGCTACGAGCACCAGGAGATCGAGTTCACCTTCGAGTCGCCCGAGGCCGACGGCCTCCACCTCCTCCAGGTCCGCCCGATGCGCCTCCTGCGCCAACGCGAACTCCACGTCTTCGCCCAACCCGACGCGCTGCGCGAGCACCTGCTCGGCACCGGCATCGGCGTCTCCGGCGGCGCCATGGTGGGGCGGGTCGCCTTCACCGACGAGGACGTACGCTCGCTCCGGGGCGCACACCCCGCGGACAAGATCATCCTGCTGCGACCCGACACGGTTCCCGAGGACATCCATCTGGTGGTCGCCGTCGACGGCTTGCTCACGGCACGCGGCGGCTTCACCTCGCACGCCGCCGTCACTGCCAAGCGGCTCGGCAAGTGCTGCGTGGTCAACTGCTCGGGCCTCGAGGTCTCCGAGAGCCAACGGTCGGCGCGGATCGAGGGACGCATCCTCAAGCCAGGTGACACGATCTCAATTGACGGTTCCCTGGGCCCGGTCTACCTTGGCGGGCACCCGGTGGTCGCCTCGGCAGTGCCGCACAGACTCGATTGAAGGAGGGCGAGTATGGAGGGACCGACACTGGGCATCAACGGGCTCGGCCGCATCGGCAAGCTGGCGGTCTGGCACGAGGTCGCCTCGGGCCGGTTCGCGCGCCTGGTGGTGAGCACCGGACGCGAGGTCGGACGCGGCCTCGACGACCTCGTGCACTACCTCTCGCACGACAGCACCTACGGCCGCATCGGGCGCTTCCTCAAGGGCTTTGCCGCCGCCGACCCGCCGATCCAGGTGATCGACCGCGACCGCCGCCTGATCGAGATCGGCGGTGTCGAGGTCGAGTTCTTGAATCAGGCCCGCGACCCGAAGGACATCGGGTGGGGCGGCCGGGGGGTCCGGCTGGTGGTCGACACCACTGGTGCTTTCCTCGACCCGACCCTGCCCGCCGGCCACCCGGGAGGCAGCCTCCAGGGACACCTCGAGGCCGGCGCCCAGGTCG
The DNA here is from genome assembly GCA_964597585.1 of uncultured Thermoanaerobaculia bacterium. Classification (GTDB taxonomy): domain Bacteria; phylum Acidobacteriota; class Thermoanaerobaculia; order Thermoanaerobaculales; family Sulfomarinibacteraceae; genus CAVSIS01. The sequence goes on from CAZQYU010000017.1 coordinate 4,685, forward strand.
TCGTGGCGAGCGCCGCGTTCAAGGTCAAGAACGGTCGCCGTCCGGGCGACGACAGCGTGATGCTGATCTACGGCATCAACCACGAACGCTTCGACCCCAGCCAGCACTGCCTGGTGTCCGCGGCGTCCTGCACCACCACCGCCCTCGCCCACATGATGCTACCGCTGCTCAACCACGAGCTGACTCATGTGATGCTGACCGCGTCGATGTCGACCGTGCACGCGGCGACCAACAGCCAGAGCGTGCTCGACGCGGTCCCCAAGGCGGGCGCCAAGGACCTCCGCAAGACCCGCTCTGCGCTCAACAACATCATCCTGACCTCGACCAACGCCGCCCGGGCCCTCGAGGCCGTGATCCCGGAAATCGCCACCATCGGCTTCCTGGCAGATTCGGTGCGGGTCCCGATCTCAACCGCCTCGCTGATCATCCTCAATTGCACCTTCCAGTCGAAGCTCGACGGCAACGGGCGCAGCCTGATCCACCGCGAGGCGGTCAACGAAATCTACCGCGAGTACTCGCAGGCGCCGCGATCCGGGGTGGTGTTCACCGAGAAGCAGAACGTCTCCACCGACATGATCGCGGAGCGAGCCGCGGTGGTGATCGAGGGTGCCGAGACCCACGCCCGCACCGGCTTCACCCGGGTCGACCTCGGCGAAATCGCGGACCTCCCCGAGCTGCCGCCGGAGCGCAGGGTCGTCGAGATTCCGGTGACCCACCTCAAGGTCTTCGGCTGGTACGACAACGAGCATGGCTCCTACACTGCGCGAATGAGCGAGCTCGTGCACCACATCGCCGATCGGATCGCATAGCATTTCGCGAGCGGAGGCCCTTTCGTGGCGAGGGTGATTCGTGTCGTTTTCGGAGGGCCTTTACCCACGAAATGCCAATGATGCGCTGCGCGCATCTATGGGTGAGAGCTCTGGTCAGGCCAAGAGCGGCTCGAGCGGCATCTCGCCGCAGATCAGATCGCTGAGCTCCTGGTCATCCAGTCAGGAAGGCAGACTAGCCGCCGGGCGGGGGGAGGGTGGTGCTCGGCATCCGGTCGCCCGGCCACTGGCCGAAGAAGATCTCGAACCTCAGGCCGAAGCCCCACGACGCCGAGCGTCGTTCCTCGAGCGTTCCACGCGGCCAGGAGACGCCGGTGCCGATCTCGGCGAAGAGCCAGTCCCGCCAGGCCCGCTGCCGGTAGACCACGCGCGCGCCCCAGCGCTCGATCGGCACCGGAGCGCCGCTCTCGGACTTGATCAGCGCCGAGTAGGCCAGTGCCCGGGCCCCGCCGAGGCTCTGGTACAGCGTGAGACTGGAGTTGACTCGGGCGCCCTCGGTGGCCTGGGAGAGCGTCGCGCTGGTCGACCAGCGGGCGAGCGCGTGGGCACCGAGCAGGCGCTCGAGGTCCACCACCGTGGTCGTGCCGAAGCCGTCGTCGCGACGCCAGAAGACGGTCTCCTGGGCGCGCAGGGCAAGCTGGTCCGAAAAGAAGTACCGGTAGCGGTACCGGGCCTGGACATAGGGGACCGGAGGCCAGGACAGACGCAGGCCCCCCGAAAAGCGCAGCCGGCTGCGGTTGGTCGAGAACGGCGTGTAGCCGAGGCCCGCGAGCCACGACTGGTCCTGGGTCGAGGACACGAACTCGGACACCGCGTAGTTGGGCGAGGTCCGATCCTGAACAAAGTCGTCCTCATTGTCCCGCGCCAGGACCACGTCGAGCTTGTGGCTCAGATTGGGCAGCGGGTACCTGGCGAAGAAGTCGGTGATCGCAGTTCCCGAGTCGTACTCGCTCCAGGTCAGCCCCAGACCCGCCCGACCGTAGGTGGCCGAGGTCTCCTGGTCGAAGCGGATGTCGCCGAAGAAGCCGTCGAACCACCGTGCCGACGCGCACACCGAACGGTAGAGCCTCGCCCGAGTCAGGTCGATCCATGCCTCCCCCGGCTGCGGCCGAATCGAGCACGGGTCGGGCGCGGACGCCGGCTTGTCCCCGACCGCGCTGGACGTCACCGCGGCGGTGGGCGTCGGCGTCGCCTCGGGGACCGGGTCCTGGGCGACGGCGGGCCGGACCGCGGTCGCCACCGCGGTCAGGGTCAACGCAGCCAGCCAGGGTGCGATCGCTCTCGGTCTCATTCGTCCCTCCGAGAGTAACCCGCACCGCCGTCACCGTCACTCACCACTCAGAGATCGACACCCTCGACCACCTGCACCGGATGACCTGGTGCAGGCCGCAGAGGTGGTGGTGTCGTTCCTGTGGGTCGCGGCGAACCGCCCCGAGCTTCTTCCGCGCAAGCCGATCCCTACGGCGCCGCGCGAGGCCGACGGGATGACCGGCGCGGCAGCGTCCGGGGCCCGCTGAGCGGGGCCGGTCGCTGGCCGGGTTCGGACACGGGACGGCGCTGCGTCAGCGTCGGAGGCCCACCTCGATCAGCCCGTCCTGATGGAGTTGCGCGGCGTCGAGGGGGACCGCCGCGCGGCAGTGCGGACAGCGGACTCGCTCCCTGGAGCTCGGTGTGCCCATCGCCGCGTCGTCGGCTGAGAGCAGCTCCCAGGCGGCAACGCCCTCTCCGCAACGGGGGCAGAGGATCTCGACGGGATCGAAGGTCGGGTCCATGATGCCTCCCTCCCGGGCCGGACCACGCCGTGTTTCGGTGGTGCCCTGCTGTCAATGTAGGTCCTGGAAGGCTCGGCCGCCGCATCTTCCGCACGTCTCATCGCGAACTGGTAGGAGGCCAGCGATAGAATGTCCGCCATGGTCAGGGTTCGCGATCTCAAGCTCTCCCTGCGTGCCTTCATCGCCACCTACCGGTGGCGCAGGGTGAACCCTGTTCCGTGCGCCCCACGGAGGGAGCCGCTCGGTGCGTGCCGCGTGGCGGTGGTCTCGACGGCCGGGTTGGCCCCGCCGGGGGACACTCCATTCGACGACTCCGTCCGGGGTGGCGACTGGAGCTGGCGCCGCATCCCGGACACGGTCGACGTCCAATCCCTCGAGGAGCACCACCGCTCGGACGCTTTCGACCACGCCGGGATCGCCGCCGACCGCAACCTCGGCATGCCGCTCGACCGCCTCCGGGAGCTCGCGAACGCCGGCGAGATCGGTTCCGTCGCGGCCATCCACGTCTCGATGATGGGCTCGATCACCGCGCCCGGCCGCCTGGTCCGGGACACCCTTCCCGCGGTTGCCGACGCCCTGGTCGCCGACGGGGTCGACGTCGTCCTGCTTGTGCCCGTCTGACCCATGTGCCACCAGGTGGCCGGTCTGGCCGCCGCGGAGATCGAGCCCCGGGGGATCGCGACCACTTCGATCACGATCCTGCCCGAGATCACCGCCAAGATCGGCGTTCCACGCGCTCTCGAGGTGCCGTGGCCGCTCGGCTACCCGCTCGGTCTTCCCGGTGACGCCGACCTCCAGCGCCGGGTCATCCGTGCAGCCCTTGCCCTCACCGACCGTGTCGGTGTGCCGCTTGTCGAGCCCTTTGTCGACGAGCCGGCTGCGCCCTGACCCTGGCGAGCGTGAGGGAGGTTCGTCAGGCGGATGCGGGCCTGTCGTCTGGGCGATCGCACCGCGAGCCTACCGCCGCCACTCGAAGTAGCGCTTGAGGAGCTTGGCTCGACCTGCCGTCAGGCGGGTGCGGTTGAAGAGGTCACCGGCCTTGCGAATCGCCTCGGCCTGGGTCGGGTAGGGATGGATGACCGACGCGAGCGTTCCCAGCCCGACCTTGCCGATCATCGCCGTGGTCAGCTCCGAGATCATCTCGCCGGCGTGGCGCGCGACGATCGTCGCCCCGACGATCTCATCCGAGCCCCTCTTGACGTGGATCTTGACGAAGCCTTCGTCCTCGCCCTCGGCGATGGCGCGGTCGACGTCGGCCATCTCCACGACGAACGTGGTGATCTCGACACCCTTGGCGGCGGCCTCGCGTTCGTAGAGCCCGACATGGGCGATCTCCGGATCCGTGTAGGTGCACCACGGGATCGTCAGTCGGCTGGCCCGCTTCCGACCTGCGAAACCGAAGAACGCGTTCTGGATCACGGCCCGGGCCATGAAGTCGGCCGCGTGGGTGAACTTGTACGCGGAGCAGACGTCCCCGGCGGCGTAGATCCTCGGGTTCGAGGTGCGGAGGAAGTCGTCGACCTCGACTCCGCTCCTGCCGAAGCGCACACCTGCAGCTTCCAGGTCAAGGCCCTCCACGTTGGGTGCGCGGCCGACACCGACCAGGATCGCGTCGGCCTCGAGCGTCTCCTGCCTCCCGCCGGCGGCCAGGTGGAGCTCCTTCACGGCAGCCTTCGTCTCGACCCGCTCGAGCGTGGCGTCGAGGCGTGTCTCAACACCGTCGCGCTCGAAGGCGGTCAGGAGGATCGCCGCTGCATCGGCGTCCTCGCGCGGCAGGAAATGGTCTCCCTTCTCGATGATCGTGACCCGGCTGCCCAAGCGCGCGAAGGTCTGGGCCAGCTCGCATCCGATCGGGCCGCCACCCAGCACCGCGAGACGCGCCGGCTGGTCGGTGAGATTGAAGATGGTCTCGTTGGTGAAGAAACCGGCCTCGGCCAAGCCCGGAATGGAGGGCACCACGGCGCGGGCGCCGGTGGCGATGACGGCCCGCTCGAAGCGCAGGCGCTTCCCGCCCACCTCGACCGTGTCAGCGCCGACGAATCGTCCGTCACCGAGGAAGATGTCGACGCCGTACTCGTCGCGGAAGCGGCGCGCCGAGTCGTGCGGACTGATATCGGCGCGCACGCGGCGCACCCGTTCCATCACCGCGGCGAAGTCGACCCTCGTGCCGTCCGGAACACGGACGCCGAAGTCGCCGGCCCGGCGGACGTCGGCGAGCGCCCGGCCGGCCCGGATGAGGGTCTTCGACGGAACGCAGCCGACGTTGAGGCAGTCGCCGCCCATCAGGTGACGCTCGACGAGGGCCACCCTGGCGCCCATGCCCGCGGCGCCGGCGGCGCTCACCAGACCGGCGGTGCCGGCGCCGACGACCACCAGGTTGTAACGCTCCAAGGGCTCGGGATTGACCCAGTCGGCCGGGTGGACGTTGGCGAGCAGCTTGACGTTGTGTTCGTCGCGGGGGGTGACTTCGGGCAACACACTCATGGTTGGATCTCCTCGCTCAAATGTCGGTCGCAGGCTCACCGGCTGCTTGAGCTTGCCACACGATGTCATTCCCTTGGCCCTCTCATCGAATCGGCAGCCCTTGCGCTCTTCGAGGGCCGTCGTCGCAGGTCTTGTCCGATGGACCCGAAGCCGTTACGGCACCCAGGATGGGGACGAGTCCGACCATACCCGGAGCACGGCCACGCAGGGAGCGGCACCAGAAGGCGCCGAGCAGTCTCTGCACCGGCACGCGGCTCGGCAGGCGCGAGAGTCGGGCGCGGTCTTCCCCTCGTTACACCACCTCGTCATCCGCTGGGGATGCTGCGGCGCTACACTCTCCTCCCGACGTGTCGTATCGAGGAGGCCACCGTGGAGCCCGAGTTCGAGCCCTACAGGATCCGGGTCGTGGAGCCGCTCACCATGTCCACCCGCGCCGAGCGCGAGGTATGGATCCGGGAGGCCGGCTACAACCCCTTCCTGCTGCGCTCCGAGCAGGTCCTGATCGACCTCGAGACCGACTCCGGCGTCTCGGCGCTGTCGGTGGCCCAGTGGGCCGCGATGCACGGCTCCGACGAGTCCTTCTCGGGTTCGCGGTCGTTCGACCGCTTCGCCGAGGCAGCGCGCGCGCTCACCGGGCACCGCCACGTCATCCCCTGCCACCAGGGCCGCGCCGCCGAGCACCTGCTGTGCGCCGCCGTGGTGCGACCCGGCCAGGTCGTGCTCGGCAACACCCTGTTCGCCACGACCCGCGCCAACGTCGAGGCCGCCGGAGGGGAGGCCCGAGACCTCCCGATCGTGGCCAACCGGGATCCCTCGAACCCCTACCCCTTCAAGGGCAACATCGACCTCGCCGGGCTCGAGACCGCCCTCGACGAGCTCGGACGCGAGCGCATCGCCTTCGTGGTGCTGACGGTGACCGACAACTCCGGCGGCGGCCAACCGGTGAGCCTCGACAACCTCCGTGCGGCCTCCGAGCTGTGCCGGGCCCGGGGCGTGCGGCTGCTGCTCGACGCGGCCCGGGTGGCGGAGAACGCGTTTCTGATCACCCGGCGCGAGCCAGAGCACGCGGGGCGCACCCCGCGCGAGGTCGCCCACGACATCTTCGCGCTCGCCGACGGCGTGTTCATGAGCGCCAAGAAGGACGCCCTCGGCAACTGCGGCGGGCTGATGACCCTCAACGACGACGAGTGGGCCGAGCAGATCCGTGTCCAGCTCCTGGTCTCGGAAGGCATCCCCACCGCCGGCGGGCTCGCCGGGCGCGACCTCGAAGGCATCGCGGTCGCCCTCCACGAGATGCTCGACGAGGCCCATCTCGCCTGGCGGGTCGCGACGGTCGAGCGTCTCGGCCGTGAGCTCGCCGAGGCCGGCGTGCCGGTGGTGCGGCCGTTCGGCGGCCACGCGGTCTACGTCGACGGGCGCGCCTTCTGCGACCACCTGCCGGACGAGCAGTTGCCGGCGTGGTCACTCTCGGTCGCCTACTACGTCGGAAGCGGCGTGCGCACCTGGGAGACCGGCAACGTGATGTCCGGCCGGCCGGACCCGTCCGGCGCCTGGCGCTGGCCGGCCCTCGACCTCATGCGCCTCGCCATCCCGCGCCGGGTCTACACCTGGAGCCACCTCAGCTACGCTGGCCGGGCGCTGGTCGAGCTCCACCAGCAGCGGCACGACATCGGTGGTCTGACCTTCCGCTACCGACCGCCGCAGCTCGCCCAGTTCGTCGCCACCTTCGACCCGGCAGGTTTGCCAGCCCCTTGACAGCGCGCCGCCTGCGCACCGATCTTTGCCCGGGAGGCCGGATGCGACACGTCATGATGCTCGTCGCTCTGCTCGCTGGCGCGCTCGGTGCGGCCTCGGCGCAGGATGCAGGTGTTCCGCCTGCGCCCACCCCGTCCGCGCGGGCGCTGATCCCGGCCGTCGATGCCACACTCTTCGCGATCGAGCCTGCGGAGGTCTGGGACGACGCACCGACCAAGCCCGGCTTCCACCTCGACCTGTCGAGCCTGCCGGCGCTGGCACCCAACGACTACCAGCTCTTCCCCGACCCGATGGTCTCGACCACGGCACAGCTCGGTCTCTACGGCGACTTCCCTGGCAGTGCTCGGATCGGAAGCTATCCGCCGACCGTGCTCGCGCTGCCCACCGCGATCCGCTGGAACACCGGTCCCAGCGCCACGTTCGACCTCGCCCTGTTCTCCCTCAAGCCCAAGGACTGGAAGGACCTCAACACCTGGGAGAAGATCGGCTGGGTGACCACGCGGGCGTCGGCTCTGGCAGGGCTCGCGGTGATGCTCGGGAAGCTCTTGTAGGAATGCGGGGCGCTGTGGCCCTCGCGGTGCCAGGCACCCCGCGGGGCCCAGCCCCCCCCTTACGTTTTTTCAAGTAGGGCAGCACGGACGTTTGGAGG
>CAZQYU010000017.1:12181-27338 GCA_964597585.1 uncultured Thermoanaerobaculia bacterium
TGTTGCTCGGTATGCTCTTCTCGTATTGGGGGGCGGGGGGGCCCTGGGGGCGCTGGGCCCCCCGCGGGCCACAGCGCCCCGATTCCTTTGATGCACTTCGTGCATCTCGGACTCTGAGAGTGAGCTCATCGGACGAGCGGTCAACCCGTTTCGCCGACAGCAGACTGGTCTCACAGCACTTGATCCACATGATGAGCCAACATATAATATCAACATGAAGCCTGTACAGGTGCTGTTCGACGACGAGCTGCTGGCGGACCTCGACCGGGACGAGAGGGTGCAGAAGCTCGGCCGCTCGCAGGTGCTGCGTGAGCTCGCCGCGTGGTACCTCCAGCGCAGGAGACGCGCCGCCCTGGACGCCAGCTACCGCGCCGGCTACGGCGACGGGCTGGCCGTGAGCGAAGAGCTTGTGGGTTGGGACGAGGAGGCAGAGTGGCTCGACGAGTGAGCCGCGGCGACATCTGGATGTATGCCTTCTCCGCGCCGGACAAACGTCGCCCCGTGCTCGTGCTCAGCCGGCCAAGCGTGATCCCGCTGCTCCGTACGGTCATCGTCGCGCCGATCACCTCGACCATCCACGGCGTGCCCAGCGAGGTCACTGTCGGGATCGAGCACGGCCTCAAGCGCACCTCGGCGGTCAACCTCGACCACGTCCAGACCGTCGACCGGTCCCGGCTCGAGCGGTACGTCGGCCATCTCGACGAGGCCATGATGGCGAGCATCTGTCGTGCCCTGGCGGTGGCCACGGGCTGCGACGACGTGCTCGGCTGACGGGTGCTCGTGGGGCCGCGGGCCTGCTGGTCGCGTACCTTTGCTCTCGAGCGATCCCTGCGCCAGTTTCATCAGGCGTACAGGTCGAGCAGGTGTTCGATCGTCGCGTTGATACGGGCGAAGTAGTCGAGCGGGAAGACGGCCTCGAAGATGCACTGCATGCCGATGCGATTGATCGCCTCGACGTTGAGCTCGGCGCGGAAGACCTCGAACCACTCCTCGCTGTCGGTGGCCGCCGAGCCGTACTTGACGGGCAGCCACGGCTGGCGCTCGACATCGTCGGTCGACCGTGCTCCGGCGATGCCGTCGACGACCAAACCCGGCGCGTCGAGGGCTGCGGCGAGCACGGGGCCGAGGGACTGTCGGCCGAGGCTGTGCGGCGGCTGCGGCACGAGCTGCGGGTCCCGGCACGAGCCGTGAGCGCGGCGCTGGCCGAGCCGGTGAAACGAGGCCTCGACAGAGGGAATCCTCACTCCCCGACATCGTGAAGGCGTGCCGCTCACACGTAGACGAGCCTGAGCCCGGAGCCGACCTCGGCCAGCGGAGTGCGGGCCGCCAGCGCCACCTTGGAGGCGAGATCGGTGCAGTGGCACGCGTGGAGCGCCTCGAGGCCGAGGTCCGAGAGGTACGCAACCGTCCGCTCCATCACCTCACGAGGTGGCGCCAGCAGGTGCAGCCCGCCGACGATGTCGCGGACCCGCTCGACCCCGGTCACGCGGCGGGCATGTTCGACGATGTTGCAGATTCCGGAATGGGAACAGCCGGTGATGATGACGAGGCCGTCGCCGCCGCGCCATGCCAGCGCCGAGTCGTCGGGCACGGTGTCGTCGACCACGCCCTCGGCAGTCGTCCGGCACCCCACTGGCGCACACCCCTCGAAGCCGCTGCGGCGCTCGATCTCGCCGAGGAACACGAGGCGTTCGGAGAGCCACACCGGCTCGGGGCTGGCGTTGAGCTCGAAATGGCGCGCCAGCCGATTCGGGCACAGCAGGCTGCCGAGCTCCGGCATGCCATCAGCGTCGCGGTGGTCGAAGAGCGCCGGGTGGGCGACCAGCTGCGGGCGCCGGACCTCGCGTCCCGCCCAGGTGGCCTCGGAAAAGAACCGCACAAGCGACTCGAGGCCCCATGTGTGGTCAAGGTGGCCGTGGGAGAGCACCACCGCGTCCAGCCGCGTGAGGTCGACACCGAGCCGCGCGGCGTTGACCAGGAAGGCATCGGAGTAGCCGGCATCGAACAGCACACGGGTGCCGTCGTCCTCGACCAGGATCGACAGCCCCGGCTCGCCGAGCAGGTAGCGGTCAATGAGGGTGGCGTTGTCGACCAGAACGGTGAGCTCCATATCTCCTCCCGATACGGTCGGTCTGCTCCCCCAGTATCGACCCTCGCGGTGCGATGCGGCCAGCAATGCCTGGACGTCGGGCAGATACTCTCATCTGTCCAAGACTGGAGGCGCGATGGCACGACCGGAGAGGCTCAGGCGAGTGTGCTGTGCGGGCCCCGGCGGTGCGGGCCCCGGCGGTGTGGGCCACGGTGGCGGACGCGGTATGGGTGCGGGCAGCGGCAACCGGCGAGGGCCGGGAGGCGCCGGTCTCGGCCCCGCGGGCAGCTGCGTGTGCCCAGAATGCTCGGCACCGGTGCGCCGTCTGATTGTTGGGGCGGCGGCATCCCGATCCCCGCTCGTGCGGGCGCCAATCGGACTCTTGCGCCCTCGGGAGCGCGGAGATCACGTGCTGTGGACGATCCCTGCGCCGAACCAGCCCCGTCTGCGGGTAGCAGACCGCCGATCGGCTGCCCTCTTCACTCCCCGCGGGTGAGCTTCGTCCGCACGGCGGCTTCGCGCTCGGGCTCGCCGAGCGACCGGTACGCGCGCGCCAGGGTCCGCGCCGCGCGCTGCGTGTGCCGGTCGGCAGCCCCGTAGCGCTGCTCGAACACCGGCAGTAGGCGCTCCAGCTCAGCCGCGCCTTCCCGCAGCCGTCCGAGATCGACCAGGTTCTCCGCCAGGAAGTACTGCAGCGTCGCAACGTACGGGCTGTCCGGCGCCATCTCGAGCTGCCACTGGAGCGTCTTCTCGAGATAGGGTCGTGCGGCGTCCGGCTCTCCAAGCAGCGACAGCGTCCGTCCGATGACCGTGTAGCCGCCGGCTTTCTTGTAGTGCCCGTCCGGCAGGGTCTCGGCCGCAGCGATGGCGACCTCGAGCTGGTCACGCGCCTGTGCCCTGCGCCCAAGCTCGGCGAGGCAGTAGGCCAGCGAGCCCCGTACCCGCAGGTTGTCACGCTCGTCGACACCCAGCTCGGTGCGGATGTCGAGCGCCTGCTCGAGCGGCTCGAGGGCATCCTCGCAGCGGCCTTGCAGCCGAGCCTCCTGACCGAGATTGCTGAGGACCGTCGCAGTGGCCGCGCTGCGAGGGCCCGCGCCGCGCTCCATCAGTTCGCGAGCCTCCACCAGGAGCTGCCAGGCGCGCTCGTCGTCGCCCTCCTTGGAGGCGCAGCCCGAGAGCTGATTGGCCGCATTGGCGAGATCGACGAGGCCCTCGGGTGACGCCAGCATGTCGCGCTCTGCCATCACCGGGTCGATCAGCGCCTCGGCCTCGTCACACCGATCCTGGTACATCAGGACACCGGCGAGCTCGAGTCGGACCGCGTTCTCGAGCTTTCCGTAGCCTTCCGCCGTGTAGCCCTCTGCGCTGAGCTCAAGCTCGGGAGGGCCGCGGTCCGGAGCCGACTCGACCAGCTCGAGGGCTCGGCGGTAGGCCGCCTCGGCGGCGTCGAACCGGCCGGCCGCGGCCTCGGCGAGCCCGATCCCGCGCTCCACCCAGCCACGACGCAACGGTGAGGGCGCGCCGGCCCGGTCGAGCTCGGCACGGGCACGGAGCCCGTCGGCGCGTGCCTGCTCGTAGCGGTCGAGGCTCTGCTCGAGATCGAGCAGGGTCAGCCAGAGGTCGACCCGGGTCTCGAGCGGCAGCTTGCGGTCCGCCTCGAGCCGAGCGCTCGCGCGGTCGAGCAGATCGGTAACTCGGACGTCGCTCGCGATCGCTTCTCCGGACTCGACGTTGGCGGCGTCGAACAGCCCGAGCAGGAAGCTCGTCACGCTCTCCGCCCGCCTGCGTTGCTGCTCGGCGGCGAGCCGCTGGCGCTCGCTCTCGCGCGCCCGGGCGCGCGCCAGCCGAGCCTGATGGACGGCAATCGCCGTGGTTGCCGCCAGCGCGACGACGGCGAGGGATGCGGTCGCCACCGCGCCGCGATGGCGCGCGACGAACTTGCGCAGCACGTAGGTCCACCGCTCGGGAAGCGCACGAACCGGCCGGTCCTCAAGTAGGCGGAAGCAGTCGTCAGAGAGCTCGCCGACGCTCTGATATCGATCGGCGGGCGCTGGCGCGATGGCCTTGAGAACGACGGCGTCGATCTCGGCACCCCAGCCTGGAGGCAGCGGCGCCATGCCCCCGTCGACCACCGAGCTGGGGCACGGCACGACCGTTTCCTCGACCACTTTCGCCAGCGTTTCCGGGTCCGGGGCCGTGGCGGAGGGCATCGGCAACCGGCCGGTGAGGAGCTGATACAGCACCACGCCGAGCGAGTAGACGTCGCTGGTGACGCTGAGGCTGTCCCGACGAAGCTGCTCCGGGCTCGCGTAGCCCGGTGTGAGCGCCCGCGGCGGGCCCACCGTCGAGTCGTCATCGAGCAGCCGCGCGACCCCGAAATCGAGCAGCTTCACCGCCCCCTGGTCGGTGACCAGGATGTTGCCGGGCTTGAGGTCGCCGTGGACCAGGAGTGCACGGTGCGCCGCCTCGACCGCCGCGCAGACCTCCCTGAACAGGTGCAGGACGGCGTCGGTCGGCAGTCTCCGGCGACGAACGTGCTGGGTGATGGGCTCACCTTCGACCAGCTCCATGACCAGGTACGGCGTCCCGTCCGGAGTCCGGCCGCCGTCCAGCAGACGGGCGATGTTGGGATGGTCGAGGCCGGCGAGGATCTGCCGCTCTCGCTCGAGCTGGGTGAGGTTCCAGTCCTCGCGGACGTCGTGGCGAACCACCTTGACGGCCACCCGTTGCTCGAACTCGTCGCGGCGCTCCCCGAGATACACCGCACCCATGCCGCCCACTCCCAGGAGCTCGGTCAGGCGGTACGGCCCGAGCGACTCCCCGAGCAGACCGGATGCCTGCGAGAGCTCGAGCGGCTGCTCGAACAGTGCGCCCTGGGCCGGCGAGCTGCGGTCGTCCTCGGCAAGCAGGCGCAGAACGTGGGCGACCAGCTCGGCGTCACCACCGGACTCGGACCGCAGCCTCTCGGGACGCTCCTCGGGGGTCAGCTCGAGCACCGCGAGGAGGAGCTCGAGCGCGCGGCGGTCCGAGGAGCCGCTCACGCGACCGACTCCCGCAAGCGGTCGCTCATCCACGCCCGAGCAGCGCGCCAGTAGCGCTTCACCGTCCGTTCCGAGCGATCGAGGTGCACCGCCAGGTCCCGGATCGGCAGGCCCGCGAAGTAGTGCAGCTCGAAGACGATGGCCAGTACGGGCTCGACGTCGGCGAGCCGCGCAAGCTCGGCATCGATCCGCTCCCACGGCGGCTCGGGATCGACCATCACCTCCGGGACCGCGTCGAGGGAGACCTCGACGCCCGCCCGCCTGTCGGCGCGCTTGCGGCGCGCCCGGTCGATGAGGACCTGCCGCATGTAGCGGCTGAGGACGTTCAGGAAGTGGTCACGATCATGGAGCCGGATGGGCGAGGTGTAGAGCTTGAGGAACGCCTGGTTGACCAGCTCGGTGGCCTGGAGGGTCGGGCTGTACTGCTCACCTCGGAGGAGATACCGCGCGATCGAGCGGAGCTCGTTGTACGCGGTCGCAAATGCCTCCGGATCTTCGAACACCCGCGGCGCGAACCAGGCGGGGTCGTAGCGATCGGGAAAGTGGAGAATCGGGAACCCCTTCTTTTCGCCGAGAGTAGCACACGCGCCGTGTCCCCTCGGCCGCGCCTCTACGCCTTTCTCTGTGACTGTCGAACCTCAGTCGGGGAAGGGTCTGGGATGCACACCTCGTCGTCGCGTCATGTCGCACTCGTGGTCTCGGTACTGCTCGTCACAGGAGCGGTGACCGCGCTCGCTCAGCCGGAGGTCGCCGTCGGCACCGCCAGCGGTTTCGCCGGTGACACCATCGAGCTGCCGGTGTCGCTGGTCGCCGGCGGCTCGGCCGCGGCTCTCCAGCTCGACCTGACCTACGACGCGGACGCGATCCAGCCGGGGTCCGTGACCGCAGGCTCCGCTCTCGCCGATCACGTGCTCGACTGGGAGGTCGTCGGGGCAGGCCGCCTGCGGATGACGATCACCACGACCGGTCCCTCGCTCCTCTCCTCAGGCGACCTGTGTCGGATCCAGTTCACGATCGACACCGCCGCCGAGCCCGGTCGCCGTCCGGTGAACATCGAGGAGGCGGTGATCTCCGACGACCTCGGATCCGAGGTCATTCCAAGCGCCCTGCGTGCCGGCGCCGTCGACGTGCTGACCGACCGCCCCCCCGCCGAGGTCCCGACCATGAACGGGTGGGGTCTGGGGACAATGATCGCGCTGCTGGCGCTGGTCGGCGTCCTCGCTCTTCGCCGAGGTGCGCCCGGGTCGTTTGTCGGGATGGTGCTGATCACGACCTGCCTCGGCACCCTCATGCTCGTCTCGCCCGGTCCGCTCCTGGCCGACGTCCTTCCCGGCGACGCCAACAGGGACGGCTCCGTCGACGCGGCCGACGTGCCGGTGATCGTCGATCAGATTCTCCAGCGCGCCCAGGCGCCCGGGAATCCCGACTGCAACCAGGACCTCGCGGTCGACGTCCGCGACACGATCTGTGTGGTGCTCGGCGGCGGCTCCCCCGGCAATCACGCACCCACGCTCGATCCGATTCCCGATCAGACCGTCGTGGTCGGCGACACGTTGCAGATCGACGCCGAGGCCTCCGACCCGGACTCCGACGACGTCCTCACCTTCTCTCTCGATCTCGCGCCGGGCGGCATGAGCCTCGACCCGGACACGGGCGTGATCATCTGGACACCGACCGAGGACGACGTCGGCACCCACGACGTCACCGTCCGCGTAACCGATCAAGGGGGGCTCTTCGACACCGAGTCTTTCCAGGTGACGGTCGCCCTGGAACCATCTCCCCCCTCGCTCGACCCGATCCCCAACCAGTCGCTTCGGGTCGGTGAGATCCTCACGCTCACCGCTCACGCCTCCGATCCCGACTTGGGCGACGAGCTCGCGTTCTCCCTCGGACAGCACCCGGTCGGGTGCACCATCGACCGCGAGCTCGGCAACCTGCTGTGGCTGCCGGGCGCCGGCCAGGCGGGTACGCACCCGGTCACCGTGAGGGTGACGGACTCGTTCGGACTGTCGGATCAGACGAGCTTCGAGGTCGAGGTCCGCAGTCTCGGCGGCCCGCCGGTGCTCGACCCGATCTCCGATCAGGTCACCGTCGAAGGTGTCCCGCTCACGCTCACCGCGACCGCCACCGATCCCGATCTCCCCGCCGACACCCTCAGTTTCAGCCTGCTGCTCGCACCCTCCGGAGCCTCGATCAACGCCGATACCGGGGAGTTCGCCTGGACGCCCACCGGCGCCCAGGTCGGGGTCCACGACCTCACCGTTCAAGTATCCGACAAGGAGGGTCTGCTCGACTTCACCAGCTTCAGCGTTACGGTCGGGTCGGTCAACGAGGCCCCGGTGGCAGTGGACGACGTCTACATCGCACCCCCCGGGACCACCATCAGCCCCACCGCGCCGGGCGTGATCGCCAACGACAGGGACCCCAACGGGGATCCCCTCACTGCGAGCCTGGTGTCGGGCGTGCGCTACGGTGACCTCACGCTGCGTCCGGACGGCTCGTTCGACTACACGCCCGGCATCGACACGTTCGTCCCGGACCTCAAGCAGCGCCTCGGCGACATCATCGGCCCCGGTCCCTACAGCCGCGGCATCGCCACACCGTCGCCGGTGGTCGCCGACCTCGATCGCGACGGCATCCCCGAGATCATCCTCGGCTGGTACAACGGCGGGCCGCTCTACTCTCTCCGGATCTACAACGGCGTGACCGGTGAGCTCGAGCACGAGCTCACCTCGGGCCTGTCCGAGATCACCGCCCACGACGTCGACGCAATGCCGGCGGTGGGCAACCTCGACGACGACCCGGAGCTCGAGATCGCGATCGCCGGCAGTTGTCAGGAGGAGATGATCGTCTTCGAGCACGATCTCACCCTCAAGTGGAGCACCAATCCCACCTCCTACCCGAACTGCCTCGCCGACGCTCAGGCGGTGAAGACGACCCTGGCCGACCTTGACGGCGACGGCACCCCGGAGATTCTGATCCCGATCTTCGGCTCGTCCCTCGGTCTCACCGGTATCCGCGTCTTCGACGCTGACGGCAACATCGTCTGGGAACGCCGTGACGTGCCGATCGGCAGCGCCACCGGCGTCGCGAGCGTGGCCGTCGCCGACGTCGACCTCGACGGCGAGCCCGAGATCAGCTTGGGCGCGGCGCTGCTGAGCGCCACCGGCGACATCGAGTGGATCGGCGCCGCGCCGGCAACCGGCGGCGCCTACCCGGACGCCGGGGTGATCGCGAACCTCGACAACGACCCCTACGGCGAGATCGTGCTCGCCGGCTACAGCCGGTTCCTGGCCCTCAACCACGACGGCTCGCTGCTGTGGGACGCGGTCGCCCTGAACCCGGAGGTCACCGGCTATCCCAACCGTTACTTCAAACCCCTGGTGGCGGACCTCGACGGCGACGGCGAGGTCGAGGTCGCCGCTGGGAGCTTCAACGGCCTGACGGTTCTCAAGCGTGACGGCACCCTGCTGTGGCAGAAGCCGGTCTGTGTCGCCTATCCCGACGGCGACCACTGTAACCAGGTCAAGGGTCTGACCGCATTCGACTTCGACGGCGACGGCGTGCCCGAGCTGGTGGCCCAGCTCTCCCAGGAGGGCATGGTCGTCGTGCGCGGCGGCGACGGCACCCGGCTGTGGAGCACCACCGTCTACCAGGGACCGGCCGCCGCACACACCGCACTCCACACCACCCAGCCGTTGGTCGCCGACGTCGACGGCGACGGCCACGCCGAGCTGGTGGCGGTACAGGGCAGCATCCAGAACGAGCAGAACTGCAACTCAGACGGCGACTGCGTCGACCACGGGATCTACATCTACCAGGGTCTCGACGACGACTGGATGCCGGCGCGGCGGATCTTCAATCAGCAGGCCTACCACAACACCAACGTTCTCGACGACGGCACGGTCCCGGCCCACGAGCAGCCGCACTGGCTGACCCCCGGCCTCAACCGCGACCGAGTCAACGTACCACTCGCCGAGGACGACGACCTCGTCGACCGCTTCACCTACCGGGACAGCGACGGAGAGTCGCAGTCCAATACGGCAACGGTGCTGCTGCCGATCCGGCCACCCAACCGGCCGCCGCGGATCCTGTCCTCGCCGCCGAGCATTGTCGGGGCCGGCTTCGCCTACCGCTACGGAGTCCTCGCCGCGGACGAGGACCTCGGTGACGTGCTCTCCTACGCACTCACCGCCGGCCCCGCGGGCATGACCATGGACGACGGCGGAGTCGTCCGGTGGCAGCCCTCCGTCGCCGATCTCGGATCCCATCCGGTGACGGTCGCGGTGACCGACCAGGACGGCGCCGGCGACGTGCAGGCGTTCACGCTCCAGGTGGTCGAGCCACAACCGGTTCCCGACGTCGTGGGCCTGGCGCAGGCCGCCGCCGAGGCGGCGATCGACGACGCCGGATTCCTCGTCGGCGACACCAGCGAAGCGACCCATCCGACGATCCCGTCCGGATCGGTCGCCGGCCAGTCGCCGCGGGGCGGCTCCGAGGCTACCCCCGGGAGTGCGGTCGACCTGGTCATCTCCCTCGGTCCCAGCCCCGAGGACATTGACGACGACGGCGACGGCTTCAGCGAGAACCAGGGCGACTGCGACGACACCGACCCCACCATCCACCCCGGCGCCGTCGACCTCGACGGTGACGGCATCGACCAGGACTGCGACGGCGTCGACGGCACCCAGCCGGTCCAGGAGATCGTCATCCTGCCGTCCTCGCTGACCCTGCTCGAGGGCGAGACGGCACAGCTGACCGCATTCGGCGTGTTCGCCGACGGCACCGCCCAGAACCTCACCCAGGTCGTGACCTGGACCGCAGCCGGAAGCTCGGCCACGGTCGATCCGACCGGCCTGGTGACCGCCGTCACTGGAGGCAGCTCGACCACCGTGAGCGCCGCCCGCGACGGCGTTGCCGGCAGCATCGTGGTAGCGGTGATCGCCGACGACGCCGGCGACACCGAGGGTGCGACCGCCGAGATCGCCGCGCCCGTCGATGGCGCCACCGTACGTTCCCCCGTCGACGTCCTCGGCACGGCTGCGGATGCGAATCTGGTCCGCTACGAGCTCGCGATCTCACCCGCGGGACGGCAGGAGTTCACACCGATCGGTGGCGGCACGACCTCTGTCGTCGGCGGCGTGCTCGGGCAGCTCGATCCGACGCTGATGGTCAACGGCCTCTACACCGTGCGGCTCGTGGTGCTCGACGCCGGCGGCAACGAGACGAGCGATCGAGCCACCGTCGAAATCGACGGCCACCAGAAGGTCGGGGCCTTCACCCTCACCTTCAATGATCTCGAGGTTCCGGTCGCGGGCATCCCGATCGTGGTCCAGCGCAGCTACGACTCGCGCCGGCACGAGCAGGGCGCCTTCGGCTACGGCTGGGAGCTTGGCATCCAGACGCTGCAGATCCGGCTTTCGGGCATCCTCGGCGAGGGTTGGAGCGTGGTCCATCCGGGCCTGTCCTTTGCGCTGCAGCCGGCCTCCCAGCACACGGTGAGCGTGCTGCTGCCGGGCGGAGCGGTCGACGTCTTCGACCTCGTCCCCGACCCGGCGGTCTCACCCCTGATCCCCTTCTTCTCGGTCCACGCCCGGTACCAGCCCAGGCCAGGCACCCGAGGCACCCTCGAACCGCTCGACAACCCGTACCTGGTGATCCTCGATGCGCAACCGGGACCGGTGCACCTGCTCGACGACACCACCTTCGAGGACTACGACCCGCGCCGTTTCCGCTACACGTCCCCCGACGGTACCTCCTTCGTCGTCGCAACCGACGACGGTCTCGAGTCGTACGCCGACGCCAACGGCAACCAGCTGGTGATCGACGCCGCCGGGATCCACCACTCCAGCGGCACCGAGGTGACCTTCCAGCGCGACGACGTCGGCCGGATTGTCGCCATCACCGACCCGGAGGGCCACACCCACCACTACCGGTACGACGACGGCGGTGACCTGCGCAGCTACCGCGACGCCCTCGACAACGAGACGACCTTTTCGTACGACCTCCACCACGGTCTGCTGGAGGTCCACGACCCACTCGGCAACCGCGCAGTCCGCAACGAGTACGACGACGACGGCCGCCTCACCGCCCACGTCGACGCCCTCGGCAACCGGGTCGAGTACACCCACGACGTCGGCGCCCGGGTCGAAACGGTGAGCAACCGGCTCGGCGACCTGACGGTCCACGAGTACGACGAGGACGGCAACATCACGGCCACCACCGATGCACTCGGGCGACGCTGGGAACGGACCTACGACGCCGACGGCAACGAGTTGAGCTTCACCGATCCCCTCGGGCACACGGCCCTACGCACCTACGACGCGAATGGCGACGTGCTATCGGTGAGAGATCCCACCGGTGCGGTGACGACGATGAGCTACGACGACGAGGGCCACGTGATGACGGTCACCGGCCCGCTCGGCCACGTGACCGCGTACGCCTACGACGAGCGCGGCAATCGGATCGGCGTCACCGACGCCGACGGCAATGAGACGACGTTCGCCTACGACGAGGCCGGCAACCTGGTGCTCAGCCAGGACGCGGCGGGCTACGTGCGCACCCGCACCGTCGCCGGCAACGGCCTGCCGACCTCCGAGACCGACGCCGAGGGCAACCTCTCCACGCTCACCTACGACGGTGCCGGCAACCTGCTGACCGAGGCGAGCACACTGACCGGCGGCGGAGGTAGCGCCGCCGTGCACTGGGACTACGGCCACGACGCGATGGGGCGCATGACCGCGATCACGACCCCGGTGACGACCACGCCGGTCGCGATCGACTGGAACGCGGCCAGTCAGCTCGCAGGCTCGACCGATCCCCTCGGCAACAGCTGGCAGGCGCTGCGGGACCCGGTCGGCAATCTGATCGGGCGGTCGATCCCCGGCCAGCCCGACCTCACCGTCGGCTACGACGCGGAGGGTCACGAAACCGGCGCCACCTCACCCGGCGGCAACCAGTACGCTCGAACCTACGACGCCGTCGGCCAGGTGCTCAGGGAGACCGCTCCCGATACCGGTCCCGTCACCCAGACCTGGGATCAGGCGGGTCGACTCGCCTCGCGCACCGATGCCCTCGGCAACCAGACCACCTACAGCTACGACGACGCCGGCCGCCGTACCGCGACCACGCGCCCGGGCGGCGCGACCACCAGCTTCAGCTACGACGCCGCCGGACGGCTCGCGAGCACCACCGATCCCGAGGGATACACCACGACCTTCATCCGCGATGCCCTCGGACGAGTCACGCACACGATGTTCGCGGACGGCAGCGAGAGCGTGTGCGCCTTCGACGAGGTCGGCAACGAGACCTTCCGCCTCGGCGCCGACGGCCTCGGCTGGACCTCGACCTACGGTGGCAACCGCCAGCTGCTCTCGGTGAGTGACGACGAGGGCGACACCACGTCCTACGGCTACGACACCCACGGCAACGTGATCGTCATGACCGACGCGGCCGGACGGTCCACACGGGCCGAGGCGGACCCGCTCGGGCGCATTGTGCGGCGACAGCTGCCCGACGGGCAGCTGACGACGTGCGACTACGACGCCCTCGCACGTCCCACCTCATGCGTCGGTTTCGACGGCCGGACCACGACCTATGCCTACGATCCCGCGGCGCGGCGTGTGGACCGGTTCGGCCCCGAGGATGCGGTCATCCGCTTCTTCGACGCCGACGGCCGCCTGATCCGGGTCGACGACCCCCGCGGCACGACGGTGATGAGCAGGGACGGTGCCGGCCGGCTGACCGGCTGGACGGGCCCCGCCGGCGAGCAGGTGGGCTCGGGCTACGACCTCGCCGGCCGGCGAACGTCCTTCTCAACCGCGAGCGGCACCACCACCCTCAACCGCAACGGCCGAGGCGAGCTCGTCGGCCTCGCCTCCGGCCCCCACGTCGCGGCCTACACCCGCGATGTCGACGGCCGGCTGACCACCGCCGTGTTCCCCGACGGCACCACGCTCAGCCGCGAGTACGACCCGGTCGGGAGACCGACCCGGATCACCTACGCCTCGCAGGGCGGGGGGACCCTCCGTGACACTCTCTACACCCGCGACGGGCAGGGACGCGTGACGACCGTCGAGGTGATCGGGGAGTCGCTCACCACCTACACCTACGACACTCTCGGGCGACTGACCGAGGAGCAGGTGGAGGTCTCCGGGGAGCCGCCCGCGGTGACCAGTTACGAGTACGACGCCCTCGGCAATCGTGTCGCACAGACCGACGACGCGGGCAGCCGCACCCTCATCTACGACGCCAACGACCGCCTCCTCGAGGACGGCATCTGGAGCTATGCCTGGAGCCCCGGCGGCAACCTGCTGACGCGGTCGGGACCGACCGTCGCCGAGAGCTTCAGCTACGACGACCGCGGTCGTCTGGTCCGCTTCGCGCGCACCGGAGATTCGCCGACCGTCGTCGACTACGCCTACGACGTCGACGGGCTGCTCGCCTCCCGCACGGAAAGCGGCCAGACCACCACTCTGTTGTGGGACCGCGCCGCGGACGGACTGCCTCAGCTGGTCGAGGAGCACGCCGGAGGGACGACCCGCCGCTTCTTCAACGACGGTTTTTTCACCGCCTACGCGATCGACCAGGCGGGCACGACGACGGTGCTCATCGACGATGTGGCCGGCACACCCGTGGCGACCGCCGTCGGTGGCGCCATCGCTCAGCAGACGCCCGTCGATGCCTTCGGCGTACCCCGCGGAGCACCGCCCTCCCAGCCCGGGATCGGCTTCGGCGGCGGTTATCGCGATCCGGCCAGCGGCCTCGTTTTCATGCGCAGTCGCTGGTATCAGCCCGAGGTCGGACGCTTCGTCCAGCCCGACCGCGCCGCTCCCCGGATCGAGGATCCGCGCACCCTCAATCGCTATGCCTTTGCCTTCGGCGACCCGGTCAACCTGCTCGACCCATCGGGTCAGATCACCCTGGCCGGGGTCGTCGCCTACTCGTCGATCGCCTTCTCGACCCTCGCCACTCTGGAAATCGTCGCGCTCAACCCGCAGGAGGTTGTCGGCTCGGCATTCGGTATCCGCAACGTCTGGCGGCACCTGTTCGAGCGCAAGGACGCGAGCTTCGCGCCGCTGTTCCTCGACCTCGGCCTCGCGGGCGGCTCGCTCGAGGGGCTGGAGCTCGGCATCGGCCTCACCGGCGGACTCGAGGCGCTCGACTTCTTCAAGCTCGACCAGCACGCGATCTACTTCTTCTTCGGATCGGACATCGGCTTCGGTGGCACCTCGGACGCGGCTGCCTCGGTCGGCCTCGCCCGGCCGGTGTTCCGCCAGGGCGGCGTGTACGACACGCCCACGCCGGACGACTACCGCGGCTGGTTCGTCTCCACCTCGCTCTCGGCCGGCTTCGCGGTCAAGCGTCCATCGTTCCGTGTCGCGGGCAGCGACGCCTCGACCAGGTTCAGCGGGGGCCTCTGGTCCGGGGTCTCGGGGGCGTTCTTCTGGTCACCGACGCCCACCTACTGGACCGATCCCGACACCGGACGGACGGTGAGCAACCCGGACGCCTGCCCCCAGTGCGAGGCGCGCAACTCCCACGGCTACCGCGCGGCGCTGGGGGCGAAGTCGGGGCTCAGCGCCTCGTTGAGCCTGACCTGGTACTGGAAGCTGCCCGACCTCGGGATCTGGCCGTGACTCGAGTAGGAGCACTGCATCCGGGAGCCGCGGTAGACCGCGAAGGACATGTTCGATCTCCCAAGTAGGACACTACCCAAGCCTGCGATGGAAGCGCAGGCGCGCCAGGAGCAGGATCGCGACCCCGAGGCCGAGCATGGCCAGGCCTTGGGGCCACAGCACGTCGAGGCCGACGCCCTTGAGGAAGACGCCGCGCAGGACCTGGACGTAGTAGCGCAGGGGCACGACGTAGGTCGCGAGCTGGAAGCCCCTGGGCATGTTCTGGATCGGGAAGATGAACCCGGACAGGTAGATCTGCGGCAGCATGAAGACGAAGGTCGCGATCATCATCGCCTGCTGCTGGGTCCTGGACAGGGTCGAGACCAGCAGCCCGAGGCCCAGGGTGCAGA